>JAYUWH010000157.1:0-3061 GCA_043753645.1 Bdellovibrionales bacterium
CACAAGGGCATGAACCGATTTTATAATAAATTTTTTCGGCATCAATATCCCGGTGGCTTGATGTTTTTAGTGACGGCAGGGGTCTGGTTGCGTTTTGCCTTTGTCGTTCTTTTCTATTGGATCAAACATTTCGCTGAGTTTTTTATTCCTAAGAAGGCCAATGAATCCTAGTCGCGTTGGCATCTTAGGTGCGCGAAGCCTTGTTGGAACCCATCTGATTTCCCAGTTACAAAAAGAGAATTTAATTCCTGTTCCATTTTCCCGTACGCCCACTGCATCCGGTGACGTAAAATGGTCTGTTCCTGACTTAAAGTCTTCGGTTCCTCGAGCTGAAAAAATCGAACTTTGGATCGGTCTGTTACCCATATGGGTTTTGCCAAATTATTTCGAAATGCTTGCTCATTACGGTGTAAAAAAGGTCGTGGCGGTATCTTCAACAAGCGTTTTTAGTAAGTCAAATTCTGCCAATTCTGCCGAGCAGGAAGTTGCAAAAATGTTAGCTGATGGTGAGTCCCGATTGGCCGAATGGGCCGGTAAGAATAATGTCAGTTACACAATCCTGCGGCCGACATTGATTTATGGCGGCAGTCGTGATCGAAATATTTCTGAACTGGTGAGAATTATTAAGCGCATTCATTTTTTTCCACTATTGGGAAAATCCACGGGTTTGCGGCAGCCGATTTTTGCAGGCGATGTCGCAGCGGCTTGCCGTGTTTCGTTATTAAATCAAACTTGCGACAACAAAAGTTATAACATTTCTGGTTCTGAGGTTTTATCGTACCGTGATATGGTTCAACGGGTCTTTAAATTATTAAATAAAAAACCACTATTGATTTCTGTTCCCGTGTCGGTTTTTCAAGTTGCAGTGGTTATTTTAAAAATACTTCCGCGCTACCGAAAATGGAATCCTACAATGGCTGAACGCATGAACACAGATCTAGTGTTCGATCACTCTGCGGCCGCTCGGGATTTTGGCTTTAAACCGCAAAAATTTGAGTTAAACCCAGAAGATTTCCTTCGTTAAGCACTTAATTCTAGACACTTTTCTTATTCACTCGTAATCTTAAGTTATGTTGATCATTCAGGCTTCCAACATTCATACCGGCGGTGGAGCAACTTTATTGTCTGCGACTTTGCGCGCTTGTGTGGAAAATGGTGTTTCAACGACAGTTTTTCATGATTCCAGATTTCAGTGGCGAAATAAAAGTCCGCATATCAAAATGATTCCGGTACAACCCAGTTTGATCGATCGGCTAAAAACAGAATGGCAGCTAGCTCAGTTAGCCACTGAATCTGATACCACTTTATGTTTTGGTAATTTACCGCCGTTTTTTCGTCTGAAAGGTAAATGCATTTTGTTTTTTCAAAATATTTTGTTGTTGCAGCCGGTGCGAATGGATTTTCCATTTCGGGTCGTTGTAAAACAGATTTTGGAAAAACTTTGGCTGTCGATGTTCTTTTTTAATGTGAACCGGGTCATCGTCCAAAGTTCCACGGTGCAAGATATGATGCTTTCAGGCTTTCCGAATTCGAAGCCCGAGGTTCTACCATTTGCAGAATTTGGAAAGCCTACATCTGCAGTGAAAAAGATTTATGATTTTTTGTATGTCTCATCAGGTGATCCGCATAAAAATCATGTAAAACTGCTAGCGGCGTGGGAGCGAATGGCAAATGCAGACATGTTTCCGTCGTTGATGCTCACGGTGTCTGATGCGTATCCGGAGTTGTTATCAACAATTTTAATTTTGCAAAAAAATGGTTTAAATATCCTTAACGAGAAAAAATTATCGCATACGCAGGTGCTTGAGTTGTATCAGCAAAGTCGATGTTTGATTTTTCCGTCGTTAGCTGAGTCTTTTGGGCTTCCGCTGTTAGAGGCTAAAAATGCCGGTTTACCGATACTCGCATCTGAATTGGACTATGTGCGCGATGTGATTGAGCCGTTAGAAACTTTTGATCCCAATTCAAGTCGTTCGATCGAGCGTGCAATTTTGCGGTTTTTAAAATCGGACACGCCAAAGGCACAAACCATTTATTCATCTGATGAATTCATTCGATCGATATTAGGCAAATGAAAATACTTATAGTCAGTCAGTATTTTTGGCCCGAATCATTTATCGTCAATGGCTTAGCGACAGAGTTGGCTTCACAAGGCCATCAAGTCGAAATATTAACTGGCTTACCTAATTATCCAAAAGGCGATTTTTTTAACGGCTATAGCCTGCTAAAAGGTCCTTGGAGTGAAAATTATGGCTCTGTCAAAGTTACGCGTATTCCGCTTATGCAAAGACGCACCGGGTTTGTGAATTTATTTATCAATTACTTGTCTTTTGTTTTTTTTGGAATTTTGTTTGGTGTGTTCAGAGTAAAAAATAGACCGGATATATTATTATGCTATGCTCCTTCACCAATCACATCTTGTCTGCCGGCGATTTTTTTAAAATGGATTTACCGCAGACCACTAAGTTTTTGGGTTCAAGATTTGTGGCCTGAAAGTTTACAAGCCGTCGGTGCAATTAAAGCCAACTGGTTGTTAAATATCGTTGGTGTATTGGTTCGATTTATTTATTCGCAGTGTGACCAAATACTGATTCAGTCAGAAGCATTCCGTGACCGAATTACCAAGTTGGGCGTACAATCTGAAAAAATTCACTATGTTCCGAACTGGGCCTCAGCTGTAGAGCCAATATCCTTAGTGCCCGAGTGGACTAAATCATTGCCCGCGGGATTTCGAATTGTGTTTGCTGGAAATGTCGGAAAAGCGCAGGATTTGCCCACGATTATTAAAGCCGCTGAAATTCTTCGTCAGAAAAATCCTGAAATTAAAGATCTGCAATGGCTCATTGTCGGCGATGGGAGTGATCTGTCTTTTGTGCGTGCTGAATCTGAACGGTTATCCCTAAACATCTACACCTGTGGGCAGAAGCCGAATGAAGATATGCCGCATTTATTTAAACAAGCAGACGTCCTGTTAGTGACATTGAAAAATGAAAATATTTTTGCCTTAACAGTTCCTGCAAAAATTCAAAGTTATATGGCTGCTGGTCGGCCGATTTTAGCG
>JAYUWH010000158.1:0-3050 GCA_043753645.1 Bdellovibrionales bacterium
ATTTGAAAAATAATATCCTGTTGAATCACAAGACATAGGTCCATATTTAGATTTGTTTTCGGTCTAGTCTTATATAAAGCGCTTTGCGCTATAAAAATCGTTATGATCTAATTTAACGGTATATAATAGATGCTTTTAAGGACTGGATGTTCTTTAATTTTATCAAGGATGAGACCAATGACAAAAAAATTGTTAATTTTAGTAGCCCTAGTCGGAATCAGTTTTCAAACAACCAGCTGTACATCTAATAAATCACAGGATGACTCTACCGTCGTAGAGAACGCTGACGTTGAAAAAATTGAAGCCGAAGATAATTTTGCCGCAAATCCAGATGCCACCTTGCCCGAATCAGACCCTTCGCTACAGGCAGCTCTTGGAGAAACGGCTCCTGCTGATTTGCAAAATAGCGACAGCGGAAAAGTGGATAGCATAGTTCCGAACACACCAGATATTCCGCCGGCAGATGTTGCTGCGGCACCGACTCTGGATGAAAATAGTTTGAACGATCCTTTAGCTTCCGCTTCGCCGACAGACATCGTTGCTGGGACAGATCCTCAACCCACAAACTTAACAGAATCTACAGCCGAATTACCGCCACCAACAGCAATGACGGAACTTACGCCGCAAGCTGAGCCCGCGCCAATGGCTGACACTCCGCCGGTTATTGAAAACTCGGGATCAAATGTGGCTATGAACGACATGCCTTCGGCGCCCGTAGAAAAACCGATAAAATCAGCTGGTGGTGGATTGAAAAAAATCTCAACCACAGTTCCGTACAAAACAGCTGGTGGCTGGGTTAACACAGTTTATGTGGCACGCCCTGGTGAAACACTGAAAGATATAAGCCAAAAAATATTTGCGAGTGATAAATCAAAAGATTTGAAGAAAATTGCTGAAAACAGTTATTTAAAATCACGCCCAGTAAAACCTGGCGATAAAGTTTATTACGTTTCGCCAAATCGTCCGGATGATGCTGCAAAAACGCTACTTTATTATGAAGACATGGGCATGATGCCAGAAACTTACGTGGCTAAAACAGGCGATACTTTGAAAAAAGTAGCTAAGCAAATTCTTGGATTTGAAAAAGGCTACGTTGAAATGTGGACTGCAAATTCGATTGAATCTAAAACTAAACTGAATGAAGGAGATGTCATTCGGTATTGGAAGTCAGATTCAGGTGTTGCGTCTCAAACAGCAATGCAAAATGCAAATCAAAAGCTGCCACAGCTAATGGATGCCCCACAAAATTCACAAGCCAACATGCCTCCGCAACCACAGCAAAATATGGCAGCAAATAATCCACCACCACAACCTGAAATGCCGATGCCACCCGCGCCAGCGATGGGCGCGACTAATCAAGGCGTAGCTCCTCCTGTTCAACCTGAAATGCAAATGCCACCTCCGCCAGATGCGACGGCCTCTTTACCTCCTCCCCCGCCGCCGCCACCTGCTGAAATCGCTCCGCCACCACCAGTTGAAGATGTTGCTGCTGCGGCACCGCAGATGAAAAAGAAAAAAAATGTTGCTGAAGAAGAAGCTTCGACAGGCATCGGAGGCTTAGACGAAAATCAAATGATTATTGTAGGAGCCGTTGGAGTCTTATTAGCTATGCTTGCCTTCGTATTAATTAAACGTAAAAAGAAAAAAGCGGCAGAGCAAGCCGCTGTGATGGCTAGCGAATTAAATATTGGCTAAATAAAAATAGTGCCAGCTAAAATAAAAAAAGAGAGCTTACGAAGCTCTCTTTTTTAATGGGATTGAGAATTGGTCTTAAGATACTTTTTTCAAAATACCGTCTAAAATCCCACGGTGACCCATACGCTTTGATTCAACATAATAAATTAAGTCGTCGACAATTTGCACATCACGATTATTTAAAGGTAAAAAACGGATACCAGCGCCTAAAGAGTTTTTCCAAACAATTTGTGCGGCAATTTTTCTTTCGCGCGAGCCGACAACAAACGTTAGGTTCACTTTTTCTTCAACTCTTAAGTCGTGGCTAGAAACTTCCAAAAATGCACCAGATAAACTGATATTTTTCAAAATTCCTGAGACATCTTGACGGGCATAGTTGCGGCGAAATGAAACATCCAAATGTAATGGCGTTCGCGGAGCGGGTGAATTCATAATTTCCATAGTCTAACCTCCAAGTTAGTTTTTGGTGTTCAAATAGGGTATCGGCTAAGTAGTTAAAAAAGTTGAACAATTCTCAATTTGAGACAGTTTTTCTTGTTTTGTTGACTTTAGTCTAGAATGTAAGAGATATTATTCCAGTCGTCATCGACAAATAAAATCACACAAATTCTTAAGGATTTTAGTACATCAAAAAGTATTCAAACTAAGCCCATCGTCCAAATTCATGTTTGAAGTTAATAAGGAGCCCATCTTGGCAAAAAAAGAAGTAATCATTGAGGCCACAAAGAAAAGACCTCGTAAATCTGCAGCTGTCGAAACTACAGAATCATCAGAACCCGAACAAAAACATCCTGAAGCACCAGAGTTAAAAAAAGCTGCACCAGAGCCTTTGGAAAAACAGATTGAAGCTAAGCCAACGGTGCAACAAGAAGCACCTTCGCAAGTAGCCCCGCAGGCTCCTGTACAAACTGCTCAGCCACAGCAAGCGCAAACTCAAAACCAGCCGCAGCAATCAAATCAGAATCAAAGCCAAAGTAATGATCAACCCCGCCGGGAATTTAGAAAATACAGCGGCGGAGGCGGGCAAAGCAATCAGGGTGGTGGTGGCCATAGGCATCAAAGCAATCAAAGTAATCAAAGTGGAGGCGGGGGCGGCAGTCATCGCTACCAAAACAATAATCAACCACGCCGAGATTTCCGCGAACGTGTTGATCGTCGTGATGAGAATGATCAGCAACCCCAAGCTAATTTGCAACACTCTCAAAATACTGAGCCTGAAATAGATCTGGCAGAAATTAATTTAACGGACGAAGAAAAAAGCTGGTTAAATTCAAAAGATTTAAAATCAAAAAACATTCAAGTTCTTACCGATCTAGCAACCAAATTAAAAATTGAAAATGCGGCCGGAATGCGAC
>JAYUWH010000159.1:0-3048 GCA_043753645.1 Bdellovibrionales bacterium
TGACCTTTTAAAGCGTTATCCCAGGATTCAGCCAAAGTTAAACCAAGGGGAGAAATAGCTCCAACCCCGGTAATAACAACTCGCTTTTGGCCGTTTACTTTGGTTTTTGCGATCAAGGCTTACGCTTTTCCTTTTGAGGATAAGTAAGTTTGCACATCATTAACTGTTTTTAATTTTTCAGCGTCTTCATCAGGAATTTCCAGATCAAATTCTTCTTCCATAGCCATAACAAGTTCGACGATATCTAAACTGTCAGCGCCTAAGTCATCGATAAATGAAGCTTCTGATTTTACTTTTTCTGGATCCACACCTAATTGCTCGACGATGATATCTTTTACTTTTGCGTTAACTGACATTGAAATCTCCTTTTAGTCATTCTTGTTTTAATTAATTATTTCTTAAAAAAATAATGTAACTGCTAATTCAAATACATTCCACCATTTACATGAAGCGTTTGACCAGTAATGTACGATGCTGCATCACTTAACAAAAACGCAACAACCGAGGCAATTTCAGCCGCATCACCAGGGCGGGCTAACGGAATTTTATCGGCAAATATTTTAAGCTGATCGTCAGATAATGCCGCTGTCATATCGCTTTTTATGTATCCCGGGGCCACGCAGTTTGCGCGAATGCCGCGCGATGCGAATTCTAAGGCCACAGAACGGGTAAAAGCTTCTAAGCCACCCTTGCTAGCCGCGTAATTGGACTGGCCTGCATTTCCCATGGCTCCAATCACAGACGATATATTCACAAAAGTTCCCTTGCGCGCTTTCAACATAGATTTACTGAAGGCTTTGGTCACAAAGAAAGATCCAGCTAAATTAGTTTGAATAACATTTAAAAAATCTTCAGATTTCATACGCAATAACAGCTGATCTTTAGTGATGCCCGCATTATTCACTACGCCATCAACGTTCGTCCATTTTTGTAAAACTTCAGACACACAGGCTTCAACGCTGGCTTCATTCGCAATATCTAGCTTTAGACAAAAGTGATTCGAACCAGGCAAAGTTTTTACCAACTCATGAGCCAAGGTTTCGTTTGCAGAATAAGTGAATGCAACTTGGGCATTTTGCTGAGCCAAGTAAGTAACAATGGCTGCACCAATACCGCGGCTTCCACCGGATACGAATATTTTTTTTCCTGATAGGTCTAATGAATTCATAAACATGCTCACGATGACTGAACTGGAGTTTTTGCTCAAGTTTTTTTATTGAGTATTTGCGTATCGACCGCATTGCATTATTTTAATTGTTCAAGGGCCTTTAGGTCGTCTAAAGAATTGGTGGAGTAAACTTTAAATAGTTCAGCATCTGCTTTTTTAAACAATCCCTTGAGAACAGCTCCATGTCCGCATTCGATTAGTTCTAAACAGTTTTCAGTCTTAAACTGCTGCATAGTTTGGGTCCATTTTACAGGCGCTGAAACTTGCTGAATAAGATTTTCTTTCAGCTCTTGAGCCGCAACAACCTTAGACGCATTCACATTTTGCAGAATCGGTATTTTTGCATCTGAAAACTTAACTGTTTTAAAAAAATCTGCCATTTTTAGTTGTGCTGGCTTCATCATTTCACAGTGAAACGGAGCTGACACTTGCAGTGGAATAAGGCGCGCTTTTTTCGGCTGATCAGGAAGGATCTCGGGGTTAAAATTATCTTTTAGCCACGCTAACGCCTGTTTATTTCCACTGATCACGATTTGTCCATCGCAGTTGTAATTAGCGACTGATAGCGGAGAAAATCCTGAGCTTTTACAGGCCCATGCACAAAGAAATTCAACTTGTTTTTCCGTAAGCCCTAGCACCGCTGTCATACCACCTTGACCCGCAGGAACAGCCGATTGCATGGCTTGCCCACGAAGCCTTACGGCCTTCACTGCATCGGAAAAAGACAATGACTGGCTAAGCACTAGACTGGCGTATTCACCAATAGAATGGCCGGCAGTTAGCTGTGGCTTTAAGCCAAACACGTCTTGTAAAACCCGACTAGTTGCAACTGAAACTGTTAAAATTGCGGGCTGAGTATTTTCCGTCAGTGCTAATTCTTCAGCGGTTGATTTGAAACATAATTTTTTTAAATCAATACCGATCGCTTCTGAAGCTTCTGCAAAAATATCTTTTGCTTGTTGAAATTCATGGTGAAGAAATGTGCCCATACCCACGGATTGACTGCCTTGTCCTGGAAAAACGAATCCTAACATTGGTAACCTCAGAAATGAATTATTAACTACAACCAGTAATTATAGTAAGTGATTGAAATTAATAGCGAAGAAGTGCTGAACCCGACGTGAGGCCTGCCCCGAATGCTGTTAATAAAATAAGATCGCCGCGCTTAATGCGACCGTCTTTAATCGCCATATCAAACGCGATTGGAATAGAGGCTGCTGATGTATTTCCGGTTTCATGCACAGTAGATACAATCTTTGACATTGGAAATTGTAAATAATCTGCAACGGCTTCCGTAATTCTTAGATTAGCTTGATGGGGCACGATCCAGTCTAAATCGCTGGCCTTAGTGTTGGCAGCTGTTAAGGCTTCAACACATGCTGTAACCATCGTGCGAGTGGCATTTTTAAAAATTTCTTTACCCTTCATTTGCATAAAATGAGATCCATCATCCCAAACTTTTTGCGAGAACGGATGACGGGTGCCGCCAGATTTTGCCCATAATAATTCGGCGTGGGCGCCTTCCGCATGGGCATGTGCAGTTATTAAATAATTGGGGTCTGTGGGCTCGGTGCGACTTAAAATAAAACAGCCGGCGCCGTCTCCAAATAGGATACAGGTATCACGGTCTTTGTAGTTCATTAAGCGAGTAAGACTTTCAGCTCCGATGACCATGATGTTTTTGTAAACTCCGGTGCGAATGAACTGATCCGCCACAAATAAACTATAAACAAAACCAGAACACGCGGCATTTAAGTCAAAGGCCATAATGTTGTTGGCTCCAAGTTTTGCTTGAACCAAACAGGCTGCTGCCGGCATTTTGTAATCTGCCGTAAGTGTTGCGACAATAAGTAAGTCAATTTGATCAATTGTTAAATTGG
>JAYUWH010000160.1:0-27491 GCA_043753645.1 Bdellovibrionales bacterium
AAGGATGCAAAAGTGTTTCAAATTAAGAAAAATAGAAAACCAAAAAAGCATAGTATTTACTTAGGCGAACTTAGACTTTCACCGGATATCTGGATCATATTAGGAGCATTAGCTCAGCTTGAACGAGAAATGATCATCGAGCGTGTTCGGGCGGGAATGGCAAATGCAAAAGCTAAAGGAAAACGCATTGGCAGAGTCAAAAAACGAAATTCAGTACTAATCAGGTCGCTACTTGATGCAAAGTTATCCTATAGAGAAATTGCTCGCATTGCAAAATGCAGTCATGGCTCAGTTCATGCGGAACTAGTGGCTTATAAAAAAGAAAAAGAGGCTTCAGAAAAAATAAAAATGGATGAAATTCAAAGCTCGATAAAAAGGGAAACTGGAAATCAGGCTTTAGATGAACTTAAAAAAATGGATCTTTCACCCGAGACTGTGCGTAAAGTCGAACAGGATTTGGAAACTGCGGCGAAAGCTAAAGTGACAGAAGTCCAAGGCCAGTACTATGAAACTTATGACTAATTTAAGTCTCTCAGAAGGATAGCCTTGAAAGGGCTAAATTTGAAATTGTGTTAACGGAAGCGGTTCCGCCAACAAAGGCAGAACCGCTTTTTTATTTTGAGCTACAAAAAGAAGTGTTTGATGATCGATTACAAACCGCCTCGAGATCTTAAAATTTGACCAGTTATCCACCCACTCTCATCCGAAGCGAGAAAAGCTGTGAGATTTGCAGCATCTGATGGTAGCCCGACACGTTTGAAAGGTGAGCATGCAGCAAGTTCATTCGATAAAGATTCGGTCATCCAGCCGGTATCGGTTGGACCAGGATCAATTGCGTTTACTGTAATGCCTTTTGCACCAGCCGCCTCACTTAGACTTAAGGTGAGCGCCTCAATCGCGGATTTAGACATGGCATATGGTAAATTATTTGGCATTGGTCTGAGTCCTTGGCCTGAAGTTAAATTAATAATTCTTCCGCCATGTGAACTCTGAAAACAACGGATGAACTCAGCGCTGAGGAAGACATTCGCATTAATGTTTACGCTGAAGTGCTGCTGAAGAAGATTCTCGGTGGTCGAAAAAATATCTGCATTGATATCGACAACGGCATTATTTACCAAGATTTCGGCGGACCCGAACAGATCCTTCACATTAGAAAAAATAAACTTAGCGGCTGTCGGATCCGAAAGGTCGATTTCTAAAACTTCACATCGACCTCCGTGAGATTTTATTTCGTTCACGGTATCCCGGAGTTCGCTATCAGAATAACCCCATGGCATCAATCTGTCATAGTTGGGCCAGGAGACCAGAAGCAAATTTGCACCTTGAGCTGCAAATATTTTTGCAATCGCAGAACCAATTCCTTTTCTGCGAGATACTCCTGTTATGATCGCCGTTTTGCCCTTTAAATTTAAATGCATTGCTTTGTATAGTATGCCGAGCTCTTCTTGTCATCGATCATCAAAGAAATCAATCGCGGCAGGTCATCGGTTTCGTTAAAGCTCAATTTTATACGATTTGACCGGTTTTTTAGAAGTAACGCCAGATGATTAAAAAGCACAAGAACCTATCCAGATCAGGATGGTTAGCCTTTCAAAGGTGTTCGCACTTGCGGACGGAGCATGGACACCTGAGGCTTCAAAAAGCTCAGGTGCTTTGGATTTAGGAATCTCAAGATGAAGTGTTATTGAGCTAATGATTGCCAAAGCGAATCTAACTCTAATCTGTCGATAGAATTTAGTCCGCCGCAAATTCTAGGACTGGGTGTCTTAGTTATGTCTTTCCATAAAGCCATCATAATACCAACAACTTCGCCCTGTTCATTCAAGATTGGTCCACCGCTATTTCCATGTTCACAATCGAAATCAGCAAGAATCATGTGTCTGTCAAATAAATCCAATGTTATCGAATTTAAGGAATTGCCTGTCAGCTTTGACCAGGTGGACACGTCAATCATTTTACCTGCGCTAAAAGATATAGAGGTACCATCAGAATCTTCTACACCTAATAATTTTCTATCACCTGTTGCTATTGGGAATCCGATTAAATAGAGTTTGTCTCCAACCTTCGGTTTCTTGTCTGCAATCTTCAAAAAACTTCCTTGATGCGGTTTACTAAAATTTATTTGCAAAACATCACTTAATCGGCCAAGGGGTTTCAGCATGGCTTCTTTTGTTCCATCAAATAGGGTGACATCTGGATTAAAAAAAATAAGCTGAGCAAAATCAGTCTTTGGATTAAACATGTTGAACTGATTTTCTGTATCTGTCGTTCCAAAGAAAAGTGGCGTTAAATTCAAAGTGTCATTTATCTCGGTACGGGTAACGGAGTTTCTTTCCTGAACTTGCTTTGAGAGTATTTGAAAAAAATTATGAAGATTTGTAAAACCAGTATTTTGATTTTTTGCTAAAAATAAAGTTCCTTGTCCCGTCTCGACAAACAGATGGCAAATTTGAATTTTGTGTTTTTCACAGTATTCTATTTGCATGAGTTCCCACCGGTCGTCTTTTAAAAGTTCTCTGGCCGCCTGAACTGTTGTCGCATCGGCCATGTTAAGGGATTGATCGAATTTTCCGCCTTGGCTGTAAATTCTAAACACTGCCTTAGACGCCTCTTTCACAGCCTGAGGAATAGAATTATCACCGATTTTTAGAAACCCGGGAACTGCACTCGCTTTAAAAGCGGCAATTGTCACCACTGTAAAACAAGTAGACAATAAAACGAGATTCAACCTTCTTATAATTAAAACTAAGTTCATATCGAAAAACATTGCATCTTCGATGCCGTAAAAACTGCACAACAAACTAATCGTTTTGCCTAATAGCCGTATAATATGACTTGAACCTTATAGAGCTTCTATCGTTATAACTTGGGCGAAAAACGGATTGCGATAAAAAAGCGATCTATAATGATCGTGTAAATCCTGCAAACTCCGTCCGTGTTTCCGAACGGCAAATCCAAACAAAAATTTCGTTGTCTATTTCAGTACTTAACTCAAAATTCGCAAACTGTAAGTCCCGCAGGTGTCCGTACTTACGGACAAAAACTTTGGATTTATTGCTTTGCGGCAACATTTTTGATATTAGTTTCTCTGTAATTTCAAGGGGTTATCACTAAAACTGCTAACCAAACACACCTGGCCCTCTCGTTGCTTTAACGCCTTGGAAAGAGACATTCGGCTCTTTGGAATTATATGGGGGTTTTCCGTGCGTTTTAAATTATTAGTTGTCGATAACGAAGCTGAAGATCTTGAGGTCACCAATATGATTTTCTCTGGTGAATCAGACTTTGAAGTTGTCGCTATGACCGATGCGGACTTAGCGGTTGCTCATGTCAGACAAAAGCCAAATCAATTTTCAGCCATTCTGTTGGACTATCACATGCCAAAAGACGGACTGACAACAGCTCAAGAAATGTTTGCGATCAATCCTGATTTGCAGATCGCAATTTTATCAGCCGATCAAACTCGTGAAGCTTTGAAAAAATCAATCGCCATCGGGGTTTGCAACTTTATCGACAAAGACGAAGACAGCGACACGCTAATTGGTGTTGTTCGATCACTTTGTCAAAAGTGGAACAATAGAAATGAGGTTTTCAGTTATTCTGATCCGCAATCAACACCTGATCAAAATGAAAAAATAATTCGGTCATTTGGTTTAGTTGGTCGATCTCAAAAGCTTGCGAATGTTTGTAATATGATCCGACAGGCCGCAAAAGTTGATTGCAGCGTAATGATTCGTGGAGAATCTGGTTCTGGTAAAGAACTTATTGCACGCGCCGTTCACGCAAACTCAAAAAGAAAGTCAGGACCATTCGTAGCCATCAATGTTGCCGCCTTGAATGACAACCTGGCTGAAAGTGAATTGTTTGGTCACGTCAAAGGTGCCTTCACAGGCGCAATTGATAACAGTCCTGGGAAATTTCTAGCGGCTCAAGGCGGAACTTTATTTTTAGATGAGATCGGCGATCTGAAACCAGAAATTCAGGTTAAGCTTCTTCGGGTGCTTCAAGAAAGAAAACTTTCGCCTGTTGGCAGCACAAAAGTTGTTTCGCTTGATGTCCGTGTCATAACCGCAACTCATGTGAATTTGGAAAAAGCCATTTCAGACGGATCATTCAGAGAAGACCTTTACTATCGACTTAATGTGTTTCCGATTTTTAATCCAACTTTGCGGGAACGACCAGAAGACATTCAGCCGCTGATACAACATTTTTTAAATGTTTATAAATCCAATGATCGCCAGTTTTTAATGAAAACTGTTCGCACTCTTGAGCGATACGAGTGGCCTGGAAATATTCGTGAACTTGAAAATGAAATTCAAAAGGTTTTGACCTACGACGTTAGGCAATTTGAGATTTCTCATTTAAGTCGCAAAATTTTAGATTCACTGAACTGCTACCTCGACGAGACACCATCACACTCTGAGTACCAAAGAAAACTTTGGAAGCTTGAGCTTGATTACATCGAGCAAAACGTTAAGCACGCCGGTTCACTACGTGAAGCCTGCCGGAGTATCTTTAGGTCGCCAGTGTCTTCAATTCATACACGTTTAAACAGTTTAAAAGAAAATTTAACAAAACATTCAAAAACCTTGGGGGTTGAAAATGAACAAGTCATCTAAAGCTATCGTATCTTTATTAATGTTTCTTGGAGTCAAAGCATTCGCAAAAGAAACCATCGTTAGCATGGAATTTTTAAGAAAAAGTCAGCTAGATGAAGCCTCTATCGCTGAGCTGTTAAAAGAAAAATATTTACTAGCATCTAACAGCCCTGACTTCGTTTACTTGAATTCCAAAAAAGTAGAACATGTTTTAACCACAAGCCAAGACCAAGAACTTAAGAAATTTTTGATATGGTTGAAATCTATCGTAGGTGATGAAACTGGTGTGAATCAAAAAAGCCCTGGTGAAATGACGCCTTCATCTCAGGACATCAAGGCATAGAGGCAATTATGTTAATGGAGAATCTACTTGAAAACAAAATTAATAATCTTAGTCGGCCTAGTTGCTGGAGTGTTCGCAGTGAGTAAAATGGCAACTTCAAGCCATCAGGAGTATAAATACATTATCACTGAAACTGGTGTTCCGTCTTCTTTTGACCCTTTAGATGGAGACCAAACCAACAATCTTTCAGTCCAAAGAATGATTTATGCTACTCCGCTTGAGGTTGACCTAAAAGGAACATTAAAGAGTTTGCTCTTGAAAGAATTTAGCTATGAACCTAAAACGAATTTAATGACCTGGATTGCTAACGACGATCAAAAATATTCAGACGGAACAAAAATTACTGCTGACGATATCGCTTTTGCTGTCGCACGTATGGCTCAAAAGCGTCCTCGCTTCCCAGTGATCGAAGACATCAAAGGCGTTCAGGAATGGTCGCGAAAACAGAATGCTTTAGATTCGTTGCCGTCAGGAATCACGGTTGATGGAAATAAAATCGAAATTCAATTTTTAAAATCTGTTGATCATCCATTATTTCGATTTTGCCTCGAGGTTTTTTCGGTAATACCAAAATCGTGTGTAGATGCAAAAACCAATGCAGTCACTTGTTCAAAAATACCTTATAGCGGACATTATCAAATCATCAACCAGAGTAAAAATCAGATTCAGTTTAAATTAAGATCAGAATCGAACTTGGTAGGCCAGGCTCCTGATCAAATTAAATTTGAATATTTAACAGCGAAGTCTGTCTTTTTTGAAAAGTTCAATATTGATGGGAATACTGTTATTCAAGGTAATGAAATTAAATTGAGCCTTGAGCAGCACCAATTGCTTTTATCAAAGTTCAAAACAAGTTTTTTACCATCAGCTCGAATTGCCTTGAACTTATTAAATCCAAACATTGGCTCTTTGAAAAATAGAAACTGTCGGTTAATTTTTGCCGACGCTTATCGAACGGCATTCTCAAAAATTGCGAATAGCGATTTTAAAGTCGAATCCAGTATTTTTACAGAAGTTCTTCCTGGTTATAAGAATACAGCAGATCTTAAAGAGAATGCTTTTGATAAAATATCAGCAGTTGAAAAATCTGAATGTCTAAGTCAGCTTAAACAGAACCCTCCACTTTGGGCACAAACTGAAGACGAAACAGACGCCATATTCAGATTAATTGCTGAAAAAACATTTGAAGTATTGGGAATCGAAAAACCGACGCCGGTAAAACTAAAAAATAGAAAAGAAGAAACCGAAGCCTTTGCAAAAGGTGAAATTTCTTTGATGGGTGCAAGCACGGGATTCTGGGCCTTAGATCCTGCTGGTGATATTCAAATGTTATTGACTCCCAATATGCACAAACTTCTTCAATTCGTTTCAAATGACGACCAAACTCAAAAATTAATTAAAGATTTGAAATCGGCTGAAGGCATCAATGCAAAGGCTTTCTCTCAGCTGAATCAATACATTTTTGATGATGCAAAATTTAATGTGTTTGCGCATGTACGACGATTTTACGCAGCCCAGTCCTTAGAAAGTCTGGCAGAGCTTCCGCTTTCAATAACATCTCCAGCCCCTTGGCAAGTGTTCAGGATGAAGTAAACATGACTAACCAATTAATCCTGCAAACAATTTTAGAAGATTTAAAGCGGCAAAATCAAATGCCGCGCAGGATTGATTTCTCAATTGTTGGTGGCCGTTTTTGGTGCGTTGTCGCCGATAAAGATTTAGACCAACTTTCTGTCATCAATGAAGATGTTTTTACTGGATTTTCTGACTCAAAAGAAGTTGCTTTGCTGAAAGCGTTATCTGAACGCGCGGAAAGATATTCATTCATCGAAGGCTATCAGCAGAGATATAATTCATGTTTAACCGAAAGATCCGATGGTTTCGCTGCAATTCCAAAAATAATGGATTCTTACTCAGCAAGAGACAATGCTTTCAATGAAGCTGTTGAGCGTTTTGTATGGTCGACATGGTGGGACGATAAGACAATAGCATTTGATAGAAAAAGACTGACTGCATCTGCGCCTGAAGTAAAGACTTCTGAATATATTCAATTTGTTTTTTCTGAACTAGGCCTTGAATACTTAGATATTATTACGCCTTGGCAGAATTTAAAAACTCATGAAGTTCAAATTTTAATCGGAAAAATTAGAAACAAAGGCTTTATTTCCGGAGGAGCCTGCGGCTTTATCCAAGATAACGACCATACATTTTTAAGAGGTCTAGACGAGCTTTACCGTCATGGCTTTGCCTTTGAACGTTCGACCGCAAAAAATATTGTACCCGAATCACTATATGAGAATAGGCTCAACTATTTTGCAGCAGGCTTAGGTAACCATTTGGTTGAATCACGACTTGATATCGTAGGAACGAATTCCGTTACACTTCCGGATTTAGAAATCGACACGAGTGTTGACTCCGGATTTTCAAGTTATCACATTTACAGATGCTACTTCAAAGATCAGCCTCCTTTTGTAGGCGGAGCGATGGAGCGTTTGTGTCTTTAATCTCTTCAAATCTAAAAACAACATTGTCTAAAAATAGTCTTTATCTGTTGGCCGTTTTGGTTTTGACTGGTGGGATATACGGTATTAGTGATTATTACCTTCAATCAATCGCCAAAGAGCTTATGCAAAACTGGGCTGATACCGAGGCTATTTCAATTCAGGAAGGAAACTTACTGACCTCAATTACAAAGACCCAAAGATTTTTGATTTCTTCGTCTTATGTCAAAGGGGTCAAGTTAGTAAAGCTTGAAAATAAAGGTATTGAATCAAAGATTGAGTTTGGAAGGCCTTTTGACATTTCGGTTAATGACCTTGAAAATCTTGAAACTGGTATCAACCAAGAAAGAATTGGATTTTTACATCAACGAGCATTTTATCCGATTCCGAAGAAAGATGGATTCGTACTTGTCTTTGATGTGGCTTCAAATTTTCTTATCCTTCTGTTCGGTATCAGTAGCGGCCTGATTGTCTTTTTGGTTATTTATTTGATTTTATCTTTGCAACGCATTGAACAAAAAGAGTCTCAAAAACGTGAGCAAATATTAAAGCTAGCCATTAATGAACTTCTAGCAAGTGGTGAATCTTCAAAGGTTCTGGAAACTGAAATTCCAGGCTTAATTCGCTGGTGGACTGTTAAAAGAAATGAACTAATCGAATCTCGTAAGATTGCGATTGAACAACAAAGTAAGGCACTTCTTGGTGAGCTAGCTGCAAAAGCTGTTCATGATATTCGTGGCGCACTCAGAAACATCCGTGAAGTTTCTAAAAAATCTGATGGTCTTAACGAAATCCAGAAAAAAATTATTCAAAATTCTGTCGAAAAGATCTCGGTTATTTCAAATGATCTTCTATCCAGCACCAAGGTCATAAATTCTGAAGAAGCTAGATTGAATGTGAAAGTTGACATTATCGCTGTTCTTAAAGGAATCATCGAGCGTAAAAAATTGGATTTCCAGTCAACGGTCGAAATTAATTTAAAATCTTCAGTTGAAAGTGGCGTCGCACTTTTGAATCCAGACCAGTTGGCACGCTCAGTAGAAAACTTGATTGATAACTCGCTTGAAGCATCGGATTCGGCGGCAAAAATTAATATTGAAATTGAATCGACGGGGAAAACCGCGATCATTAGAATCACCGATTTCGGCAAAGGTATTTCTAAAGAGAATCTTCAGCGGTTTGGCTCAAAAGGTTTTACCTATGGAAAAACTGAAGGAAATGGCCTCGGGGTTTACTACGCAAAGCGTTTCGTTGAGGATCTTGGCGGACGTTTTAATGTTCAATCAGAAATCGATAAAGGCACTTCAATTTCGTTGTCTCTTCCTTTAGCTGAAATCATCAGCAAACATTCAATTTCAATAGATCCTCACCAACATCTATTGATTCTAGAGGATCAGCCTCTGATTCAAAAGACTATCCAGCTAAAATTCAAAGAGGCTGGTGTGGCCCCTTCCTCATATTCAATATTTTCGACACCTAGCGAACTAGAAAATTGGATAGCTACCAACAAAACTGATTTTAAATTATATTCTGATTACTTTCTTGAAAATGATAAGGGTGAAAAACTCGAAACTGGCGTTCAGGTCATTGAACGACTTGGGTTGGCCGATAAATCCATTTTGTTCACCTCTGCTTTTGATAATTCTGCGGTTATCAATGCCGCTACTGATTTTGGTCTAAAAATTTTGAGTAAAGATCAGTTCTTTGATGCAGAAATAAAAATGGGGATTGTATGAAAATTGAATTACAGGATCAGGCTGCCAAGTTGAAATCAGTTATACTATTATCATTTCTCCATTCAAAAGTTTTGCATCTGCATCGCTTTTAGAAAAAAAACATATTTAAAACTTAGAAACAACGGTTAAATTTATGACACTTAATGAAAATCAAAAACTAATTTACAGAGTAGCTTGCCTGTTTATTCACAACGGAAAGACTCTTTTGCATCGAGCTGAGATGGATGACTTTTACACTTTAGCTGGCGGTTCAGTTGAATTTGGCGAAAGCTCGACTGAAGCCATTGATCGTGAAATGAATGAAGAACTTGGAGCCACAGTCAAAGTGAATCGTTTAGTATGGGTTGCTGAGAATTTTTTTAAGTATGACCGCAAAGATTGCCAGGAAATTGGCCTTTACTATTTTGTAGAGTTCACCGGCGAATCAAAAAAATTCTATAATTTGGATAAATTCGATGGTTTAGAGACCGAGTTTATCAAAGACCAACAAATTAAGCTTCACTTTCAATGGATACCTTTAAACGATCTAAAAGATTTTGATATTAAACCCGCTTTTTTAAGATCTGCAATATTGGATATACCGAGTACTACGCAGGTTCGCATAAATAGGAATAGTTAAATGAAGAATCTGATGGAACTTCCTACTAATTTACCCATTCCCCAAGACGATGGAGCCTGCGACCACCTTAAAGGCACCGCATTGCCTGCGATTAAATTAAAAACCACTAATGACCGTATTTTTGATTTTGGAGATTACAAAAAGTCTTGTGTAATTTTCTTTTATCCGCGAACTGGCGAACCAGATAAACCGACGCCTGAAAATTGGGATTTAATTCCCGGAGCACGAGGTTGCACACCCCAATCCTGCGGTTATAGGGATTTATATGCCGAATTTAAAGAGTTAGGATTTGAGATTTTTGGGGCGAGCACACAATCGACTGATTACCAGAAGGAATTTGTAAAGCGTATGCACATTCCGTTTGAAATTTTAAGTGATGAACAATACGAACTAACAAATGGGTTAAAACTTCCAACATTTGATTTTCACGGGGCTAAGCTTATCAAACGTCTTGCTCTGGTAATTGAGAACGCAAAAATTATAAAGTCATTTTATCCTGTCTTTCCTCCTAATGAAAATGCAAACACCGTTTTGTCGTGGTTAAAAAATTATCGTAAGAAAAGTATTTCAAAGAAGGATTTTTACTTTGCCGAAGAAAATTGGCTAGCCTCGTATGTCGAAAAGGACTGGTACGATCATGTTACTGCTGAGACAAGAAATCCTAATGAGGAATTTCATTTTCACAATTTTGACTCTGATCTTTTGTACTCGGATTACCATGAGCAGCTAGTAGATGTTGTTAAAAATGAAATCGAAAAACAGACTACTAAGCCAGTGACTCTACTTGAAATTGGTTCATCTTTAGGCCGTACATTTTACGAGGTGTGCAAGAAAATTGGCTCTATTGAAAATGCCACGTTAGTAGAGCCGTCTGAATTGCTTTCATCGCATTTCGTAAAAATTTTTAATGGCACTGGTAATGTTGTACTGCCTGTACTGAAGGGAAATTTTGAACTAAGACAAATATCGCTCAACAATAATTCGATCAAAGCTGCTAGTTCAAAAGTGAACTATTCTTTGCTAACTCTGCCTTTTGAACAACTCAATATTTCAGAAAAATTTGATTTGGTGATTTGTTCAAATGTTATAGATCAAATTGACGATCCTTTAGAGCTTGTCGAACTTCTAAAGAATAGAACATCTAACGGTGGAGTTGTTGCTCTGTCGTGTAGTTACCTTTGGAAAAGAAAAATCTACCACGAGCAAATCAAAGATGTTCGTAACTTATTTGGTGACGACTGGAAAATCCTCAATGAAACAAATATTTCCTTTAAGTGTAGAAGAAATGAAAGATATTGGATGCACTTTATTTCCCACGCAATAATTTTAAAAAAACAGAACGTTCCCGGTGCTCAAGGAAAGTTTAAACCCTTATGAAAGGGGAAGTATGATACGTCTTAACCTTGACCAGAAACAACAGCTCTTTGAACAAGGTTGGGTTATTGTCCCCAAGGTCGTTCCAGCCGACATGATAAGAGCAGCTCGTAATGCTATTAACTCGACAATCGAAAACTATTTGGACTCTATTCAGACTTACGCACACACATTGAAAACTGACGAACGTCTAACAAATATGTTGATGAAAACCGACGCTTTTTCTTTGATTGAATCAGCTCTCGGCGAAGGCAAGGTCGTCCCTTCAAAAAATGTCCAGTGCGCTTTGCGTTTTCCCGGTCACGACCCTAAAAGTCTTAATAACTTAAAACCTCATATTGATAGCTTTCATCCGTCGAAAGATGGCAAGCCAGGTAGCATAACACCATTCATCGCTCTTGCCGGCTTTTTTCTAAACGACATTGACCAGGATAACTCAGGGAACTTTACAGTCTGGCCGGGCACGCATCGTCAGTTTGCCAAGTATTTTGAAAAGTATGGAGCTGATCCCGATCTAAAACTTGGTATTCCGCCGGTTGAACTTCCTCAGCCTGTACAAATCAAAGCTAAAGCCGGAGATATGATCTTTGCGCACTACCAACTCGCTCACACCGCTGCGGCAAACATAAGTCACACAACTCGGTACGCGGTTTATATTCGCATGCACCATGCAGACAGGCCTAAAGATTCCCTGGATGTCCTGACGGATATTTGGAAGTATTGGTATGGAATGTCGGAAGTTGTCAGTAAAAATTGAAAAATTTTATGAAGAGTAATAAAATGAATGATTTAAGTGCTGCAGATCTTTACCCTTTAATTGATGAGGTTTCTAATATTTTTAGAAAAACAGGAAAGCCGTTTTGGTTAGGCGGCGGTTATTCCATTGATTTATTCTTAGGACGAAGAACTCGTGAACACGAAGACTTAGATTTTATTGTAAAAAGAGATGATCAATTAGCTTTCCAAAATATATTGTCAGATTGGGATTTGCAGGCCGCAGACCCTCCAGGAAGCGGGTCACTTCTACCGTGGAAAAAGGATTATTTTTACGAATTACCAATCCACAATATTTGGTGTCGAAAAAATGAAACGTCGCCATGGGATTTGGAAATTCTTTTTAGTGAATTCGAAGGTGATGAATGGGTTTATCGCAGGAATAAGTCCATTCGCGGGCCAATGTCTACATTTAGCTGGCAAACTGACAATGGCTTAATGGTTTTGACGCCAGAAATTCAGCTTCTCTATAAAGCCCGCAGTAAACGTCCCAAGGATTTTGAGGATTTGCATAATTGCTTGCCGAAATTAAGCAGCCAGCAAAAGCAGATTCTTCTCGAATGGATTTCGCTTGATTCAGGAGAAGATCATCCCTGGATTACGATAATAAGAGCGAAAAATGAAAAATTGCCAACCTAGATAGTGATCAATCTGAATTTGATATTTATATTCCGAAAAAATAATTAAAGCCGTTCGTGATTACGAACGGCTTTTTCTTTTTCAACACAATTTCTCTGTTCGGAAACACGAACACCACTGTTTTTTACGTACAGCACTTATCATATTGAAAACTCGAAACATTTTTAAATCAGCCGTTCGTGATCACGTGCAAATTTGATTTTTCAAACTTATTCAAAAAATTGAAAAATTCAATTTTCTAAAAGCATTTCAAACACTTAAGTCATGCCAGAACGTGATGGCACTTTCGTTGAAATGTATCTCTTTGAGTGGCGCGCACTCGAAACAAAAAGGGAGATATAAAAATATGAAAACAGAAACGTACAACGAAGAGAAAAGACTCTTCAATCAAATTCATGCTGAGTGCTGCCACTGCAAAGTGACCCGAAGGAAGATTTCGGAAACGATGAGGCGCATTCGATGCTGGTTCAATAAAGAATTTCATTCTGAGGAAGTCATTCCTAAAGAGTTCCGTGAATTCTGTGAGCCACGCAGCCATGCAGATCATAGTGAACGCATAAGAAGTAT
The DNA here is from genome assembly GCA_043753645.1 of Bdellovibrionales bacterium. Classification (GTDB taxonomy): domain Bacteria; phylum Bdellovibrionota; class Bdellovibrionia; order Bdellovibrionales; family Bdellovibrionaceae; genus Pseudobdellovibrio. The sequence goes on from JAYUWH010000160.1 coordinate 13,155, forward strand.
GTGGAACAAATTCCTATGAGCTATGAGTTACAAAAAATAAGACAACTCTTTCGTGAGTTCTATGGGCTTCTGCCAGTTACAGAACTTGTTGAAAACGAAGATCTTGTTCAAAAAATTGAAATTATTGAGAAGCAATTGCGGGGGCTATTAGATGCAGATCCAGCCGCTTAAATTAAATGAACAAAAACTAGACCAGCTTGAAAAAGCTTTGGTCGATCTCTGGGACGTGATGTCGCCACAACTGAGGTCAAGAAAACTTCTGTGGGATAAATTTTTTAACCTACAGACGCGTGTGCGATTAATTAAATTAAAAATCGAGAAGGATTTAAAAAATGAAACAGCAATATAATGTAATGAAAAGTGAAAAACACGAGATCTTCACAGGGTTTCGCAAAGAAAATGTAATTGAAGCAAAACTTTTAGTGGGAGCCGCCTTTAAAGATGAAGGCACCAGTTATTACAAAATCAGGCTCATGATGTTTCCAGGGTACACTTACTATTTGGCTAAGAATCAAAATGCCGTTGAAAAATACACGGTCTACTCACGCATGGTCGTGGACGATAAAAATAAAAACCAAGTCAAGTTTTTGAACCCAGTTGGAAACGGACTTTTAGATTCAAAACTTCAAAGCTATTTGGAAGTCAGATTTCCAATGCTTCGAGCCTATGTGTACATGTCACTTTATCCACAAAAACAAAATTAAAAGGAATAAATACGATTGAATAATCAAAAAGTTATTTCGGTTATTACATTGATCCTAATTGTCGCTTTTCCAATGCTTGGCTTTTGTAGCGTTGAATCAAGTCTTGCTGCTGTTCAGTCAAAACTGATCGGCACGATTTTACCGCTTGTTGCCATCATCGGACTTGTGTTCGCAGGTCTGTCGTTTGTGGCAGGCAGTGCTAATGCAAGAAGCCACTTGGTTCTAGCTATTATAGGAGCAGCTATCGGCTTTGGTGCACCAAGTATCGTGAGTTGGATTCAATCACTGATTCACTAATTTTAACGAAGGACTTCCGTAATTTCGGAAGTCCTATTTTTTTGGAGTATATAAATGGAACTAAAAGTTACCGAAGTTAGTCGATGCTTAGACAAAAAAATGATGATCATGGGATTTGAAATTCCTGATCTGCTTTTTATTTTTCTGACGATGTCGATTTTAAATTTCTTATTTGGGACTACGAATTTGAAATTGCTTTTTGTCTGGCTACCGAGTGCCACAATTGCTTTGACGATTAAGCTTACAAAACGCGGAAAGCCCGACAATTATCTAATTCATTGGCTCAGATTTCAGATTAAGCCAGGAATTCTTACGGCTTTTCATGATCCGACAAATCAAACGCCAGCGCCAACTCTTTTACAAAGGAAGTTTACATGAGTGCAAAATTAGCTGATTACCTACAAGTCTGGGGACTTGAAGAAAGTCATATTGTCTTTACGGATGGCTCATTTGGATTAGGGTTCAAACTTAAACCAACAGATGCAAGCTGCTGGTCTGTAGATCAGGCCAATGAGTATTCACAAAAGTTGATTCAGTTCTTGAATGGCCTGCCACCGGAAATTGATTTTCAATTGGTAAGCGATATAAAGGCCGGAAATGCTGATATCATTCACCAGCATCAGTCGTCAGATATTTCTGAAAGCGATGTTGTTCGGGAACTAACAACTGCGCGAGTAAAGAAATTTTCTGATCTTGATTCGGACGGATTACTTCCTAGTCATGGGCTTATGCTATTTGTAAGAAGAAAGCCAATCAGCTCACTACTTAAGAAAGCGAGTTTCTTTTCCAAAAAATCTGATTTCCAAGCAATCGCAGAAGATAAATTAAAGCACGAATTAGCAACAAGCGAGCGGCTTTCACATGACCTTATTTCGGGTTTGTCAGCTTTGGGTCTTGAACCAGAAATTTTGAGTCCCGAAACACTTTTAAAGTTGATCTATCAGCAATGGAATCCAAATCGGAAAATTATGATTGGATCTGTAAATCCAGACAATTTACGAAGTGGACTATTATTTACTGACGTAGGCATTGATCAAAAAGGTTTTATGATGAGTGACTATAATTACAGAGTCATTTCATTAAAACTTTTACCAGATCAAACTTATGCTGTAATGGCGGCGAAACTTCGAGAACTGCCATTTGATACAAGGTTATCGCTAACGGTCCACGTGCCGAATCAGCAAAAGGAACTTGAAACCTTGCAGACCCAGAGGCGAATTGCATTTTCAATGGTCGCTGGTAAAAAGGTCGGTGTTGCAGATTTAGAATCAGAAGCAAAATTCCGGGACCTTGAAACTTTATTAGAACAAATGGTTTCACAAGGCGAAAAAGTTTTCCACATGAGCTTGCAAGTTTTGGTTCGTTCCACATCCGTTGACGACTTAGATAATAAAGTTTCAGAGGTTTTAGTTAAAATTCGCGAAATGGCCGGAGCAGAAGCGATGGAAGAAACATTAGCGGCATTTGATATTTTTAGTGAAGCTGCGATTCCTAATTCTAGATGCAAAGAACGCGTTAAGAGAATCAAAACGTCCAACTTGTGCGACCTGCTTCCGGTCTATGGCCCGTGGAGTGGTCATAAAGATCCAAAAATTTTACTTAGGTCAAGATTAGGTAGCCTTGTCAGTTTTAATCCATTCACCAGCGAGTTGACCAATTCGAACCAAATTGTCAGCGGTGGATCTGGCAGCGGTAAATCATACATGACCAATATTCTGATGATGCAAATGATGAAGGAAAATCCAAAGATTTTTATTGTTGATATTGGAGGCTCTTACAAGAAAATCTGCGAAAACTTCAATGGCCAGTATATTCAGCTTGGCGTGGACACGGATCTATCTATAAATCCGTTTGATCTGGCAATTGGCGAAACTAAGCCCACCAGCCAAAAAGTGAAATTCATTTTAAGTTTGGTTGAGATCATGACTAAAGAGAATGAAAAGCTTCAACTTGGAAAACTTGAAAAATCCGAAATCGAATCGGCCATTGAAAAAGTTTACGAGGTATCAAAAAATCCAAGACTATCGGACTTAAGAGCCCTTTTGCTGGAGCACGATGACATCAACATACAACGTATCGGTAAAATTCTAAACAGTTGGTGTGGAAACTCACCCTATGGGAAATTTGTCGATCAAAAGACTACTTTGGAATTAAAAAGATCTGTTGTCTGTTTCGATCTGAAAGGAATGGAATCTTACCCAGATTTACAATCAGCTTGTCTATTTATCATCACAGATTTTGTTTGGCGCGAGGTTCAAGCAGATAAATCAAAAATGAAGTTTTTGATTCTGGATGAGTGCTGGAAATTGATGGAAAATGATTCGGCATCACTGTTTATCGCCGAAGTCTTCCGAACATTTAGAAAGTATATGGCATCGGCCATTGCTATTTCACAAAATATTGATGACTTTGCAAAAAGTAAAATTGCCAACGCGATTTTGCCAAATTCGTCGATTAAGTGGGTTCTGAAACAAAAAGGGGCTGACAAAGATCGGCTTAAAGAGGTTCTTGGGCTTAATCCAAATGAAGTGGAACTGATCTCATCGTTGGGCCAAGAGCGCGGATCGTATTCCGAAGCCTTTTTAATGGCCGAAGATTCCAGAGCTGTGGTCATCATTGAGTCAACTCCGCTTGAATATTGGCTTGCGACCACTGACGGTCGTGATCTTGGAAAAATTGAAAATTACAAAAAGCAGTATTTAGAAATTTCACAGCTTGAAATATTAAAAAAGCTTGCCTTTGAATTTCCAAAAGGAATTGCAGCCCATCAACAAAAGCGAAGTCATTCATGAAAAAGATATTTTCAATTTTTTTGGCGGCATCGCTTACTGTTTCTACACCTGCTAAAGCAGATATGTTTGGTGGTGACGTTGCGGTTTTAATTCAGATTCTGGCGAATGCTCTAAAGCAGTATATTGAATTGAAGAATATCGTAGAAAATGGACGTGATCAGTTGGATCTAATCCGTGAAATCAATCGTGGTGTTAATGATTCCTTGCAGCTAGCACGGATGATTAATCCCAATATGGACCCAGGACTCTACAAGGATTGGCAAAATGCCGGAGACGCTTTAGCCAAGCTTCAGTCTATTTACGGAATTGTCACTAATTCGCCAGACTCAAAAGTTTATTCAGATACAGATCAAAACGTCGCCGAAGCTGTCACCTTGAATAATGATATTTATAAGTACACACAAAATATCGACGAACTTGGGGAAGCCATTAAAGAATACAGCCACGAGGTATCACCTGGTGGGGCACAGAAGCTTACGGCGCAGACGTTGGGGGTCATGCTTCAAGTTATGAACCAAAGCCTTAGAACTCAAGCGACTGGGCTTAAGCTTCAGGCGCAAACAATGGCTGTCCAAAATAAAAAAGAGAAAGACTCAACCAAACAATATCTGGAAACAGCTAACACCCTTCGGCTCGCTATGAAAAAAGAAAAAATTCAATTCGTAGCGCCCAGATTTTAAGGAGTAAATTATGATTTCAGATATTTCTTGGCTTGCAACAGAAGCAAAAAAGATCCACGAAATATTTTCAGGATACTTTTATCTAGTGGTCACGGTGCTTATGCTATTAGGGATCGCCATTGAATACTTTAAATGGCCCATCGGCGGTGTTCCAAATTTTGGGACAATCGTCGGTCGCGCTCTGATTGCGGCACTTTTGCTTCATGCTTACCCCGAAATTACGAACACCATTGCTGACGTTACAGACGCAATGGCAGCGAGGCTTGGTGATTTGAATAATTTTAAAATGATTTTAGATAAAATGGGAGACAAAGTTGGTGAGCTATCGTGGTCATGGGTCAGTTTTAAAGAGACGATCATGCTGCTTATCAGTTTTCTAACCTTTTTTATTTTATATTTTTCGATTCATATCGCTGACAGTTTTTACATTTACGTCTGGGTGATGCTTTATGTGTTTTCTCCGCTTTTGATCGCGCTTTATGTATTGCCAGTCACAGCCTCTGCCACTTCGGCATTATTTAGGTCGTTGATTGAAGTGGCCTGTTGGAAAATTGTCTGGTCAGTCATTGCGACATTGCTATGGAGCAGTGCTTTAAGTCAGATCAATCAAGATGGGTCACAGGTAAGTTTCCTAACGGCAATCGGCTTTAATATTATTTTAGCTGGTTCATTGCTGTTAACTCCATTTGTAGTGCATGCCCTTGCGGGTAGTGGCCTTTCGACTATGGGTAGAGATTTGAGTTCGCTTGCCATTGGCGGAATGACAATCAGCCCAAGTCGAACTGCAGGTATTACAAAAAGTTTAGCCTCAAAAACTATTTCTAACGGGAAAAATTATTTCTCGAAAAATAGTTCCAATAAGAATTTTAATCAAAACAATCAGAAACACTCTGCGAATAATAAATCGCAAAAACAAATTAAGGCATAACTAGGAGTTTATAACATGAAATACACAGAAGCATGGTCTTCAGTCATATCGCAAAATTTTAATTTAAAAGTAGTCACCATAGTTCTTGGAGCACTTTGCATTCTTTTATCCATGATCACATTGAAAATGACTTTCAAGGAATCTGTGATCGTTGAACGGGGTTGTTATTCAAGATCACTTCAGCCGGCTAAAGATGAACATTCAAAGCAAGAAGTTGAAAACTTTCTAAGAGAAGCCTTGTCGCAAAGGTTTGACTCTTTAGTGATGGCAACCGATGGGTTACTTTCGCCAGATGAATTGAAACTTCGAGATCATGAACAGAAAGAATTTACATCCAGAAATATGAAGCAACGTTTGATTGTCAATTCTGTCACTGAAACTGCTGATGGCTTTAAAGTTGACGCTGATCGAATGATTTCAGTGGCCGAAGTCAGATCCGCATTTAAATTTTCACTTTTAGTAAAGCTTGAATCTAAATCGAGATCATTTTCAAACCCTTACGGTTTATTGATCATTTCGGCTAAGCAAATTGATGATAAGCCAAAGTCGGCGGAATCAAAATGACATCGATAAAAGAGAAAGTTTCGTTTTCGAAAATATTGAGGATCATCATAATTTATCTCGGAGCAGCGGCTTTACTGCTGCTTGCGGCGAACGCAGCTGAGGCAAGGATTTCATTAAGAACTGTCCGTTGTGATGAATCTAAAATGATTGAAGTTTATATTAAGCCCAGCTTTAGCACGATTATCAATTTTCCGGTGAAGCCTGACAACGTGGTTTTGGGTGGGAAAAATCAATTTGCAATTGAATACATCAAAAATGATCTCGCGCTGACGGCGCTTTCATCAAACGCACGAACAAATTTGTTTGTGTATCTGTTTGGCCGAAGATGTGGATTTCAGCTTGTGACGTCCTCAGTGAATCACGACAATTTGATTCTTGTCCGTGATCCAGAAGAAACAAAAATTAAGGTTCCTTTTAAATAGGTGGTTATAATGGAAGAAGAAATTAAAGTTAGTCTTGTCGGCGACGACGGTCACAAAAGACGATGGGGGCTTGAAAATTTACTTTATCGCAAAGAAGGCCGAAAGCTTAGCATCAATGCCAAAGTTACAGCGTGGATGTTTGGTCTTTTTATTTTAGCTGGCAGTGCCTATTCGATTATTTCGGAATTTTTCAAACCTACTCCGACTGAAAATTCAGGCCCAATTGTTTTTAGCGAACAAATGGGTTCGAACTCATCTCAGTCAGAAAAAATTCAGATACCCACCGGAAACTCAGAATTTAATAAACCGCAATCGACAGGCAGTAAGCCTAAAGTCGTGATTTATTATTCTGCACCGCAAGTCATTGGCAGACCTAACTTTGGAAAGATTCCGCCAGGTACATTCGTCAAAGCAAAATTCCTTACTGGGGCCACTAATGGCCCGTTAAAAGCAGTACTAGCTGAAGCTTTGACTATCAATGGTGAAGACATTGCTCCTGAAGGAACGACACTGGTGGGCTCTGGAAGTTCAGGCGAAGACAGGCTGACTGTTCAATTTACCAAACTTGTGTTCAAGGATGGTAAATCACAAAGCATTCAAGCCCAAGGCTGTGATCTGTCCGACCAGACGGTTGGCGTCAAAGGCAAGAAGGTCAGTAAGTACGCTGTTCTTTTAGCCACTGGTGCTGGATTAAATTTTTTGGGAGGCGTGGCTGAAGGCTTACAAGAAAGCCAAGTTCAAAACGGTGTTGCCACAAGAAAATCAGATCTTAAAAATGCGGCTCTTCACGGGGCTTCAAAAGCGGCTCTGGATCAGTCACAAGATATTTTGTCTGATATGAAAAATAAAAAATCCATCATTCAAGTGGATAGCGGAAAAGAATTCTATATTTTATTCGAAGGAGAATAAATTTGATATTTAGTCCAAGTAAGAATGCGAATTCGATTCAAGCGCAAACTGACGCCATTATTAGATTAGGCAAAAATCTTATTTTTGGAATTGGTCAGCCAATTGTTGAAATATTTTATGGAATCAGAAAAGACACGATCCCTTATCTGCCGATACTTGCTTGGGGCGTGCTATTTGATTTTTTAACTCTAAGCCATCTTGATCAAAAAATATTTAACCTTTTGAAGCTTAGCTGGCTTTACCCACAAAATGTGATTGCCTATTCAATGTATTCTTTTATGGGGGCGACATTGGGCTTTTGGATTTGGGGAGCCATTCAAACCAGAAAGAAAACCAACATGATTCAAAGACTCACCGAAGTTTTCCATGAGACTGGCCTTAAAAGTCCAATGGGGAAACTTCCAAATTTTATTTTCGATAAGCCAGTGGACGAGCTAGTCAGACGGCTTCGAATTACTAATGCCTTTATGCCAAAGGCAAAGTTTGATGAAGCCAAGGACCGACTTGAAAGTTCTCTTCAGGTCTATATTGACGAGATTAGTGAAAGCAAAGCTGGTGGCACAGTGGATCTCTTGTATTCCCATTTTGAAATTTCAAAAATGGTTGAAATGAAGAATTTAAAATCGATTGGTAAGCATCGGTTTTTAGTTGGTCAGACAAGAGCAAAGACAATTTATTCAAGCCTTACAGAAACGCCACACTTATTGATTGGTGGTCAAACGGGTGGCGGTAAATCGACTTTTCTTCGGCAGGTTATTGCCACACTTTACTGTAACAACGCAGATTACAACTTTACTTTGATTGATATGAAGGGCGGGTTAGAATTTCAACTTTTTGAAAACCGAGATCGTATTAAAGTTATTTCAACTCCAAACGACAGCAGCAACCAATTTATTGCCCTGGATCTGTTGCTCACGCAAAGATTTGAACTTTTAAAAACTAATCAGTGCAAAGACATCGAGGAGTTTCAGCAAAAGCCAATGGATCAATTGAAATTGCCAGACGGAGTGAAAGTCGAGACCTTTAAGTTGAATCGTAACATTGTGGTAATCGACGAGGCTGCCGAACTATTTTTAGCTGGTGGCAAAATCAATGTAAGCCAAGTCCAAGAAATGACGAGAAAGGTAATTCGGCTTGCAGCTCAAGGCCGCGCTGTCGGAATTCATCTTATTGTCGCAACTCAAAAACCAGATTCAAAAGCGATCAGTTCACAGATTAAAGCCAATCTGACTGGAATTATTTCTTTTCCAATGGCAACACTAGGAGCAAGCTTTTCTATTTTGGGAAATGGACGTGCCAAAGAATTGCCGTCAATTCCCGGTCGAGCAGTTTGGAAGTCAGGTCTTGATCAATTTGAAGTGCAAACCGCTTTTTTAAGTCCTGATCAAACCAAAACTGAATTGGATAAATGCTCACCACCAAAGGAAGTGTCACTTGAAGAAACGACTGTTTAAAATTAACGACGAAGACATGAAATGTCTTAGGATGCTTTGGCGCTGGAAGTTACTTTCAACCAGCGCCATTCATAGATTGGCCTACGATAAGCGAAGTGTCTACGGATGTTATATTCGTCTTTTGAATTTGCAGGATAAAAATTTTGTAATTTCAACTGGCTCTTGGGATCAAAAGACAATTGTATGGCACTTAGGTGAAGATGGCTATCAAGCCTTATCAACACAATTTAAGGTTCCAGTTGAAAATGGATTTCGCTCGGAAAATAAAGATCACGATTTTTGGGTCTCTGCCATTCATCTAGGTGAATGGATCAACGGAGAACCAGATGATTGTGCGAATTTTACTGAGCAAGAATTAAAAAAACTGGCACTACAAGATTATCCAAAGTGGGTCCCCCATACCAAAGAGCACCGTCCCGATGGCTGGTGGAAGATCGGCCTTGGTAGGCACAATCGAGAAAGTCTTATTGCGCTGGAAGTTGAGATTTCAAAAAAATCACCACAAGATTACAGTGATGTTGGAGCATTCTACTCGAACACTATTGATGTCAGCCAAGTGATTTGGGTTGTTAGGTCGGAATCATACAAAAATTATATTCTGACTCATTTAAAAAAAGGCTCATCCACACAAGCTAGCGAGCACAGTTTTGTTTTGCTGGACCACTATGTTCAGTTTCAATGGCAGTCACAAATTAATGGTGGCAAACACCAAGGTAAAAAATTAATTGAGATTCTAAAAATGCCCATGCAACTTGAGGTCAACCAAAGTTGGGCCAAAGTTGCATTGGATATTCGTAAAAAGCCAATGAAATCAGGGCCGCAGCGATTTGCGAGCAAAGCTGATTTGGGCCTCAGTAGACAATACTGATGATAGAATTAAGGAGTATGGTTTGAAAGTAGCAAGTGTATTAATGATAGCGGTCGTGGGATTGAGTTCATGTACTACATTAAATAAGAATAAGTTAGATACAAATAAATCAATTAATAAGGGTGATGCTAAAACACCATCATTAACTGCGCCAAAGGTTAGTAAAGTTTGGGTCCCTGAAAAAATCGAAGGCGATAAATATATCGAAGGTCATTATATGTGGATCTTAGAAAAGACAACTTCATGGAGTCAGTAGATATGAAATCAGAAAATGAAAAGATTGAACGCATTGTTATAGATTCAAGAACGGTATCAGTAGTTAAAAACATAGCGGATCAAATTAATTCTGATTTGGGTGACTTAGTTCAAGTCACCCAAAAGTCGGTTGCAAACTTTGTTATTCAAGAAAGGTCCCAGGCGTTATCACCAGAAGAAATGTCAAAGTTTTTATCTAAAAATTACGACCTGGTGAAAGCCCTGAAACACGCCACGCAAGAGGCTATTAAAGCGAAACAGAATGGAGATAGTATCCACATCAATGACGTGTTAAAATTAATTCAGACACCGGGTGTTAACTCCGCTAAACTTCCTAGAAAGACGCGCACTCAAAAGAAATACATCCAAGATTCAAAATTGATAAATCAACAAGACATCGCGCCAGTAGACGCCTTAATAAAGGATTAGCTATGAATGCCGTATTAGTTCTATCTTCGTTGAGAATTAGAAGAAATACCAAAGTAAAATCAACTTTCCTATTTTTCCAATGAGTAGTACAAATAATGTAACGGCTGAAATTCAAAATTCAGCACAGCTCTTTGAAAACTTAAAATGGATAACGACAAAGGAAGCTGCTCAGTATTTGCGAGTTTCTGTTGGGCAAATTCGAAATATGGTTTGGCGAGGTCAACTCCCAAGTTATCGAATAAATAACAGACTTAGGTTTCTTCGATCAGATATTGATAAAATTGTGAAGCCTTCAATTAAATGGAGGATTAAATGATAAAAAAATATACTGACCAGAACGGCGAAGAGTTGTATGAGGTTTATGTAAATCTTAGAAGTCAGACAAGTGCAATTCGAGTTCAGAAAAAGACCAGAGGTATTAAAACCGAATCTCTTGCTAAAAAAGAAGAGATTAAGCTTACCCGCGAATGCGAACGAGAGCTTCTACAAAGAGAATCGCGTGGAATCAGTTGGGGTGAATTGCTCGAGAAATTCGAGCTTTATCTAAGGAATGATTCTTCAGTCACGATTGGTAAGCTTGCAAGAGAAGACTACATTTCAAGTATTCGGCGACACACTAAAGCTTGGTTGCCGCGAGATGCAACTGGAATTAACTCGATGGATGTTCGGCAAATGTATGTAGAAACGGCTGGATCAATTTCGGTAGGGCATAAAATTAAGATCAAATCAATTTTGGCGAAGATCTTTCAATTTGGAATCGACTGTAATTTGATTCGTGGGATGATAATTTTGCCGACGGCTTCAGTTAAATTTCAAAAGGAAGAAGACAAGATTCCTGAGATTTTAACAATTTCAGAAATTAGGAAACTTCTTTTTGCGGCAAAGGAAATGGAGCATCCGTGGTATCCGATTTGGGCGGTCGCGTTGTTGACCGGAATGCGAAACGGAGAACTCTTTGCATTGTCTTGGGATGACATTGATTTTGAAAATAAAATCATAATTCTTTCCAAGTCGTATAATAAGAGAACCCGTGAAACCAAATGTACTAAAAGCGGTTACTGGAGACACATTCCGATTTCTTCGGAACTTGAAGTCTTGCTAAAGGAACTCAAGCTTCAGTCGAATGGTAGTCAGAATGTTTTACCCCGAATACGAAACTGGGCGAATGGATACCAAGCTAAAGATTTGCGGGCGTTTTGTAAAAGCGTTGGTTTACCTAGTATTCGATTTCACGCGTTACGAGCTTGTTTCGCTACGCAATTAATTCGTGACGGGATTCCGCCAATCCAGATTCAAAAAATCTGTGGTTGGAAGGACCTGAAGACGATGCAGCGTTACATCCGTTTGGCAGGAATTGAAGTATCGGGAGCAACTGAAAACCTTAAAATCTTGCCTGACAGGGCTGTAATGGGAGAAGTGGTGAACCTGTTCGCAAAGTAGACTCAGGCTTGACTTGGCTTCTTTTTGGCTTCATAGTTATCTAACTGTTTGAATTGTGGCGGAATTTACCGCCGCAACCAATTTTTCTTTATAGATTACAAAGGGTTATGAATTAAGTTTCGTAACCCTTTTTTTATTTCTGGGCCATTCTTGGGCCACATGAATATTTTCAGGGGTATCGGTCACGCGGGCGCGTGAGTAGGATGCAGATAAATACCGTATTTTTTTGCAATATAAATAATTTGTCTCGTTCGTTAGAAAGACGGATATGGGACTACCAAAAAAGCATGGAAATAAGTGGCGAGTTAGATGGAAGGACGAAACAGGTCGTCGAAAAAGCGCCGTCTATAATTCATTTTCAGAAGCTGAAAAGAACTTAATTCTAAAGAAAGCTGATGTTCTCAAGTACAGTAATGAGATACCGATATTTAGAACTGAAAATAAAAAATGCAAAGAACTATTTCAATACTATCTCTGCACGTACTCAGTTCAAAAAAGAAATCCCCAAGATGATGCTTCAATTATCCGTGCCCATCTTGCTCCTTTTTTTAATGAGATTTATTTAAAAGACATCCACTTGTGCATCGAAAAGTTTAAGATTTCAAAAAATTATTTAAAACCTAAAACAGTCTGCAATATACTTACCTTGCTTACAACGATGCTTAATGTAGCTTATGAAATTCAGTGGATCGAGCGTGTATCAAAAATTAGAAAGCCTAAAGTTGGCTTCCGTGAAAAAGATTTTAGATATTTAAGATCAGGGGACGAAATTAGAAATTTTCTAACGGCAGCTTCACAAGTCGATGAAACGGCCTACTATTTGTATGCGTTCGCTTGCTACACTGGTGCACGGGCCGGTGAATGTGCTGGGTTACGTTGGTCGGACGTTAATTTTGAGCGGAGAATTATAACCGTTCAAAGAAGTTATGAAGAACTAACTAAGAATTATGAAATCAAGCACATTCCCATCTTAAATCCTTTGCTACCATTGCTAAAAGAGTGGCGATTAAAAAATCCAGGTGACATAGTTTTTCCAAACAAAAACGGTGGGATGTTGCGCGAATCAAACCAGATATTTCAAGAAGTTTTAAAGCGCGTACTAGTTTCAGCAAGATTACCGAGCTATGAAGGGAAATGTTACATAACTTTTCATAGCCTTAGACACACGTTCGCAAGTCACTGGATGATGAACGGGGGCGACATTTTTAAGCTGCAGAAAATATTAGGACACAGAGATATAAAAATGACCCAACGCTATTCACACATGGCACCAGAGGCATTTTCTTCTGAGTACGGTAGAATTTCGGATTTTACAGGTAACAATTTGGGTAGTGTTTTAAATTTCCCAAATTAAATAACCGGTAACAACAATTTAAAATTTGAAAGTCTATTGCAAATTTAAGGGCCATTTATCTGCAAGATCAATAAGCCAAACTTTTGAATAGGCTCCTTCTACAAGTCGATGAGATTTGAAGGAGGACCAAAATGAAAAAAGAAAAAAATGAATCAAAGAATTACTCATATATAGAGCTAAGTGAAGACACGGGAATTGCTGTAGGAACGCTTTACGCTATGGTCAGTAAAAAGTGCATACCCCATTATCGTTTAGGGCCGCGCCACGTACTTTTTGATAAAAACGAGATTTCAAAATGGTTGAATAAACACCGAGTAGAGGTTCGATCAAGATGAAAACATTTGACGAACAAATGGCACGTTCTTTCTTAGGAAAATTATTTAAAATAAATGACGCTGTGGAAATTAGATTATTAAAGAACCCGCATCACAAAAATTCTAAATTTCGGTTTAATAATTCATTTATTATAGACAACGTGGAATCAGGGATTGCTATTTTAAAACTGAATAGCGGAAATCGAAACTGCTATTTCGGTATTAACAAATTAAAGCTTTCGGTTCGGAAATTTGAAAAGATAATGAATCACGAGTATAGTTCAGAAGCAATTTCAGAAGAACACATTGATTCATTATCTTACTTCATGATTGATTTCGATACTGTAAAGGAAGTTCCAAAAGCAATGTCGACGGAGGCTGAACGGGCTAGAGCAAGACCCTTAGTTGAAAGCTTGAAAAAATTTCTAGCTGAGGCCGGGATCATTAGCTATTTTGAAATACAGTCTGGCAATGGCACTCAGATTTTGATTAGAACCCCAGATTACGCAAATACGGATATTTCAAAGCTTAAGCAATTAACTGAGCATCTTGTTTCGGAATTTACGGACGTGCAAGTCGCAACAATAGATACAACCGTTATAAAACATTCACAAGTAGCACGCATGCCCGGAACATTAAATATACGTGGGACAGGCCATCCAGAGCGTCCGTATCGCCTTGCCACTTTTGAAGATATAGATTTGCCGGCTGTTAATGATGTAATTTCGATATTTGAAAAATTCATCGGGAATCACGGGCATTTTACCCAGGTATCGAAGCGAAAGCCTACTGATGCGCGATTCGGGTGAACTGACCCACCCTGTTCGGTGGATTGACCCACCTGATGACGACAGAACTGCTGTTTAAGTCAGCTCTTAATTTATAGCAAGATTTTTTCCTTTTGGCAGATTTAATGCTGCTAATTTT
>JAYUWH010000161.1:0-27384 GCA_043753645.1 Bdellovibrionales bacterium
GGAATTTCAATAGAATTAATAATATGTAATACCGCAACGGTTATGATTGTCGCGATGTAAAACCAAATGGCAACGTACATATGCTTTTCACGGCGACGCTTAAGTGTTCCGAAAAAATTTACGGCAAAAATGACCCATATCAAAGTAATCGCGATATCAATCGGCCACTCGAGTTCAGCGTATTCTTTGGACTGCGAATATCCCAGTGGCAATGTGATGGCAGCAGCGACAATGATAATTTGCCAACCCCAGAAATGAATTTTACTTAACGTATCCGAAAACATTCTGGTTTTCAAAAGCCGCTGGGTTGAGTGATAAATTCCAGCAAAAATAGCATTTCCGGCGAACGCAAAAATAGCCGCGTTAGTATGAAGTGGTCGTAGTCGTCCGAAAGTTAACCATTCCAAATTCATATTCATGGGCCAGTAAGCCAATTGAAGGGCCGCTAATAATCCGGCCAAAAAAGCGACCCCAGCAAAAACCATCGTTGCCAGTAGAAATTTTTTGACTATATCGTCATCATAAAAAATATCTTCAAAATTATTTTTTGGTTCTAACTGATCTAGCTTCATACTAATCTCCCTGTTCGTCTTCTAACATGCGCTGTGGTGGTGTTTCGACATCATCAATTTGTCCTGATTTAACATTCCAAATAAATGCGATTAAAAAGCTAGCCGCCAATAAAAGTGATACTGGAATCATAATAAATAAAATATTCATCGACGACTCCGTATCCATGTTGACAACAAAATGAATCCGCTACTGATGGGCATAAGTACGGCCGCGACAAAGGGATTTACAAAACCCATTAGCGCCAGCGTGCCAGCCATCGAATTATAAACAACTGAGATCACTAGATTTTGCCGAATAAGACTGATACTTTCGTGACTTAAACTTAAAAAATCTTCAACACCTTTGAGACTAGTTTCGGTTAAATAGACATCAGAGCTTTTTAGTGCGGCGTCCATTCCGCCAGCGACCGCAATACTAACTTGAGCTCGCATCATCGCCAGACTATCGTTGGCACCATCACCAATCATCATCGCGTTTGGTTCTCTCGATACGATCAATGACTTTTCGCAAGGATCAACTTCGAAGTACGTATCAGTCTGCGCGAAGTTCAGTTTTTTGGCTAACGCTTCGACGACATCTTTTTTATCACCCGAAATCAAAGCAACGCGGTAGCCCTTTGCTCGAAGATTATTTAGAACACCTAAGCAGTAAGGTTTTACATGGGCGGCGAAAGTAAATTTCAAATAAGGTTGATGATTTTTAAATAAGACACAACTCATTTCGGATTCCGGCAGTCCACTACTTCGAAGTTCATAAAAAATTCCATCAATAAAACCTGAAACTCCTTGGCCTGCAGTTTCAAGCCACATTTTGACCAGCGGCAAATCTCCGCTATTTTCAAAAGATTTGCGAAACGCAAAAGCAATAGGATGCAGCGATTCATTTTCTAAACTGAGAATAATATTCTTTAAATTTTTAGGAATCGTCGACGGATTTTGCATTAAAGAAAGGTCTGCGTCTGTCACGGTCCCCGTCTTGTCGAAAAAAATAGTTTTAATTGATTGTGCTTTTTCAAAAACATTCGCATTGCGAACGATTAGTCCCTTACGCTGGGCTTTTCTCAATGCTGACGACAAGGCCAGTGGTGTTCCAAACGCCATCGCGCACGGACAAGCAAGTATAATCAGCGCCAAAGTTCGTTGAATGGCTTGCTCTGGCGAAATAGACCAAAAGGTAACAAGGAATATTCCTGCTACCAAAAAAACCGTCAATAAAAGCCACTGCGCCCACTTATCGGCAAGTGATATTATTTTATTTTTCGACAAACTAAAATTTTGAACTTCGGCAAGTATTTTTCCAAAGGTTGTTTCAATATGAAGTTTGACAACTTGAAGCTCTGCTCGATCGGAAATAAGTCGTGCGCCTGCCGGCACGACGGAACCGCGGTAAAAAACTTTTGGTGCAATTTCACCGGTTAACCAGGCCATTCCAAAATGAGCGCTGTGGGATAAAAGTTCAGCACCAAACGCGAGTGTTTCCTTATTTTGCACAAGAAACTTATCGCCTAACTGAATCGATTCCATAGGTACCCATGTCCAATTGTCAACTTGACCCCGACGAACTCGGCTTAAATTTAAGGAGTCGACTAAAAATTCTGAGCGCAGGAACTTTCGTTGCAATCTTTTTTGCGCCCACCTTGAAACAAGAATTAGAAAAAGAAATCCACTTAAGGAATCGAAATAAAAATCCTGTTTTCCACGCAGCAACTGAACTGTTGAAAAGATAAAGCCAAGTGCCGAAGCAATAGCCATAGGTAAATCGATCGAAAGCTGCCGCTGCTGAAGACTGCTCCAGCCACTGACGTAAAAAGGCCACGCCACATATGTGACGACCGGTAAATACAAAATGAAACTGAGCCATGTAAAGATGGTTTGTAGAACACCTTGCACACCAACGTAGTTTGAAAAACTATAGACCATAATATTAGCGGCACAGAACCCAGCAACTGCTAAACGAATAAGTTCATCTTGGTCTTCATTTCTTTGAAAATCGATTTCTTCTTGTTTTCCAGAAACAGCGGTCGGCGTAAAACCTAGGCTTGAGATTATCTCTGCGATTGTTGAAAATTTTTGCTGTGACCGATCAATTTGAATTTCCGCTAAGTTTTTTCCAAAATCAACTCGTAGTCGCTTTAAACCAGGAACAGTAGTCGACAAATTTTCAAGTTTACGAATGCATTTACCGCAGCGGATTCCCGCGACATAAAAGCGAATCGAGTTTTTTTCAGGACCAAACGCAAATTTATTTTCAAACATCGATTGATCTAAGTATGAGAAGTCATCAATGTGCCGGACCTTAAAAGCTGAATTCAGATTTTGCATGTCTTAAAGTGATGCTAAGGAAATACCATCAAAGTTCCCGCCAAATTCAACTGTATTCGAATACACGGGTTGAGTTTTGCCAACTTGTCATATGATCATCGATTTTAGGACAAGTTGGCACAGTTAAAATGTATGTTAGTTTGAAAGGATTTTTGTGAGTTCAGCAACCAGTTTATCAAAGGCCATATCATTTATTCCTGCCAGCGCCCGAGTATTTGTCCACGGCGGTTCAGCAACGCCGAATGCCCTGTTAGCGGAAGTTGTTCAGCAGGCTGAACGATTTGAAGAACTAACGTTTGTCCACCTGCATACCGAAGGTCCTGCCACTTATGCAGAAGATCGATTTAAGAAAAATTTTCGCATTATTAATCTTTTTGTTGGCTCAAACATGCGAAAATTTTTAAACTACGATCAAAACGACTACTTACCTTGTTTTATTTCAGAATTACCAAACCTGATTCGTTCTAAGAAAATTCAGATTGATGTCGCGCTAATTCATGTGTCACCACCCGATGCAAATGGCTACTGCAGTTTAGGAACCAGTGTTGATATTGCGAAGGCCGCTGTACAAACTGCAGCGATAATTATTGCTCAGATTAATCCGTGCATGCCCCGCGTTCATGGTGACGGATTTATTCATATCAGTCAGATCACAGCCAGCGTATTTGTCGATGTCGCCTTGCCAGAAACGAAAGTACTGCCAAACTCAGAAACTGAAGTCGCCATTGGGAAAAATGTGGCTTCATTGATTGAAGATAGATCTACGTTGCAATTAGGAATTGGCGCGATTCCAAATGCAGTGGCGCGGCAGCTTACAAATCATAAAGATTTAGGAATTCACTCAGAGATGTGGTCCGACGGTGTCATGGATTTAATAAAATGTGGCGCCGTTACGAACGCCTTTAAAAAAGTCTATCGCGGAAAATCCGTCTCTGGATTTTTGGTTGGCAGTCTGGATTTGTATCAATTCGTAAATGATAATCCCAGTATTTTACAATTAGAAATAGATTATGTGAATAACCCCAACGTCATTTGTCGTAACCCAAAAGTTGCGGCTGTCAATTCGGCAGTCGAAATCGATTTTACAGGTCAGGTTTGCGCTGATTCTATCGGGGCAAAAATTATATCCGGCGTTGGCGGTCAAATGGACTTCATGCGCGGAGCGACGCTTTCGGAAGGTGGAAAACCTATTATTGCACTACCTAGTCGAACAAAAGACGGCCGGCCTCGAATCGTTGCACAACTCAAGCCCGGCGCCGGCGTTGTAACAACACGTTCACACGTTCATTACGTGGTCACGGAATATGGCGTGGCCCAACTCAATGGAAAAACTCTATCTGAGCGAGTAAAATCCATGATCGCTATTGCACATCCAAATGATCGCGAGCATTTATCGCGATCATTCTTTGAAATATTTTGTTAATCTTTTAATTACGTTTCTCCAAGATTGAGCTTTATGTTTTTTAACACTTGAAAGTACAGCATAAGTGCAAACAGAATTCCTGAGGTTATGGCGGGTACGACAAATCCTCCATAACCAAATTTATTAAATACCAAACCGCCAAATGCGGAACCTATTATGAAAAATAATATGATTCCAAATCGCATCATGTTGGCGCTGGACTCATTCGTAACTTCTTCACCAAGATTTTTTCTATTTAACAAACGAACGATTCCTATTCCTAAGTCTGTGGTGATTCCTGTTAGATGCGTTGTGCGAACAATAGATTTTGAAACCGTTGTGATTGTGCCGTTTTGAATTCCGCATGTTAAACATAATAGAACAAGCAAAATATAATTTTTGCTTAATTCCATGGATTCAGAAAAGCCTCCAAAATAGCCAAGTATTCCAAGCACATAAACAGAACAAATAAGGAAAAAGATAATCCCGAAAGTAAAATAATAACGCGGGTTTTTATGTAATTTTAATCGGATATCAACCAATTGACCACTTATCATGGCACCAATTAAAAAGAACACCGGAACCACAAGCATTCCCAAGGCTTGACTTGAATCCGCCTGAACTAATTCATGGCCAAAATGAGTCGCAAAGCCAGTAATATGAGAAACAAATCGATGGCAAGCCATGAAACCACCTATGTTAAGTAACCCGGCTTGAAAGGCCAGTGTCATCCAAATTGAAATATTGCCGCGCGTATAGTGCGAGATAGATTCATTTCCATATAACATGTTTAGATTATCACCGAGCTTACGCAGTCTGTACAGTCGAGACCTAGTCTTATTAGTTTGTGGATGAATCCCCCTGCCTAAACAACTGGCCCAAATCTTGCGTAGCAAATTCAATATGGAAAATAGCAAACAACAGGCCCAAAAAATTAAAACATCGATTTACAGCCAATCTTTTTTTCGATTTCATTTGCCGCATTTGCATTTGAATTCAGTTTTCGGTGATGGCTGGTTTGCATTTTAGGTAGAATCCTTCGCAAGATTTTTTGGGATTCCAGGGTTTCTAATTGGCAAAACGATTGTAGTAGCAGTTTGGATAATACTCAATGTCTACGGCTTTGTTCATTTTGACTTATACCCATTCATACTTTTGAATTTAGCTTTTAGTTTACAAGCCGCGTACGTCGCACCACTGATTTTACTTGCGCAAACACGCCAGGCTGATCGGGATAAAATTCACTCTGAGGCTGACGCCCTCCATCGTGAAGCGATCACTGTTGCTAGTGAAGAACGGTCGACGAACTTATGACGGCAAACTCTATGCAGTTGTCATGTTCGTATAATCCGTAGGACTAAATTTCTAGGCGAAGCAACAATGAGTTTACAATGTTCAGCTTATTCGAAAAAAAAAAGATCCACAAGTTCAGGAAGACGTTCAAACGGAATTTCAGTGGGATCCCAGCGTATGCAATTCAAAAATAGACGTGACCGTCAAGAAAGCCTAGTCACTTTACGTGGAAGCGTTCCGCATTATTTTGAAAATAAAAATGCAGATATGATTGCGCAAAAAATAATTTAAAACTGAATCCTTAATTTAAATTATCTCGCAGATAGCCTCCATTAGGGCTATCTGCGGATTTTAATAATCGGAGGATCACATGAACAATGTCGTTGTTTGGATAGATTCAATAGAAGCCTATATTTTTACATTAAAAACTATCCGATTAGAAAAATTACATCTCAAAAGGGAGTCTATAGATCATCATCGCCGTCATAAAAAAGATATCCATTGCGACAACTATGCCCAACATTACTACCTTGAATTAGTGCTTCGACTTGAAGGAACCGATGGATTATTATTGCTAGGCCCTGGGTCAGAATAAAATCCATTTTAAAAACTACTTAGAAACTCATGATGCTAACGATTTAACAAAAAATAATTGATGTAGAAATTTCAGCAGCGGCTCGGAAATCATTTCAAAATATGATTTGTTTAATGACTAGAGGCCACTCTAGCACCATATCAAAAATTTTCTTCCTTGGATTTTTAAATGCATTGTAGATTGCAACAGTTTACAAAATATAACTTGCACAGATCTCAGCATTCCTTTTTTTTAAACCATTGAAATCATGACCTTTAGTGCTTGCTCTTTAGAAGCATTTGCAAAGGTATCGTAGGCTTTAATGACATCTTTAAAGTTAAATCGATGTGTTACTAATTTTTCTGGTTTTAGTCTTCCGGCAATAACAGTTTTCAAAAGCATGGGTATGGTCTCGGTATCAACAAGTCTAGTTGTAATGGTGACATTCCTATCCCAAAGTTTTTCTAAATGAAGATCGACTAATTTTCCGTGAACGCCGATATTCGCTAAATGTCCACCTGGCGCAAGAATGCTCTGACAAATGTTAAATGTTTCTGGTATGCCAACAGCTTCAATCGCTACATCAACTCCGCGATTTTTAGTAAGTTCCATTATTTTTTCAACCGCTTTTCCATCAGAACTTTTAACCACGCCGGTCGCACCGAATTCAGTGGCACGCTTCAGTCGATCCTCATTCGTATCAATCGCAATTACTTCTGCTGGAGCAAAAAATTGAGATGTTAACAGAGCTGCAAGTCCAATAGGCCCGGCTCCAATGATTGCTACTACGTCGCCAGGCTTTACTTTTCCGCTAAGTACACCACACTCAAAACCTGTCGGTAAAATGTCGCTTAATAAAACCATGGCATCATCGTCAGCACCCTCTGGAATCGCGTACAGACTGGTGTCTGCAAATGGAGTTCTTACGTATTCAGCTTGCGTACCATCAATCTTATTACCTAATATCCATCCGCCATTTTCACAATGCGAAAACATTCCA
Source organism: Bdellovibrionales bacterium (assembly GCA_043753645.1). GTDB lineage: Bacteria > Bdellovibrionota > Bdellovibrionia > Bdellovibrionales > Bdellovibrionaceae > Pseudobdellovibrio. The sequence goes on from JAYUWH010000161.1 coordinate 7,164, forward strand.
CGCTTGCAGTATTCACAACGGCCATCAGAAGTTATGCAGGAAATTAAAACTCGGTCGCCTACTTTATGTCTAGTTACAGCTTCACCAACAGCTACAATGATACCTATACCTTCGTGACCCAAAGTTCTTCCAGGCAATACAGTTGGGACATCACCTTTCATAATATGCAGATCGGTTCCACAAATTGTTGTACGAAGTACTTTTACAATTGCATCAGTGCTTTCACTGATAGTCGGTTTAAGTTTCTGGACAAAAGCTTTCTTGTTCGGACCTTGATATTCAAGTGCCCACATCCTACTTTCACTTTTAGAAATATTCTTCATTTGATCTACCAATGTTACCATTATAAATTTCCACCTTTTTAATTGTTTTGTCTGCAATTTCACGGCCCCGCCCTACACGCGTACAAGTTAATTCGTGTTTGTTCTTAGATTTTAAAAGGACAAATAGCCAATTAGCAAAGTGCGAAACGTACCAAAATACTGATTTATTTTTACTGTTCCACTTAAAAGATGATATCTCAATCCTTTCACCAGAATTAAAGATGAGTTCTCACAACATCTGCAATTAAAACTTTTTTTTTAGATATAAAAAAATTGAATTTTTTTTCGGATAACTAATCTGCAGATGTTTTTTCCGTTGGGACAAATCGAGTAAGCTATGTCACACAATGTCCCATTATACCTCATATTTATTCACTAAATCGTTCAAGATACGAATCCAGGTGTGGATCTAACTTTGCTCACACTACTGTTAATAGTCAGAGTTAAACAATTTTTGCAGGAGGATTATATGATTATGACAGCACCTTTTTGGGGAATGCATTTTTTGTGGTGGGCTTTTTGGATAATAGCAATGGTATCAGTTTTTGGTTTCAATGTGCCTGAACGCACTCGAGTCAATAGTCTTGATCCGCTTATGATACTGAAGCGCCGACGCGCGAAAGGTGAAATTTCAGATGATGAGTATAAAAGAATTCAGGCAAGCTTTCTTCAAAATGAGCAGACGATCCCAAATGAAATTACAGCACAGTCTGCGCATTCGAAAGCACCGGGACATCCAATTGTGGATGGTCTTAGCTTCAGCGTAACATGGGCAATTTCATATTCACTTTGCGCACTTATTTTTTGGATTGCTCCAGATGCAATTACGACTGCAACAAGTAAATTTTTTCATGGTATGAGCTTTACACAAATGGCTCAGACCGGAACGGCTTTTGGTTTTGGCGATTTTGTAACCGTTTTAACCATTGGCGCAGTTTATACATTTATAGCTGGGATCGTTTGGTCACTAACTCATTCATTTTTTCTTCGTCGAAAAGTGGAACTTCGTTTGACTCAATTTGAAAATCGCAAATTCCACAAGGTCCGCTAATTAGTATAATCTAAAACGATGATAATTTATCTTTCGAAAATATACAAAAATTAATAACAAAAAGGAGAATTTATGGAACTGAAAAAAGAAACTACAGCGAAAAAAAAAGATGGTTCTGCTTTGGCAAACAAAACCTATAATCAACAAGCTTCAAAAAATAGAAGTGAATCAGCGCTGCAAGGCCGGCCTGGTAAGTCGAATGCAGACACTAAGGATTATGGACAGAAAGATAAAAAGAATTTAAAAGATTCTTGCTGCGATTAAAAAATTCATTTTTATTATATTGAGGTTATGAAAAGTTTAATAACCTCGTTATTATAACAACCCTGACTCAAAAAAAGGAAATTTGCCTTATGTGTTTTTCTGCAACGGCAAGTTTCATTGCTGGCACCACACTTTCAGCGATCGGCGTGGCAACTCTTAAAACAGCAAAAACAAAATCGGAAGTTCCGTTTGCCATGATTCCTTTGCTGTTTGGCGCGCAGCAACTGATTGAAGGTATCATCTGGTTAACATTTCACTTTGAAGCTCCGCAAATAAAGCAAGCATTGACCTATTTATATTCTGGGTTTTCGCATACTCTTTGGCCTATTTACGTGCCATTTTCTATTGGAATTCTTGAAACTGTGCCCTGGCGGAAAAAGGTAATCTTCGGATTTTTAGCAGCCGGAATCGCAGTGGGGATTTATTTGCTTTATTACATCGTAGCAAGTCCAGTGACTGCTGAAGTTATTGGAAAGCATATCGTTTATGTTTCGCCACATTTCTACAAAATTCCTATGATGCTCATCTATTTAGCGGCAACATGTGTAAGCTGTTTTTTCTCAAGTCACAGATTCGTGCGGCTATTTGGCGGGCTGGCGCTATTGGCTTTCGTCGCTGCATATGTCATTCATGCGATGGCATTGTTTTCAATTTGGTGCTTCTTCGCGGCTGTCTTGAGCCTTCTTATCTACTTTCATCATAGGAACCGAGGATCAAATGCAACACACAATTAAAGTTTCCAGCTCATTGAATAATAGCAGGAACAAGGTGGCAAAAAAAGCTTCCGCTCAATTGTATTTCTCTTCATCTTACGCTTTAGGCAGAGCCATTTAAATGCATCTTTGGCATGACATCGATCCATTAAGAGTCAAATCTCACCTTCAGGCCATAATCGAAATTCCGCAAGGGTCTCGTCAAAAGTATGAAGTCGATGCAGAGTTAGGAATTCTGACTTTAAGCCGTTCGTTGCTGACCTCCTGCCGCTACCCGGTTAATTACGGATTGATTCCAAGAACACTGGGCTTAGATGGCGATCCTTTGGATATTCTAATTTTTTCGCGAGAATCCATAATGCCCTCAGTGCTTGTTACGGCACGGCCAGTTGGATTTTTTGATCTGATTACCAACGGCGAGTCCGATCAAAAAATCATTGCAGTAGTAAAGGAAGATCCCGAATTTGGGAAGATCCAAAATATTCACGAGATCGAAAAATATCGCGTGCTTGAGCTCAGACAATTTCTGCTAACCTACAAAAATCTTGAAAAAAAGACCGTTAAACTGGGTACCTTCTCAGGCCCAGTAAAGGCCTGGACGGTTTTTCGACAATCGGTGAAAAGTTATCAGAAAAAGTTTCCAGGTAGAAAATGAACTCAAGCATAAATAATAAAATAAAATTCCGTCAACCGCTTGCCAGAACCGTAAAGAAGCTAAAGCCCACCTTGCTTGATTCAATTTATTCTTGCTGGAGCGATTACCTAATCTGCCGGGAGCAATTCTTAAAGGAAAGATCACGATCGTCGGTGCACGCATTGCGAATTTCAATCCGAAAACTTGAAGCTGTACTTGGGATTCTAAAAACCATTCATCTATTCAAAAACGAAAATAAATTGTTCGAGACAATTCGCCGTGAACTACAAGTTTTGGGCGACCTGAGGGATATTCAGGTACTAAAAAAGAAAATTAAAGAAAGACCAGTCTCTAACTTACGCAACCACAAATTCAAGGACTATTTAGACTCAGTGGAAAAAAAAGAAATCAAAATCGCTGTTATAAAAATAAAAACTTCGACAGTTATCTCGCTTACTAAAATAATGTTCAAAATTGAACGAAAGTTAAGTGATTTTTTAATCATTGCTGATAAAAACGGATTAAAAAAATACCTTAATCAACTAAAACTTCATTTCGCCCGAGATATGTATCGTTTAGAACGCCAATTCTTTGATCTAAAGCATTCAAAAAGAAATGAATTTCATGCACTTCGACTGGATATTAAAGATTTTTTTTATAAATTAGAAATCTTGAAGCCCTTAATAATAATACCGGCCAAGCTAGAAAATAAAATCCAAGAGCTAAAAATAAGTCTCGGGCAACTGCAAGATCTGATTGTATTTTCAAAAAATACCAAAGATTTCTTACGCAAAACGAAATCTCATCCTCATCCTAAAAAAGAGATTGCAGCCCGAATTTTTCAAAAAAAGAAAGAAATTATTCGTTCCATTTCACATGTACCTGTACAAAATAAAAAAAATAAAACATCAAGGTCTGTTGGTCGACGGAATTATGCCACAAGACCGAAGTATTAATTTGTCTACGGTAGTTTAAGTGTGTCTTATGCTTGGGCACCATCTTGCAGTATGTAACTTGTAACGAGAAAATTTTTTACCGGAGGTATTTCCCATGAAATCAGAACTAGACACCACGTCAATTGAAAAAAAACCAGTTAATTTTGAGCTATCTAAGCTCGACGAAAAAGAACTCAATAGAGCTCCTAATCAAAAAATTCCAGATAAAACTGGAAAACATGATGGTGATGATCCCGGAAAAGAATTTCAGGCAGGCGAAAAAGAAGGCGATTTCCCGCCTGATACTCAAATGAATACAAATGAAGAGAAACCAGATGATTACGATGAAAATAATGATACTGCTAATCGTGAGGCTTAAGAAAATCATCAACATCAATTTGCCACAGGAGTTTTCTACGGAGTGGATCGTAATAGCCGATGCACGCAAAGCAAGGGTTGAGCTGGATGCAAAAGTGTAAAGTACAGTACTTTGTTCACTGATCCCTATTTATAAGAAATATTGTGACGCCTTACCGATTACACGATTAAATTTCATGTTTAGTTTTCTCAACTAAGACACTTCAGTTTATCCTAGTCTTTTTTTCGTGCTAAGTAACAAAAATGGGAATTTTCGAGCAACTGCAACAACGGATTCTGAGGCAACCTTTCGAAGAGCCAATTCGTGATCAAATCTTTAGCGCCGATCGTTTGGAACAGTTCGGAAAGTATTTAGCTAAACAAATTCCGATGACAAAGAAAATTACGGCAGGAAAGTCTTTACTTCCCCGAGTCATTGAGAATGAAAAGCAATTGCTCTTAGCCTATAAAATATTTTCTGAGGCCGTTGGAAAAGGACAAACCTTACCACCATCTGCCGAATGGTTAATTGATAACTTTCATATTATTGAAGATCAAATTCGTGAAATTCAGGAAGATTTGCCTGACAAATACTATCTGGAATTGCCCAAACTAAGTGTCGGCGAATTGGCCAACTTTCCCCGCGTTTATGCAATCGCCCTGAGTTTAATCGCACATACGGACAGCCATATCGAGCTTGAAACCTTGAAGCGTTTCATCCGCCAATTTCAAACCGAATCACCCCTGGCAATTGGTGAAATCTGGGCCATCGCCATCGTTCTTCGAATTGGCTTGGTCGAAAATTTACGTCGAGTCATCATGTATGTGCTTTACACCCACCAAATAGTCGAAAGCAGCAATACGTTTGCAGATCATATTCTAGAAAAAGTCGGTAAAAGCGAGGACGAAGAATTCTCTGAAGATCTGGCCGTAATCACAAAGTGCCTAGGACTTTCTGAAGTCGCAGATTCCTCGATGACCTTGCAGTTGCTACGACGTCTGCGTGACCAGCATATCAGTGTACGCTGTATTTGTGAAAAACTAGATAGTCACATGGTCGTAAAAAATAAAACATTCGAAACTGTTTTGCAATCTGAACATCAATTTCAGGCCTCCGCACAAGTGACCGTCGGAAATATTATTACTAGCATGCGCTTGATTTCAAATATTGACTGGGATGATTTTTTTGAAAGTGTTAATTTAATTGACCCCATTCTTGCAAAAGATCCGGCACAAGCTTACAGCCAAATGGACTTTGCTAGCCGAGATCGTTACCGACATGCTATCGAACGCATCGCTAAAGAAACCCATGTCGCAGAAAATATTATTGCTGAAGCCTGTGTAGGTTTGGCGCTAAAATCATTGATGACAGATCCTGAAAATATTGCCCAAGCCCACGTTGGTTTCTATTTAATTGAAAGTGGTCGTTGCAAATTAGAAGAAATATTTGATTATAAACTAAAACCACGCGAGATTTTTGAGCGCCGCTTGATTCAGAATCGAACTTTTTTTTACTTTGCTACGCTTATCGCTTTATTTTTCGCAGCAGCCGTACCACTTGTTTTTTATTTAAACTATTTGAATTGCACGCCTGCAGAGTGGGCTTTAGTTTTTGCAGCCGCATTTTTTCCAGTTTTTGACAGCTGTTTGGCAATTGTTAATTTGCTTGTGACCCGGCTAGTTCCTCCTCGAATTTTAGCAAAAATAAATGTTAATAGCGGAATACCTGCCGAGGCGCAGACTTTTGTTGTCATTCCAACTCTGTTTTCTAGCGTTACTTCCGTTACCAAGATGGTTGATTTTTTAGAGACTCGGTATTTATCAAATCCCGAAGAAAATATTTACTTTGCTATTCTAAGTGACTTTAGGGATTCGAAAAGTAAAAACGACCTCGATGATGAAGTCATTTTAAATTTTGCTAAAGAAAAAATAATCGAATTAAACGATCGTTATGCAAATGAGACCAGTGCAGAACCTAAATTCTATCTTTTTCACCGCGAAAGATTTTGGAATGACTCTGAAAATAAATGGATTGGCTGGGAAAGAAAACGTGGCAAGCTTCATCAGTTCAATCAATTTTTGCGAGGCAAATCTACTAACGATTTTATCCACGCTCCAAAATGCTCTAGTTTTTTTTTAAAAACCCACTATGTGATCACTTTGGATTCAGACACGCATTTACCGCGAGGATCAGCAAAAAAATTAATTGGTACCATTCTTCATCCGCTGAATAAACCCCAGCTGAATGCCGAAAAAAACCAAGTTGTCCGTGGCTACGGAATTTTGCAGCCACGTATTAGCATGACACCCGAAAGCTCTGGCCGTTCTTTCTTCTCTCGTGTATTTTCTGGAAATACTGGAATCGATCCCTACACAAAAGCTGTTTCTGATGTCTATCAAGATCTTTTCGAAGAAGGCAGTTTCACTGGGAAAGGGCTGTACGTTGTTGATGCCTTTGAAGCTTCAATGGCTGGACGAATTCCTGATAATAGTCTGTTAAGTCATGATCTTTTAGAAGGACTTTTTTGTCGAACAGCATTGGTTACCGATGTCGAATTCTTAGATGACTATCCCACTCACTATGATGTTTTTTCTAAACGCCAGCATCGCTGGACGCGCGGAGATTGGCAATTGTTGCCGTGGCTTCCGCAAAAAAGTTTATCGTTTATCTCGCACTGGAAAATAATAGATAATCTACGCCGAAGTTTTGTGGCACCCGCAGTTTTAGTGTGGCTTATACTGGGGTGGACAGTTCTTCCTGGTTCAGCGGAAGTTTGGACACTTTCTGTTTTAATTTACTTAGCGTTACCGGCTTATGCCCATGCAACGAATAGCTTTCTTTTTCACTCGGGTGACATTCCCTGGGCAAGTCACTTTTGGAATATCTGGGGAGATTTCAAAACTAATACCACGCAAATTTCACTGCAAATGGCTTGTTTACTTCATCAGTTCTATTTGCAGTTGGATGCAATTCTTAGGACATTATTTAGAATAAGTTTTTCCAAAAAAAATAGGTTGCAGTGGGTTTCAGCGGCTGATGAAGAATCAAAAGTTGCAAAGCGCAGTTACTTTTCAAAAAGTATTCTTATTTCATCACTTTTAATGACGGTGACAATTTTTCTGATTGTAGCACTTGTAAAATTTGAATCTCTGGTTGCGGCTAGTCCTTTTTTACTGGTTTGGCTGCTGTTCCCTATTTTGTCCGAGAAAATAAGTCACACGCGAAAGGAAATTCAACCCAAGCTTAGCCTAGCTGAAGCTCAACTTTTACGAAATATCGCGCGAAGAACCTGGAACTTTTATGAAACGTTTGCAACGCCCGCAGATCACTGGCTTATCCCCGATAACTTTCAAGAAGAGCCAAAACCGGTCATTGCCCATCGCACATCGCCGACGAACATGGGATTACTTTTATTATCAACGTGCTCGGCTTATGATTTTGGCTATATCTCGGCGGAAGAGCTAACAGTAAGACTAGAGAAAGCCTTTTCAACGCTGTTGAAGTTAGAACAATATAAAGGCCATTACTATAATTGGTATAACACTCAGTCGCTAACAGCATTACTACCCAAATATATTTCAACGGTGGATAGTGGAAATTTAGCAGGTCACCTTCTGGCCGTGAAGCAGACCTGTTTGGAAGTTTCGCAAAGCCAAAACTTAATTGCAAATTTTTGGATGGGTCTAACAGACACTTTACTGATTGTTCAAGAAAAGCTGGCTTTGTTAAACTATAAAAATCCAAAAATAGAGCACCTACTTTTACTATTAGCTAACAAATCAGATTTGAAATTTATTGAGGCTCAGTACGTAAGTATTCATGAAACAGTCTTGCTCACGAAGGAACTGACGTCCATTCACTCATGGTCACAAAAATTTACAGATATGGTTCTCGCGTTTTCACAGTTTCAAAAAAGTATGGTCTTAGACAGTTATGCAGAGAACTTGTCCCACCGGCTAATGGCTGTCGCAGAAACAGCGCAAGATATTTTTGCGCAGATGGATTTTAAGTTCTTATTCGATAGGCAGCGAAAAGTTTTTACCATTGGCTATAATGTTTCAGATGGTCGCTTAGACAATGCCTTTTATGATCTTTTAGCTTCTGAGTCGCGTCTAGCAAGTTTTGTAGCTATTAGTAAAGGCAATGTACCGCAAAGCCACTGGTTTCACTTAGGACGACAGATGACAATTTTAGCGCAAAAACGCAGTTTGGTTTCTTGGTCGGCTTCCATGTTCGAATACTTAATGCCCCTTTTAGTCATGCGAGATTACGAAGAAACTCTTTTGCATGAAACAAATCTGTCCGTCATTCACCAACAAAAAAAATACGGTGATAAATTAGGAATTCCCTGGGGAGTTTCTGAATCAGGTTACAATGCACGCGATTTACAGCAAAATTATCAGTATGGTCCATTTGGAGTTCCTGGTTTAGGTCTGAAGCGCGGCTTAAAAGATGATATCGTTATTTCACCATACTCGACGTTTTTAGCACTTATGGTATCAGCTAGAACCGCAATAAATAATATTAAAAGATTGATTGCTGAGGATCTACTAACTGATTTTGGTTTCTACGAGGCTGTTGATTATACAAAAAATCGGCTGCCACCCCAACAAAGCCGGGCTGTGATAAAAAGCTTTATGGCTCATCATCAAGGAATGATTTTTGTCTCACTGGATAATTTCTTAAATCACGGAATTATGCAACGACGGTTTCATCAAGATGAAATTGTTCGTTGTTCTGATCTTTTGTTGCAAGAGCGAGTTCCTAGAAAAGTAGTGATGTCGCCACTGCGAGCCGAAGAGTTTCATTCGGACCAACTTTTTTTAAATAAAACAAAATCGGCATTACGAATTATTCCTGATGTGCAAACGGTTAATCCCATCACGCAGGTTTTATCGAATGGCAAATACACCGTTCTGCTAACGGCTGCCGGCTCGGGATTTTCACGCTTTGAAGACATGGCCGTTACCAGATGGTTTGAGGACCCTACCCGCGATGCTTGCGGAACTTATTTCTATTTGTATGATCATGCTAGCCAAGCCACGTGGTCTGCGACGAAGCAGCCATTTAAAGGTGATGCCCACAATTATACGGCCTTGTTTTCCGAACACAAAGTTGAATATCGATGCCAAAATGAAGTCTGCGGAACCTTAACCGAAGTCGTTGTTTCGGCCGAAGATAATGTTGAAATCCGACGGATCACGCTGACAAATTTAACGGATCAAAAAAGATCTATTGAAATAACCAGTTATCTTGAGCCTTTACTAACATCACACGCGGCAGATCTGGCGCATCCTGCATTTAGTAATTTGTTTATTGAAACTGAATTTATAGCTTCCAAAGATGCACTTTTAGTTCACCGCCGAAAAAGGTCTGCGACTGAATCTGACAACTGGGGCTTTCATTTAGTCACATTAGATTGGGTTGAAATTGATCCACTAAATAAAACACAATTTGAAACCAGCCGATCTCTGTTTTTGGGTCGTGGCTTTGACACCACTAGGCCGGAAGTTATTTTAAAGAAAAAATCTTTAACAAATACAAGTGGATTTGTTTTAGATCCCTGCCTGTCTTTGAGGAAGAAAATTATTCTGCCTGCCAATGCGTCGTTGAAGATCAGCTTTGCAACCGGAGTTGCTGCATCCAAAGAAGATGCCCTTCGACTTTTAGATAAGTATCATGATACCCATGCTTTCCGGCGTGAGGAAGAGATGGCTTGGACCCGAGAGCAAATGGATCAGCGCCATTTAAACATTGACGCACAGGAGGCTGAAATTTTTCAAACGCTTTGCGGGGCTTTGATTTTTTCAAATAAATTAGCGCGCGTCGGTGCTGATATATTACAAAATAATTCACGCTCGCAGTCGGCACTTTGGACTTATGGTATCAGTGGTGACTTGCCGATAATGGTTGTTACAGTTAGTCGCGCACGCGACATAAACCTGATTAAGCAACTTTTACGTTTTCATGCCCGGTCAAGAATGAAAGGCATCGCATTTGATTTGGTGCTTGTTAGCAACGAAAATTCAGGCTACCGGCTGGATTTATTCGAAGAAATATTGCAGCAAGTGCGCTCAGCCGGGGAAGGTCACTGGCTGAATAAGCAAAGTGGAATTTTTTTACTACGCCGGGACATGCTGCCAGATCAAGACTGGATTTTATTACAAAGCACAGCACGAATTTATTTCGAATCCGACCAGATTTCACTGAAAGAAGTAGCACAGCGACTGAAATCAAATCAAAGAACTGAGCGCGCTCATTTACCTATTTTGATTTCCAAACCCAATTGGGAAAACCATTCTCTTCATATTCCTGAGCTGCAATTTTTTAACGGGCTTGGTGGTTTCTCGAAAGACGGCAAGCAGTATGTGATTCATCTAACTACGGGAAAAACAACACCTCTTCCATGGATCAATATCATTGCTAACAACCTAGAATTTGGATTTCTTATTTCAGAAAGCGGCAGTTCCTTTACGTGGTCAGCCAACAGTCGAGAAAATCGAATCACACCGTGGAATAATGATCAAATCAGTGATTCACCGGGCGAGGTGATCTATATCCAAGACAAAAATACAAAACAAATGTGGTCGCCGATGCCAGCTCTTCGAAATAGCGATAACGACTATTTAGTAACTCATGGTCAGGGTTTCACAACTTTTGATCACATCAGTCATGAAATCAAATCTCAAGTGACGGTATTTGTAGCCATGGATCAAGAATTAAAAATCACCAAGCTTTCCTTAAAAAACAGAAGCACTCACGCCCGCACACTGGAAATCACGTCCTATGTTGAATGGGTGCTAGGGCTTCATAAATCTAAAACAGCGCCATTTATCCTGACTAAAAAAAGTGAACATCCAACTGTGTTCCTGGCAAAAAATCCATTTAGTATCGATTTTTCTGGCCGCTCGGCCTTCGCCGCATCCTCTGAGACGATTACGTCTTTCACTTGCGATCGAAAAAGTTTCCTAGGACGCCATGGACATTTTAGTGATCCGCTGGGGCTTCGATCAGAAAAATTGAACTTTGAAATTGGTGCAGGGCTAGATCCCTGCGTGGCAATGAAAATGAAAGTGACTTTAGATCCTGGTGAATCAAAGGAAATAGTTTTGCTGCTTGGCCAATCAGCGGATGAAAAGCAGATCACAGCCAATGTCGAAAGATATTTAAATCCAAAAAATGTTCAAGAAGAATTTGAAAATGTCGAACGGTTCTGGAAAAAAAGTCTGTCTCAATTAACCGTTAAAACACCTTTTCCAGAAATGGATTTACTAGCTAATTCTTGGCTATTGTATCAAACGCTAGCCTGCAGAGTCTGGGCTCGCTCTGGATTTTATCAGTCAGGTGGAGCCTTCGGTTTCAGAGATCAGTTGCAGGACGCTATGGCGTTAATTTATATTGATGCAAAACTAGCGCGCCAAATTATTTGCAATGCAGCTGCACACCAGTTTAAAGAAGGTGATGTAATGCATTGGTGGCATCCACCAAAAAGCAAAGGGGTCCGAACTCATTTTTCCGATGATCTGTTGTGGCTACCGTACGTCGTCAGTTTCTATATTGAAACTACAGGTGATCATGAGATTTTGAATGAGAAAATTCACTTCTTAGAGTCTGACCCAATTCCTGATGACCGCGAAGACATATACATGGAGCCAAAAGTCAGCACTGAAACCGGCACTGTTTACGAGCATTGTGTGCGTGCGATCGATCGCAGTTTAAAAGTGGGTCAGCATGGCATACCGCTTATAGGCTCGGGCGATTGGAATGATGGAATGAACCGAGTTGGCCACGCAGGAAAAGGCGAAAGCGTTTGGATGGCTTGGTTTCTAGGATCCGTATTAGAAAAATTTCTGCCTTTGTGTGAAACAAATAATGATGACTCGCGCATTCTGAAGTACAAATCTCATTTAATAGATTTAAAAACCGCAGTAGAAAAAGAAGCGTGGGATGGAAACTGGTACACACGTGCTTTTTACGACGATGGTTCACCACTTGGTTCACATAAAAACAGCGAATGTAAGATTGATTCATTAGCTCAATCTTGGGCCGCGATTTCGAAGCTCGGAAACCCAGAGCGAACAGTTATGGCCATGCAAGCGGTTAATGAACATCTTGTTAATTACAATGCCAAACTGATTCGTTTATTCACGCCTGCATTCGATAAAACTCCTGAAGATCCGGGCTACATAAAAGGATACTTGCCAGGTGTTCGTGAAAATGGTGGTCAGTACACACATGCTGCGATTTGGGTTGCTATAGCGAATGCATCTATCGGCCAGGGCGACAAAGCCATCAAGTTATTAACTATGCTGAATCCAATACTTCATGCAAATTCAGTTGAGGCTGCTGCTAAATATAAAGTCGAGCCCTACGTCATTTCTGCCGATGTTTATGCTGTCGAGCCCCATTTGGGACGCGGTGGTTGGTCGTGGTACACGGGCTCGTCAGGATGGTACTACCGCGCCTTCATCGAATCAATTTTGGGTATTCACTTGCGTGGGAACTCACTCAGCTTTAATCCTTGCTCGGCAGCAAGCCTGCCAAAATTTGAAGCTCGTTATCAGTTCCATTCAAGTATTTACGAAATTTCATTTGAAAATAAAATGGCGAAGGTGGCCTTATCAGCTTCGAAACAAATTCAAGTCTTAGTCAATGGGATGTTGCAAAAAGGAAATTCGTTGGAACTTACTGATGATGGTCAAACATATCAGGTGAGTGTGCTTTTAACTGAAGTGAATAGTTATCCTGAAGTCGCGACAGACTTTTTTCAAAAGTAACTAAATTAATGCTTTCATAGAAATCAACGACTGAATCTTCGCCTAGGCTATTCAAAGCCTGAGCTTGAGTTAAGATTTCGTTAGATTGAGTCAATTTGGCATTTATATTTAATGTTTCCATATGATTTCCATTATGCTCTACGAGCCGCATAAAGCATTGCAAATTAAGTACCTTGGAGATTATTCAACATTCACAAAACATTTAATTTAAACATAAATTTTCATAAACGAGGAACGAATGAACAAAAGTAGAAACCGTAGAAACCGAAACGACAAGGCCTCGCAATTCAATAGGGCGGACAACGATTTCACATTCGACCGATTATATGCTGGTTAACGTTACTTTTCGAGCGTTGAAATAATGAGTTCTCTGAAACGAACTCTTGGGCTTCCGATGCTTTGTTTTTATGGCACCGGGGTGATTGTCGGCGCAGGAGTTTATTCGATTATTGGAAAGGCCGCTGCGCAAACAGGAGAAACTCTTTGGCTAGGTTTTTTATTAGCTGGAGTTTCTGCACTTCTTACTGCGCTTTCCTACGCCGAACTTTCTACGATGTTTCCAAAAGCGGGGGCTGAGTTTGTTTACTTAAGAGAAGCTTTCAAAAATCAAAAGTGGATTGGCTCTACTGCAGGAATTGCAATGGCATTTTCTGGAGCGGCAACTGCCGCAACCGTCGCCCTAGCTTTTTCAGGTTATTTAAATCAATTTTTCGAATCCTCTCACAGCCTGGTAGCTTTCGCAGTGCTTTTCGTATTTACGGGCATTGCTCTTATCGGACTTCGGGCTTCAAGTTGGGTAACTGTGATCTCGACGCTTATTGAAGTCGGCGGCTTAATTTTTATTATTTATCTTGGGATTACCTCTGATAAATTCGGAAAAGCCCTGTCAGTTACCCCTCATTTAGGGACCCTTTCCGGCAGTGCGCTAGTCATTTTCTCTTTTTTTGGATTTGAAAGTATCGTCAATTTAGCCGAAGAAGTGAAAGAGCCCGAACGTAATTTGCCCCGTGCTATTTTAATCAGTGTCATCATATCAATAATTTTATATATTTTAGTGAGCCTCAGTGCGCTTGCTATACTTAGTCCGGAGAAGCTTGCGGAAAGTGATGCGCCCCTGTTGTCAGTTGCAAGAGTCATCTCAGAAAAGTACGCACGAATTCTTGGTGCCGTTGCATTGTTTTCAACTGCCAATACGGCTCTGATTTCATTGATTGGTGCAAGCCGAATTCTTTATGGCATGGCGGAAGCAAAAGCTTTACCTCAGGCCGCAGCTAGAGTTTTGCCAAAACGAAAAACTCCTTGGATCGCCTCACTGGTTGTTTTAACTGCTGCCACACTTTTGCTTCCGCTTGGGAAACTAGAAACGGTGGCCAGTATTTCATCCTTCGCGACAATGCTGGCCTTTTTTACAGTGAATATTGCATTAATTGTTTTACGTTATTCGCAAAGCACAACGAAGCGGGCTTTTCGAGTTCCATTAAGCATTGGCAAGTTTCCCATTTTGCCACTTTTTGGCGCCCTTATATCGCTGGTGCTTTTGACTCAGTTTGAAGCCAAAGTGTATCTTATTGGTGTAACGCTAATTCTAATTTCTTCATTAGCATTTATGTGGCGCAGATGAATCAACATCATGAAATCTACTTTATAACTTTGGCTTTTTTTTCCGAGCTCATCGGTACAGTCAGCGGCGTTAGTTCATCGACACTATTTGTTCCGCTGGGAAAATTGTTCGAATCATTTCAAACCACTTTGGCATTGACTGCCACGTTACATGTTCTTGGTAATTCCGTTCGAACCTTGATGTACTGGAAAAATATAAATTGGTCTTTAACATTTAAGTTTGGAATACCTTCTATTTTATTTACAGGATTAGGGGCCCAATATTCCGATTTATTTTCGGAAAAATCATATTCTATAGCCCTTGGAATTTTTTTAATTAGTATTTCCAGTTACTTTCTTTTTTTTAAAAAAAAGCATCTCTTTGCTGGAAAATGGATTCCTTATATTGGAGGTGCCCTTTCGGGATTGTTAACGGGCATGATCGGTTCGGGGGGTGCTGTCCGTTCTTTAGCGCTAACAGCTTTTAATTTAAATCCGCTTTCCTTCACCGCAACCTCAACATTAATTGATTTTGGCGGAGATATCCTCCGGTTCGTGGTGTATTTTAAAAAAGGATATCTTAACCAAGAACACTATTTTTATTTTCCATTTTTAATTTTTATTGCATTCGGAGCTAATTGGTTAGCGCGCATGTGGCTAAAGCGAATAAAAAAAGAACGCTTTGAAAGAATAGTACTTTCTTTTGTTTTTCTTATGGGACTTGTCTCAATAGCATCAATCTTTTTTAACAAAAACATTTCATCATGATCTTTTAACCAATCATTCCATCAATCAAATTAATTTGTCGCGATGACATTTTTGCAAAAATTTGGTCATGGGTTACGTAAACAATTGTAGTTCCACGATCTTTATTAATTCTTTTAAATAAATTCATGACTAGCTGACCGTTTGCAGAGTCTAAATTACCGGTAGGCTCATCGGCAAATAAGATTTTCGGTTGCATTACCAAAGCTCGCGCAATCGCCACTCGTTGTTGCTCACCGCCCGAAAGCTGACTTGGAAATTGGTCTGCTTTGTCACTAATTCCGAATTCATTCAAAAGCTCAAGGGCAAATGGTTTTCGCGCTTTCTCGACTGCTGTTTTAATTGCTGGCATTAAAATATTTTCAATTGCGGTCAACTCAGGCAAAAGGTGATGAAACTGAAAAACAAAACCCATGCTTAAGTTTCGAAATCGGTGCAATTCTTTCTTACTAATTTTTGAAAACGAAATTTGATCTATCAACACGTTTCCCGAAGTAGGTTTATCCAAGCTACTAATGATATAAAGAAGCGTACTTTTGCCAGACCCGGATCGACCCGTAATTGAAACCATTTCTCCATCAGCAATATCGCCAGAAATACCTTTTAGTACCACGGTGGCTGACTTCCCAAAACTTTTTGTAATTGCATCCATTTTAATCGACATTATGAATTTTCTCCGCGGATAATATCAATCGGTTCTAACTTTCCTGCTGAACGTGCTGGGAAAAAACTTGCAAGGCTTGAAGAGGCCAACGCTAAAACAAATGCTTTGACATAAATTATGACATCGAAAGAAATCATCATATGATTTCCGCCTAAACCCCGATCAGCCGAAATTTCTATTTTTGACATAATATAGCAAACAATCAAACCCAACCCCAAGCCTATCACACCACCTATTAAGCCAAGAATAATTCCCTGTATAAAAAATAAATTAGTGATGTCTTGAGGTTCGAACCCCATCGAGCGCAAAATTGCAATTTCGCGTCTTTTATGGGTTATCGCTAAACTTAAAATATTAAAAATTCCGAATCCGGCAACAATTAAAATAGAGATAGTCATAGAATTACGAACAATGTCCTGAGTCTTGAATATCGACATGATACCTTCGTTAGATTGATCCCAGCTTTGAACTTTTTCCGGACCAAGTAGATTGTAAGTTGAAGCTACCTCAGAGGCCATTTTGACATCAATCAATCGAACTGCAATATCAGAAATACGGCTTGGAGTTTGATTCAGTTGTTGTAAATCACTTAGTGTTCCAAAAATTCTAGTTTCATCTAATGCTTTTACACCTAAGTGAAATACTGAAACAATACGAAATGGTTGGGGTAAACTTTTCCCGACAGTTAAAAGTATGTTTTCGCCTTTCGAAGCTCCAATTTTTTTTAAAAATTCATCTCCTACGGCAATTCGATTTCCCGTTTTACCGATATCTGCAAATTTTCCAGTGACCATTGAGCTCTCAATATTGGATACAGTTTTTTGCAACTCGGGTTCAGAGCCAACTAAATTAATTCCTTGCGCAATCTTTCCATAGGTGGCGATTCCCTGAATAATTAACTGAGGAGAAAAACCAGAAACTCTTTCATCAGCTTCCAATCGCGTGAGCCACTTTCCAGGGGCTAATATAAATGCGTTATCTTTTCGACCTGAGGGTGGCTTAATCCAATTAATAAGCGTGCTGTTGTCAAAAAAAGCTGAAGCTAAACTTTTCTCAGTCACCATTTCTTCTCGGGCTTTAATGCGAAGATGCGAATCATTATTAACCAGCTGATCTATGATAAAAATTTGAAAGCCTAACATCATGCCAGAAATGCCGATATATGCCGCCGTACCCAAGATGATTCCTAGAAGGGTTAAGCTCGTTTGTTTTTTCCTACTCATCAAATGGCGAACGGCTAAGAAAAACATGACTCACTACTTTCTTGTCAGAAGTTCATCATTTTCTAAAATATTATCAGAAATAACTTCACCCCACTCACCATTTAAGATTCCGAGATTTATGGGCACTCTTTCTTTTTTATTATTGCGAATGCGAGTCACTTGGCCAGCTACAATTGTATTAATTGGAATCAACAAAACATTATATTTTTTTCCAACAACAATTGCAACATCTGCTGCCATTCCTGGAATGACTCCATTTGGCCACGTTTTTAAGTCGATACGGACAAGAAACTGATTGTCTCGGGGATAAACAGAAGAAATTACCCCTTCGATTTTTTCACTTCTTAAACTTTCAAACGAAATAAAAACCATTTGATTTTTTTTTACCCGTAAAATTAATTGTTGCTCTAAGCTAACTTCTAGAAAAAGACTTTTCAAATTGGTGACGGTGATAATTGAAATTTGTGGCGTAACCAATTCTCCATCTTTAAATGATATGGCGGTAACAGTACCATCAATTGGCGAACGCATAATACTTTCATCGAGTTTTACTAAAGGTGAGCCTGATTTGACTTGATCACCTTCTCTAACATATAAATTTTTTACGGCTAGTGCAATCCCAGCACGAACGTGAAATATTTTGTCTGAGTTAACGATGCCTAGTCCATAGATACTTTCGACGATGTCCCCGCGTTTTGGTTTCACTTTTTTTTGAACTCTGTATGAGCTAAAGATTAAGAAAGAACCGATACTTAAAAAGGTTATTCCCAAAATCCAAATCCAAATTTTTTTAGACTTGCTCAGTCGCATTCTGGTAACACCATGGTTCCTTAAATAAATTTTATGTTCTTAGTTCTGAATAACAGTCGGCATGCTCTATGCTGCAATCAATGTGCTACTGCTGCAACGAACTCGTTGGAGATAGTAAAAAGTTTTGGGACATTTTGTCCAAAGCTTGTGACTTATAGAAAAAGGGTAACTAAATGAACCATTTAAATGTGGAAAAATTTCGAATACGATTTTTAGGTGCGGCTGAAACCGTTACCGGGTCGAAGTATCTTTTAACAAACGATAAAATAAATGTGCTCGTCGACTGTGGATTATTTCAAGGCTTAAAAGAATTGCGCTTAAAAAATTGGGATCGTTTTCCGATTAATCCTAACCAGATTGATGCCATTATTCTAACACACGCACACATCGATCACTCTGGATATATTCCTAGACTAATTAAAGAAGGCTTTAAAGGAAAAATCTTTTGTACATCGGCTACTTTAGCTTTATGTCGCATTTTATTACCAGATACTGGCTACCTTCAAGAAGAAGAAGCCGAGTGGCTTAATAAAAAAAAGTTTTCTAAGCATTCACCCGCCTTACCTTTATTTACCGAAAAAGAAGCCGAACAGGCCCTTCAGCGATTTGCAGCAAAAAATTTTGACGAAATCTTTGACGTGACTGATGGAATTCGTGCAACCTTTAAATATGCCGGTCATATCTTAGGGGCCGCGATCGCGATTGTTGAAGCCGGTCATATCAAAGTTGCTTTCTCTGGCGATCTTGGTCGACAGAATGATTCAATTCTTTTTGCACCTGCACCAATTGCCTCTGTTGATTACTTGGTTGTCGAATCAACTTACGGCAACCGACAACATAAACCTATAAACCCAATCGATGAATTGGAGATTGTAATTAAAGAAGGTCTTAAAACTAATGGCGTTATTCTAATCCCTGCATTTGCCGTCGGGCGGGCCCAATCTTTAATGTACTATCTATCGGTTTTAAGAAAATCCGGCCGCATTCCCGATGTGCCTATGTACTTAAACAGTCCAATGGCTACAAAAGTTACCAATTTATTTCGTGAGTTTAAAAAATTACACAAGTTAACAGATAAGGACTGCGATGAGATGGATGAAGTGGTTTATTATATTCGCTCTGTCGAAGAATCTAAAGAGCTCAATGAAAAAAAGGGACCCATGATTATCATTTCAGCCAGCGGCATGGCAACGGGTGGCAGAATTATCCATCACCTTAAGCAATTTGTCTCTGATCCCACGACCACGGTTATTTTAGCTGGTTTCCAAGCGGTCGGCACCCGTGGAAGAGCACTTCAGGACGGCGCTAAGGAAATTAAAATATTTAATCAACTTATTCCGGTCAATGCGCGCATTCGCATTTTAGACAGCACATCTGCACATGCTGATTACACCGAAATATTAGAATGGCTTTCGCAGTCCAAAATCAAAGCGCCTAAAAAAGTATTCATTACTCATGGGGAAACTGAGGCTGCACTTGAAATGAAAACTCATATCATCGAACGTTTCAATTGGACTTGCGAAGTGCCGAAGCAAAACCAAGAATTTGTGTTGGTTTAAAAATGCCAAATTCTCCAAATATTTGTGAAAAGATTTGTGAATGCTCGATAATTGATTCCAAACTTCGCTTGATCGTAATTACGGGTGGTCCGGGCGCTGGCAAGACAGCTGTTCTTGAAATGGCTAAAAAAGTATTGTGCCAGCATGTTGCAATTCTTCCCGAAGCAGCATCGGTCATTTTTGGTGGAGGGTTTTGGCGACTCAGCAGCCCCTCTGCAAGATTGGCTGCGCAGAAAGCGATATACCATGTGCAAGTGGAAATGGAACATCTTGTTATCGGCGAACGAAAATGGCATGTGGGACTATGTGATCGTGGAACGATTGATAGCCTAGCCTACTGGCCAAGTGATGAAAGCACTTTTTGGCAAATGACCGGTGCGCAAGTTAAAGAAGAATATAAAAAATATTTTGCGGTCATTCATCTTCGCTCGCCCACAGATTTACAAGGATATAATCATAAAAATCCACTTCGCATTGAAACGGCCATTCAAGCGAACGAAATTGACGAAAAAATAGCAAAAGCTTGGGCTGGACACCCTAATTACG
>JAYUWH010000162.1:0-3019 GCA_043753645.1 Bdellovibrionales bacterium
GTATCTTGTTCATCAGAAACCATTTTGGCTTCGTTATCTAGTTCCGCTTTTTGCGCATTTATAGCAGCGGCATTGGAATGATCGATATTTTTAAAATCTTTTTCAAACTCGTCATCCCCTAACTTTCCAGGCTGAGCCGCCACCATACCATCAAAATCTAGTTCCGGGGCCGCAATATCTTCAACTGTTTCTGGAACTCCTGCGCGCGATGGAACTGATTGCGCCATTTTTACAGGTGCCAGCCCTTTGCTAACAGTGGTTTTCATTTTAGCTATTGGACTTTTTGATTTAATGGATTTCGCCGCCGGAGCTTTTATAACTTTAGCGATCTCAGATTCAATAGGTGCAGAAGGTGCCGGAGAGTTTTGGCGAATTGTCCCTGCGGACTCAGGCACTTTTTCGCCCTTTGAAACCTCGATAGTTTTAAGAATTGGCACAGGGATTTCTGCTGCCGATGAAATAATTTCGACAGTTATGGGCTCTTTGATCTTTTCTAGTAGCGGAGCCGTTACAAAAAAAGCGGCCACGGCCAAAGCTGCATGCAGCATCATAGAAAGGCCAAAATATTTTGAAGGCTCAGGGCGGTTGGCCTGTGAATGTAAAAGCAATAAATCGTAAGCTGCAGACATAAAAACACCTCTATAAAAAAGAATAACTGATAAAGGTTATTCAATTCCAAGGCCTAGCCTGTGAACGACTGATGCCAGTACAGCAAATTACTAGTGAAAAAATTACTTATTCGTTAAATAAACCGGCAGGGATGACTCCTTGACGGATGGCTGTTGCCAATTGCTGATGCTCATCACAACCAATAATTGTCATCACTTCTTCGATGGGGCGGGGGTCAGGTCGTAAAAGCTTTAACTTTTTTACGTCTAGAATTCTAGAATGAGTTAATTCCAAATCGGTTTGCTTTAATGACCCTTGGGCTACCGCCGAAACTAAACTTTCAATTGCGATCGGCGGGGACTCGGGTTCGTTGCAGTAAAGCAATAAATCGGCACCGGCTTGCATAGCTCGAACGGGGATCGAGTTTTTGTCGTAGTGCTTAGCCATCGCTTTCATATCTAAATCGTCAGTAATTATTAAGCCACGGTATTTCATTTCGTCGCGAATCATGGTTTTTAAAAAATATTCCGATAAAGTTACCGGCCATTTAGCATCGATATTTTTAAATAAGATGTGGGCCGTCATAACCATATCCACACGACTTTTTAATGTTTTTCGAAAGGGTACTAGTTCTACTTCATTTAAGCGCTTAAGATCTGCCTCTTCGACAGGTAATTCTTCGTGAGAATCTATCACGGTGTGGCCGTGTCCAGGAAAGTGTTTTGCACACGATAAAATTCCCGACTTAATGTAGCCGCGCACCAGCGCCGAACACATTTTTTCAACTTGAAATGGGTCTGTACTTATAGCACGGTCACCGATGACCGTGTTTAATGGATTGGTAAAGACATCTACGCACGGAGCAAAATCTAAATTAATTCCAACACTCATCAATTCAGTTCCCATGCGCTGGGCAAAATGAAAGGCCACCGTAGGCGCATCTAAATCGCCAATCAATTTTAGCGGGGGCCATTGCGTAAATGGAGCTTTCAAACGATGCACGCGCCCGCCCTCCATATCAATACCAATAAAAAGCGGAGCTTTGTCTTTCATCTGGTGTCTTAGGGCTTGAATTTCGGCGCACAGATCGTGAATTTGTTTAGGCTCGATACAATTTCTTGCAAATAAAACCACGCCAGAAATATTATTTTCGACGATAAATTTTTGCTCGCTAGCGGTTAACGTTGCACCCGAAATTCCAATAAGCATGTGTTGGCCGATAAGTTCTCGTAATGACATTTTATTTTCCTTTAACTTGGTAGACGTTAACTTTTCCTGTAGGAATTGTGCCGAACAGTTTTTCTAAAACCGATGAGCTAACCTTGACGCCTTCGATGGCTTCTTCCGAAGATTTTACTAATTCGGTGTTGATGCCACTTGCTGGTACTGTTGAAGAAATCGCTTCGCCGTGATCGGTGATTAAATTTTCATAATCCATTCCGGCGAATTTATTTTTTACGCGAAGTAACTGCAGCGATCCTTGGGTGACCATTTTTTTCTCGACCAATGATGACCCGGGCTTGATGTCGGCGAATTCTTCAGCGATCGCTTGAAAGTCATATTTTGAATCTGTTTTTAAGCCGTCTTTACTTTTTAACATCAAATAATACAATATCGATGACAGAAATGTTCCCTTTGGAATTTTCTTTTCAATTTTCGATTGTTTCCCACTGTCGTTCACAGTCGCGATCATTTTCCCTTTTTTAAAAACCGCATCAATAGTTTTAGTCACTTTCCCTTGCGCAGCAAGATAGCTGTAACTGACCGGTGCTAAATCAGCGTCAGAAACCGTTGTTAAAGATTCGGTCATATCAAAACCCTGCTTGGTTAAGCGTGTAAAAGAAGTGGTTTTAAATTGTAAGGTTTTATTATCGATTTCTTGGCGCAAAACAAAAAATCCGATGTGATTTTTAAATTGAGTCACTTTGTAGTAACCTTCAAATAAAACATCAGCCTGTGTTGCAGCCGCTGTTGCCAAAGTTAAAATAAGAAAAACCGAAGTCGCCAAAATATTTTTCATAGATCCCCGCTGATTGTTAAAGGCTTATTCTAGAAAATAAACCACCAAAAGGCATTGAACCGAAAATGTATCTGGCCCAAAGGCCGTAAGCAGCGGTGTCTAAACCTAAGTCGAGTTGGCACAAAAAAAACCCAAAACAAAAACGAACTGTTGTTACTAAATATTTTCCGCTTAGAATAAAAATAGGAATGAAAAAATCAAAATTCACACTTTCTAGAAATAACCAAAAAGGTCAAGTCGCCGTTTTCGTAGCCTTGATATTCCAAGTCGTTTTCGTTTTTTTCGCTTTGTTAATAAATATCGGATTGCTTGTTCACCACAAAATAAATTTGCAGCAATCAACGGATCTTGCTGCTTACTACGGGGCCATGAAGCAGGCGGAATCATTAA
>JAYUWH010000163.1:0-3019 GCA_043753645.1 Bdellovibrionales bacterium
AAGGCGGTAACAAATAAATAATACCCATTTTTACTAATACAAATGTCCAATCTTTAATTGTTTTAGAATCAACGCCAACTTCTCTTGAAAAACTGGATAAATCTAAAATTTCACCAACTCGGCCAGCTAATAGTTGAATAAATTTTAAAAACTCATTCGACTTCTGAATTCCAGCTGAAAGGACAATATCTTTTTCGATATATGAATTAATATAGTCATCAAGATATTTTTTTGTATTCATTTCATCGCGTGCATAAAGCTCTGGCCAGCCACCGCGGTATAAAATTTCTTGAATAGGCAATGCTTTCGAGTTTAAAATTTCAGAAACACTTAGCGTATTTAATTCAAAAAAGCTGGCTCGGCCAGCAAGACTTTCTTTGATATATTTATCCATTAAAATTTGATTTGATCCTGTCAATCTAACCAGCGTTTGAAGTGGATTTTTTAAATCCCGCTTATACAAATCGACTTTTCTTTTAAGTGCAGAAAACAATTCTGGTGCATATTGAATTTCATCAATAAAAATTTTTTTTCCAGAAAAGTTTTTTAAAAATAGCTCGGGATCTACTTGAGCTAGACGTCTTAAACTTTGGTCATCCAGTGAAAGCTCGGTAAAATCAGGATTTATTTTTAAAAAAAGACTTGATTTTCCAACTTGACGAGGACCACGCAAAATTTGTATTGCATCGGTATTTTTACTTAAAATATTTGAAATATTCCTATGTATCCAAATATTTGTCATTTATGGACTGATATTCCTTTTTTGTCAAATTGATTTTTGGTTTCTTAATCAATCGCCTCACATAAAGCGACATCTAAGTGCCAAGTTGAACCTTGATATCATGTTTAATGGTTCATTGTGATGCACTGAAGACTTTTTTTTATTAGAATACGATTCTAATTTGCGCGGAAGAGAAACGCTAACACAAAAGCGTTTAGTTTTTCTGTCGGTAACCGATAGACATCTTGGGGGATAAATGAAAAAGTTTTTATCTTTTAAATTTGTTGCCGTGTTTTTAGTGGCTGGTTTAAGCCTCGTCATCACCATGTTTCAAAACTGCAGTCCGACAACTTTTAATGCGACGTCTTCGTCAGACAGAATAAGCGCGCTTACGTTGAACGGGCCTCCTTGTGACTTCTTCTCTGTTGTTGTGCAAGTTGAAGAAGTTTATGCGTATTCACATTGCGAAAAAGATGGCGCCGGTGTTTGGACAGGTAAAAATTTTTGCGAGTATAGTTCTATTTCTCCGGGTATGGGCCGATGCCAATGCAAAACCGATGGTGTCATGGGCTCCGATGGAAAATGTTATATGACCGCGATTCACAGGCAAGCTGAAGTTAGAGCTTACAGTACCTACGGTGGCTCCGGTACAAAACCGAGTGCTCCGCGTGCTTGTTCTCCGTATAATCTAGGCCCTTGTTAAAATTTCTTTTTCTGTCGCTTGCTTTTTGGATACGCACGAAGACTAGCATCGCTAGTTGAAATGCTGCTCTCGCAGCCTTCTGCGCGCTGTGATCAATTGCGTTAGGCTTTTTTAAGTCAGATTTTTTCTTGCATCATCTACCGCTATTGCTGATCGTAAGGTTATGCACATCTATGACTATATCATCATTGGAAGCGGACTCACCGGATTAACAATTGCTCAGCGCTTATCTTCGGAAACTAAAAATATTTTAGTTCTTGAATCTTTAGATGAAGTTGGCGGCTCGAATAAGCTGACATCTTTCGCTGGCCAAACAATAAATAACGGTCTTCGCTTTTATCCAGCAACTGACTCTTCGCTTAGCGCACTAAAAAATCTTGAACAGCAACTTGGACTTAAGCTAATAAAATCCGTGGAAGAGAATAATCCAGAAACTTACGAGGCCTCGGGCTTTAAACAATTTGTTGGATTTGGTGATAAATCTCCGAAATTTTATGATCAGTTTTCTTATTTTTTAAGTCCAAACTTTGTTAAGCTTGAGTGCGAACCCGCACAGTGGATAAAAAATTTAAAAGAAAGTTTTCTAGGGACTTTGCAGACGCGTTCTTTTGTTACTAAACTGGGTTTCGAAGACCTTGAAAACAAGCGTCCGAAATTAACTCACGTTATTGTTAATGGTAAACAAACGATTCAAGGACACAATTTTATTTTTGCAGCTCAGTTAAAAGAGTTAACTTATGTATTACCTGATGAAATTATGAATGCGCGCTTGAAAAGTAAAATTAATAAAGCCAAAAGCTGGCAAGCTGTTTGTGTCGATTTATTTCATCCTGGTGTGCAGCAAGAAAAAAGTAATTTGTTTGTTTTAAACGGAACCACCGATGATGATATCGGCCCCTGCATTGGTAAATTTATCTCTGGCGAAATTTCTCAATGGCTAAGTTACGTGGATGTCGAACTTGCTGAAGACACAGAAAATATCGGCAATGTACTAAAAAAAGTAAAGCGCCAAATGAAGCGCGCATTTCCTGAAATTGCTGAAAAAATTCAAAAAGAACGTATTTTCGTTTCTCCGCCAATTTCCGGTGGAGATTTAAAATTAAATGCGAACTTAACTTATCCTCACATCGACAATCTGTGGGTGGCTTCGGCGACTTCAGCAACCGGACCGAATTTATTGGGATCGCTGCAGACAGCGCAAATGATTATAGCCGCTTTAGGCTTTGAAAATGCGGCTGATAAAGAAACTGAACAACCTCAGAATAGTTTATAAGTTATTGATAATACTGCCAGTTATTAAAAACTGACAGTTGCAACTTCTGGCGAATCCGTGATTTGGCCTTTGCAAACCAAGCCTTGCGCAGTGAATTTCACTATGATAATCCTAATCCCCACTATAACACACGACGGGCATTAACACTGGTCTCGGCATTGGGTTTTGAATTTATTCGTACTGCAAGTATTGCGAGTATTACAAAAATAACTTCAAATTCAACCGAGCACTCTTGGATAAACCAAGCTCTACCTGTCGGAGGCGTAACCAGAAAAGGAAAACCCATGGCACAAGTTACCATGAAAGAGATGCTAGACGCAGG
>JAYUWH010000164.1:0-2997 GCA_043753645.1 Bdellovibrionales bacterium
CGCACATCGACCCATTTTCCACTTTGGGACTACATTGAAGACTGCGACAAGATTAAGTCCATCAGCGATCCGTGCGCAGGTCTTAAAGCCATTAATGACCACACAGTTGAGCTACGTTTGAAAATGAAAGTAGAATCTTTTTATTTGCAATTGGCTTCACCTGAGACCGGCATTTGGTGGAAGCAGGATCTGCTGAATTCTGACAAAGAATTTAAGCCGACCAAATTCTCTGGACCCTACTTTATTGAAAAATATCAAGATACCTTGGCTGTTGTGAAAAGAAATGACTTGAATCCGATTTCACAAAAATTTCCTAATTCCCCTAAAGAAATTCAGTTCATCACAAACCCAGGCGATAAAGCGACCGGCGCTTTGATTGAAGGACAACTTGATGTTGTTGTTCGCATTCATAATCCTCTAGGCGAGCCTGATTGGAAAAGTAAAGGGATCTCCATTTTTGAATCCTCGCCGTCGACAATCGTATTTTTACGCGGATCAAACCCAAAGGGCCAAAATCTTGTCGGACGAGATTTGCTTGAAAAAATATGGCAAACACCACTTCGTGATGAAGCCTTTGCCGCTGAAACGTTTTTGCCGTTTAACAGAGGCTACTCTTTAAAAAGAGAAGAGCTTTTGTCACAACTTCCAACTCAGTCAAAAAAACATATCAAGGTCGCGGTGCCTTGGAATTATTTTTCAGATAATTTTTTAAACGCTATGACAACCGCAGGCCAAGACATTGGTGTGACTGTTGAATTACTAAGATTGGATAAACAGGCTTGGTATGATGCTGTTGAGCAAAAAGGTGATCTCAGTGGTTTTGACTATGTCCTTATACCTTACGCAGCAAGTGAAAGATATCCGGCTGTGCAGCTTCGTTATATTACAGGATCTAGAGTTGAATCTCCGCTTGATCTCAAGCGCGCTGAGTCTCCAGACTTGAGCGAAGAGAAAACTCAAGTCTTAAGGGATTATCAAAAGTGGCTGACAAAAAATCAGCACGTCGTGCCATTATTTTTCTTACGAAGCCAAATCGCTTACAGCTCGAAGTTTGATGTCGGTGATCAACCGCCAAACGATGCTGAAGTTGAACTTTGGAGAATGACAAAAAAATGAATTTAGCAACAGCGAGAACTGAAATTCAAAATTCTCGTGAATCGCAAGCGACTTTGCTGATGGATGTCTTTGCTAAAGACCCTAAGGCTGGTCTTATTCGTAAAGAGCAAAACATTGGCGGCTTGAATTTTTTTGAGTTTACGGCGCTTTATAAATCAGAAATAGGAGATACTTTTTTCGGTCACGGGCAAAGTACCGATGAGCAATTGGCTTTGATCAAGGCAGTTGCTGAGCTTTATGAGCGACAAGAGCTTAAAAATTACTTTAAAGATCTTCGTGATAATAGAATTCAAAAAAATATTCCTGCAATTTATGAACACTCAAGCCTTCGATCTAGCAATGGCTGGGCTGTGCATTTTGATCATGCGTTAGCCACGGATGCCGCTATCAACGAAGCCCTTGAGCGGCATATCCTGTTGCTGTCATACCTGAAGGACGGATGGCTCGGATTTATAAAAATAGATGAACAAATCGTGGATGACATCAAATTCACGTCAATAATATCTCGGTATGAATGTAGCGGTGTACAGGCCGGGATGATCATCGCAAAATCACCCAAACAAGCTGGTGTTACGTTTGGATATTTTTCAGAAGCAACAAAAAATATCAGAACCAGTCCGAAATGGGCTCACGCTCTTTGCGAGGCCAAGTGTCAGCTAGATGGTTTTTTTGATTTCAGTACGGCTGACTTTAAAGAATCACATGTCGTCGAGAACTCGATTCTAAATTATTTAAAAAATTTTTGGGCTGAGCCTGTGTTCGCAGCTGATGATCGTATCATTTCATTGCCCACAGTGGCTCCGCAAATTCAAAGCTTTGATTTATCTGAAAGCTTTGGTGTTCCGTTGGTTGCTGTGAATGCAACGGGCGGCGGTCTTTTCCCATTGTTTTTTCCACGGACTATTTCTGCGCAGGCAAAAGCGTATCTTTCGCCGCTGTTTTTAAAAAACGGTATTTCTACGCCGTGGCCGGAAAGGATTCCAATTCTATGAGAAGACTTTGGGTACTTGGCGGCATTCTTATTTTTTCATTGTTGTTGGCGGCTAGCAGACAGATGAGCTCTTTTAAGCAGATTGAAGATGATCAACACAAATTGGCTTCAACAATTTGTGAGTTCGTACAAAACCAGGCCCAGATCGGAGCTACCAGAGAAGCGCTCGATCAAGCTCATAGCTTATTGCAGGCCTCGCCAACGGTTGGCGGCGCTCGTGCAAATGTATTGTTGACCGAAGGTCCGATCACTTACGGATCAAAAGCCACGGATTCAAAGTCTGGCAACATGAGCCGCATCCCTTGCGCGATCACAGGACTTGGTGATGTGCATATGGTTTTTGAATTTCCGAAGGAGTCATTTTGGACAAGATCTGTTTTCAAAGAGTTCTTTATTTTTAGTTTCGTTTTTTATATTTTATTATTCTTAATCAGCCGTGCACTTTCTGTGCTAACTGAGAACGTGACCGATGCGATTTCAAGCGAAGTCGCAAGTGCTCTGCATGTGGCGGAAGCTAGGCCTGAAAAGAAAACCATGCTTTTTAAAATTTTAGCGGCTGGCTTGTCATCCAAAGTAAAACACATCAAGCCACAAATTGATGAACTTCGGAATAAAGTCGAGATCGCAAATCAAAACACGCTGAATGAAGCCACGGTCAGAGCAAAGCTTCAGACGGAGTCTGAAAACGCTAAAGAATTTATCAAAAGTGTGAGACTCGTCAATCACGACTTGCAATCTCCGATTTCAGCCTTGAAAGTTTTAGCTTCAACAATTTCAGACGATGATAAAAAAGAGCGAATTAATCTAATTGTAAAAAGAATTGAAAATATCGCAGATGATCTTTTAAACAAAGAAGGAATCGTCACAAATTCGGAAGCGCTTCAAATGGA
>JAYUWH010000165.1:0-27090 GCA_043753645.1 Bdellovibrionales bacterium
CCTATCTTTAAGACTAGGTTTCTGGAAGATCTCAGTGAAGAAAAAAAATGATAAGTAGTGAGGTTAAGACCCAAGAATAACCCTGGTTTTAGGTTGTCCTTTTGGGCGCAGGTGCATTTGTGTGATGGAGTTTCAGGATCTTACGCTGATCCTTTAAGCCATTGAATCAACAACTGAACTGGCTGTCCGCTTCCGCCAGCGCTTGATAAGGACCCGGTGGCCTTGTCACTCCAGCAGTAAACATCCATGTGCGCCCATTTCTTCCCTGCACAAAATTTTTCAAGAAATAAGGCTGCCGTAATGGCCCCGCCAAAACCATCCGCCGCATTTTTAAAATCTCCGAAATTAGAACTCATGCCCGAGAAATATTTTTGCACTAATGGCATTCTCCAAGCAGGCTCCCCAACTTGCTGACCAGCCCTAGTGATTTCATCTGACAGTTGGTCGTCATTCGAAAAAAGTCCAAGCACGTCAGCCCCTAAAGCCACCTTGATCGCACCAGTCAATGTGGCAATATCGATTAAATATTCAGGTTCATCTTTTCCTTTTTGCGTGGCAGCCACATCCATGACATCTGCAAGCACTAAACGCCCTTCAGCATCTGTGTTATCAATTTCGACGATGTAGCCTTGCCGTGATTTATAAATATCACTTGGCCGCATAGAATGGGAATCGACTGAATTTTCAGCTAAAGCTAAGTAAAAATCGCAAGCGCGGCCATATCCTGAATGTGCGGCCCAATAAGCTAAGGCTAAAACAGCCGCCGAGCCCCCCATGTCTTTTTTCATTAATCTCATGCCGGCTGAGTTTTTAATATCTAAACCACCCGTATCAAAGGTGATGCCCTTGCCGACAAAGGCAATCGGTTTTTTGGCAGATGCTTTTTTTGGACGGTATTTTAATTGAATCATACGTGGTGGAGTTTTCGATCCCGCACCCACAGCCAATAATAAATTCATATTTTCTGACTGTAACTTTTCTTCATTCCAAACAATGATTTTTGTATTTGGAAAATTAAGCTCACTTTCAATAATCGTTTGCATGGTCTCAGGATTCATTAAATTGGGCGGGAGATTTACCAAGTGGCGCGCGATCTGAACTGCAGCCGTTTCTTTTAATGCCGCTTGAATAAAAGTAGATGTCAGTTTTAACAAATCTGATTTGAAATAAATTTTTGCAAAGGTTGATTTTTTCTCAGTTAATGCTGTCATAAAATTATAGGTTGAAAGCTCAAGACCCACGACAATGGCGCGGGCGATCTCAGGCGTTTTGTGCTGTGAAAAATAAAATTGCAAATGCTCGACATTTAGAGACTTGCAAGACGTCAGTACCACACCTGCATGATCACGAAACCAAGCATAAGTTGATTCATCCAGCAAACCATAATGCTGACCTTTATCATTCTCTTGATTTTTTAAGACCCACACTGGCCCACTGCGGCCTAAAAAGTGGATAAATCTTTTATCTGATTCAAGTAATTTTTTTGTTTGAAAATCATGGGCATGACTTTCGATTATGCTTTTGTATTCACTACTAAGCTTCGATTTTGAAGTTGATCCCAAAACATAGACAATTCCCTGGGGGTTGCCAGCTAACTTAAGCTCGAATTGCAACAAAGATTGGGTTACCGAAAGAATACTCATTACTTCACCTCACTATATTTGCTAACATCTTGCCTTAGATATGCCGAGCAAATCAATCGCCAAGATCAAGATGGGCCTTTACAACGTAGAAAATCTATTTCTACTATTCGATCATCCGGTGCCAGAAAATTTTAAATCCCTAAGCGAAAGTGACTGGCAAAAATTATCGACCTCG
The DNA here is from genome assembly GCA_043753645.1 of Bdellovibrionales bacterium. Taxonomy (GTDB): domain Bacteria; phylum Bdellovibrionota; class Bdellovibrionia; order Bdellovibrionales; family Bdellovibrionaceae; genus Pseudobdellovibrio. The sequence continues at coordinate 1,819 of JAYUWH010000165.1, forward strand.
GTCTACGACAATAAGCCTTTAGCGAAATGTTCGGCTATCGCCAACATTATCCAAAAAAATAGTCCTGATATCATGATGTTTTGCGAAGTAGGTGGTGTTGAATCCCTGAAAAACTTTAATGATATGTTTTTAAACTCCGAATATTTTTGCGCCTTAATTGAAGGTAATTCAAACCGCCACATCGATGTCGGCTTTCTCATCAAAAAATCTGTCCCGTATTATTTTGACTTAGTGACTAATAAGACCCGACCCCTTAATTTTCTGTATCCTCATGAAATTACATCGAAAGCCCATGGGTTTAAGATAAAAGCTGATTCTCATACGTTTTCCAGAGACTGTGCCGAACTGCGATTATTCACAAATACCAAAGATAAGCCCTTCTTAATCTTACTTTTAACTCATTTAAAATCGCGGTTAGATCCCGAAAGAATCGACCCTGGAGGCACCGAACGCCGGGCTGCAGAATTGAAAACTTTGGTAGAGATTTACAACGAACTTGCTGTTGAATTTCCGGGGGCCGCCACTTTAGTTTGTGGGGACTTGAATGGCTACGCTGGGAAGTCCAATCCTGATTTAGAGTTTTTACCGATCTATCAAAAGACAGACCTTCAAGATATTTTCGAAGTCTCGGGCTTAAGCCTTGCGAAGCGATCTACGTTTTACCAAATTAAAAATAGCAGCAAAATCGATGGGCGCCAGATAGATTATTGCTTTATACCTCAGAAAATTTGGACGAATTTAAGTAAGATGGATGAGTGCTTTGTGCAGAATTACACAGATTATCAAGGACTACCCATTGATCCACCGACAACGATCGAACTTAAAAATCAACTTCCATCGGATCACTACCCATTATTTTTTACTCTTGAAAACATTTCGATTTGATGAGATTTTCATTACATGAGTTTAAAAAAAACGCAGACACCACAGTTTGAAATAACAGCCACCTCAGTCTTCGTTCAATCTGAATCGGACCCCTTGCAGAGCAAATACTTTTTTGCCTATAAGATTTCAGTAAAAAATAAAGGTGGGCAAATTGCTCAGCTGATGAGTCGCCATTGGATTATTACTGATGCCATGGGACATACTGAAGAAGTTCGCGGACCTGGAATTGTTGGTTTGCAGCCCCGTATTCAACCAGGTCAAGCTTTCGAGTATGATAGTGCTTGCCCCTTACGAACGGCCTCGGGCAGCATGAAAGGCTTTTACCATTTCATCAGTGAAGACGGCGAACCGTTTCACGTCGAAATTCCAGAATTTTATTTGATCTCGCCACAAGCAATGAACTAAATATATTTTATGGAGATCGTAAAAACCGATTCCAGTCGTTGCCATGAGCCTCGTAAACATAGCGTTCATGTAAACGTCCTAATTTTCCGAACCAAAATTCAATTTCTTTGGGCTCAATGCGATAGCCACCCCAATGCGCCGGTCGTGGAATCGATTTGCCTTCAAATTTTTTCTCGATTGAATTAATTTTTCTTTGAAAACTTTCAATCGATTCGATTTTTTCAGATTGATCCGATGACCATGCTCCGATTTGGCTTAATCGCGCACGTGAAGCAAAGTAGGCATCTGACTCTTCAGATGTAAGTCGCTCAGCCATTCCTTCAATTCGAATTTGCTGATCAAGGTGAGGCCAAAAAAAAGTAGCAGCAACTGACTTATTATTATCAATTTCACGGCCCTTGCGGCCATCATAATTCGTATAAAAAGAAAACCCCCTGCGAATCAATCCTTTGCAAAGGACCATCCGAACAGAGGGTTGGTTTTTTTCATTCACTGTGGCCAGTGCCATGGCGTTCACCTCTGGCACTCCCTTTATTTGAGCCTGCTTGAACAATTCTAAGAAATTATCAAGTGCGTCTCTCTTAAAATCAAAGGCCATCGTTCGCCACACTTTCTGCGAACATTATTTCGCAAAACTATTTTTTAGCTTTTGGCGCTTTTCCAGGAGCTGCTGGAGCTGCTGGTTTCGCTGTATTCTTTACGATATCAAGCAGCTCAACTTCGAATACCAAGGCTGAATTTGCTGGAATTCCAGGTCGTCCTGCCGGTCCGTACGCTAATTCAGGTGGAATAAATAATTTGTATTTTGAACCCACCTTCATCATTTGAAGAGCTTCCGTCCAACCTGCGATAACTCCGCCAACTGGAAATTCAGCAGGCTGACCACGATCAACTGAAGAATCAAATTTCTCGCCTGTTGCTAACAATGTTCCAGTGTAGTGACACTTAACATTGTCTTCTTTTTTTGGCATTGGGCCATCGCCCTCTTTAAGAACGATATACTGAAGACCTGAAGTCGTTGTTTTTACGCCTTCAGCTGTTTTATTTTTCTCTAATAATTCAGCCGATTTCTTTTTGTTAGTTTCGCCTTCTTCTTGTTGCTTTTTCATTGCTGATTCTTGCAATTTCATCATCGCTTTTTGGATATCTTCTTTTGTCATTTCTGACTTACCAGTTGAAGCATCCTTCATTGACGCCACTAAAGTGCTGGCATCGAAATCGATGTTTTGCGCCTTAAGGTTTTGACCTATCTGCTGACCGATAGCATAAGATGCTTGGCCTTTGTCAGATTTAAGATCGGGTTTGTTACACGCAGTTAGTGCTAAAGCAGCTACTGCAATGACTAAAATTTTTTTCATACGAATCCTTTCAATTAATGATTTCGTTTTCTTAATATTATATAAAACTTGTTTTCAGATTTAAATCATGCTCGAATTCCTAGGGATTTCAAACACATAACATGCTGCACACACTGCTTTATTTTTTAGCGCTATTTAGTCTTTCAACTTCCGGAATATGGGCAAAGCTGAATCACATGCCTTCATCAGTTTTAGGTTTTTGGCGCCTACTTACTGCCGCGACTCTTGTTAGCGTCTGGGTTTTTGGGATCAAAAAAATTCCCTTTCCTAAATTCGAAAAAAAAATACTTTGGATTTTGGTCTCTGGATTTTTTTTCTTTGCTCATCTCTGGACGTTTAAATATGCGGCCAAGCACACTTTAATTGCTAATATGATGATCTTATTTTCGACCAACCCTGTCTGGACGACTTTGGGATCGGTCATACTGTTTAAAGAAAAAATGACTTTACGTCTTTGGGTCGCTTACTTTTTTGCAGCCGCCGCAGTTACGACCTTGGTCTATAATGGATTTCAATTTGGCGGTGCGACCTACTACGGTGATATTTGTGCGCTTTTATCTGCCGTATTCTTTTCTTGTTACATGCTCACGGGGAAAAGTGCTCGCCTTCATTACACCAACTGGGTCTACGCCAGCGGGCAATATATTGTCTGCGCTATCCTGTTTTTAGCGGTGGCGCTGATCAACCAAGAACATTTTTTGGGATACGATGAGATGTCATGGATTGCTGTCGCCGGGTTGGTTCTGGTCCCAACCTTCTTTGGCCACTTCATCTCAACCTACTTAGTAGGGTATCTTGATTTAAATCTGATGTCTTTTGGGAAATTAATCGAACCCGTTATGGCGGCAGGGATTGCCTATTTTATTTTTCACGAAAAATTAACCGAGCAGGCTATCGTTGCTTTTATTCTGACAGGTCTAGCATTATTGGTCTTATTTGTGCCGAATAACTTTAAGCCAAAGATCGAAGATAGGCCGTAATTTCTTCGCTAGAGCCTTGAAACTGGATTTTTGGGGCGCGCTTTTCTAGCGAGCCTACGTACATAGGATCATAGTACCAAACCAAAAGTTTTTCGATCCACACTTTATTTTTGCTAATGGATTCCAGCTCAAAATATTCCGTTTGGCATTCTTCTAAATCAATTAATAATTCTTGGGCCCGCAAGCCACCTAATTTCTTCTGGATCTTATTGACCGATGTTTTATACCGCAGGAATAATTTCTCTGCCACGTCAGGACGAGTTGCATTCGGTTCCAGCTTGGTTGCAATGTAATCTGAAAAAATATTTTCAATGCGGGTAGAAAGTGATTCTTGCACTAAAATTACAGGCGCATTTCGCATCGCTAAGAAAAAAGGCTCAAGGATATGACACGTGCCAATCATTCGGCTTTCATCTTCAAGCAGCGTCGCTTGCTGGATCTTGGCCGCGGCCAGCCGCATGGTTTCAACACTTAACCGATTTTCAAAATCAGCCTGTGAAGGTTGCGGGATATCCCACGCCCCAAATGCAGAGCCTCGGTGGTGCGCTAACCCTTCTAGATCAATTGCTGGGTAAAATGAGGCTAGCTTATTAAGTAGGTGGGTTTTTCCACTTCCCGTCGTACCAGATAAAATAACAAGTGGTAGTTTCGTAGCCTCTGTATTTAAGAAATCTAACATCAAAGATCGCGCGGCTTTGTAACCATCTTTTAATCTTGGAACATGCAGGCCCTCGTGGGATAAAAAATTCTGCGCCGATTGACTGCGCAGCCCACCACGAAAACAGGTTAGCACTGTTTTCGGATCTTTAGAAATTTCTGTCTTCCAGGCCATTAATTTCAGTGACAAATTTTCTCCAGAAACTAATTTGTGCCCAAGTTCGATCGCTTTTTCTTGACCTTGTTCTTTGTAGCAAAGACCTACTTGATGGCGCTCATCATTATCTAAAATAGGTAGGTTGATTGATTTCGGAATAGCGCCTAAATGAAATTCGCTGGGCGCACGCACATCAATAATTCGATGTTCACTTAAAATAAAATCTTTGAGTTCTGATAGTGGTAGTGAATCCATTAGGTTATTACTTCAAGACAATACTGGGAGTGACTATCCAAAACTTCGCCAATGATTTGGCTGTTCGGAAATGCGACTTGCAACTTTTTAAGAATTTCACCGGCTAAATTCTTATCAACTGACAGCAGTAACCCCCCGCTTGTTTGAGGATCAAATAATAACTGTTGCTGTAACGGAGTTAACATCTCGGCTTGCATTTCTTCACGCACATAATTTTTATTAGTCGTGTGGGCTTTAGTTAGAAATCCGGCCTCAAGAAATTGCATAGTTTTTTTGAATCTTGAAATTTGATTGAAATTAATACGCAGACATTTTTGACTAGCCCGGCCCATTTGCACCGCGTGTCCGGCCAGCCCAAAACCCGTGATATCTGTCGCTGCATGGATAGCGATTTTTTCTTCATCTGCTAAGTATTCTAAAACTGAGTTCAATTGCGCCATGGATTGCAGCTCATCCTGAATTTCTTTTTCACTGACTTCGTTTCTTTTTAAAGCCGCCGTTGCCGTGCCGGTGCCGATGGCTTTAGTTAGAATAATTAGATCGCCAGTCTTAGCCTTGGCATTAGACCAAACTTTTTCCGGATGAACATAACCCGTGACAGATAGGCCAAATTTTAAAGTGTCATCATCAATCGAGTGCCCACCGACAAAACACGCCTTAGCCTCAGCGATTTTATCACTGGCACCTTGCAAAACTTCCGCAATTAATTTTTGCGAAAAAACAGTCAACGGAAATGCAAGGACAGCCATCGCGGTTTGCGGAAGTCCGCCCATGGCATACACATCACTAAGGGCATTGGCGGCGGCAATTTGGCCGAAAAGATACGGCGTATCTACGATGGGCGTGAAAAAATCAAGAGTTTGAACTAAGGCCAAGTCGGCATTTATTCGAATGATCGCCGCATCATCCATCAAACCACCGTCAATTAAAATATCACTTCGTACAGGTGGAAACCGCACCTGCGATAAAATTTGGCGAAGCTCGATGGCCGGAACTTTGGCGGCGCAGCCACCTTTTAGAACCGTTTGTGTAAGGCGAATAGTTTCTGACATGGCATTTTATTGCACACGTTCGCACATTGAGGCAACCTAAACACCAATGCAAACGACCAAATCTTGGCTGTCCGTCATTTTTTCTGCCGCAATTATTGGAACTTTACTTCGCTGTGTATTTTTTATTCTACTGGCGCCAAAAAGTCTTCTGCAATTAGCTCCACAAACGCCTTATGCAGAGATAATACACGCATTTGTTTTAGGACTTCGATTCGACTTAAGCGCTGTTTGCTATCTAACTCTGTTATTTTGGATACTTAGCATTGTGCTTAGTAAGCCGGTCTCTTTGGCTATCTGGAAATTTCTTCTTACGTTCTGGAGCTTTTTACTTATTGTCGATATTGGCTACTTCTCTTTTTACAATGATCGTATCAATGTTTTGGTTTTTGGATTAATCGAAGATGACACCTGGGCCCTGGTTAAAACCTTTTGGAAAAATTATCCCGTTGTGGGCATCCTTGCTGCGACTTTTGTTCTATATCATTTCTATAGTTGGAAGATTAAAAAAAACTTTCCTACGGCGTCCAATCGCATCTCATCTGTTGGGACTAGGTTACTAGTTTTGATATTGTTAGTCGTTGGGGCCCGTGGTTCATTTTCTTTATTTCCTTTAGGAGATCACGACACCGTCGTTTCTAGCACTCCATTTTTAAATACCTTAAGTTATGGCACGGCCCATGCATTTTCACGGGCGATAAAATTAAAACAAGAACAACTTAAAATGGGATCTGCAGCATGGAACTCCAATATGAAAGAGTTCGGTTACTTAGACCATGAAGACCAAGCCTTTGAGGATTACTTTCAAAAAAAAATAACGGCCTCCGAAAACCGCTATGCCTTGATGCATTCAAGTACAACTTTAAATCTAAAACAGCTAGCACCCCCTCATGTGGTACTTGTCGTTATGGAAAGCTGGGGCACTTACGGTTTACAGTTTCAGTCGCCACAGTTTGATTTAGCGGGCAATATGAAAAAATATTTTCAAAATGATTTCATTAATTTACAGTTTTTATCAACGACCCCTGCAACGACCGGCTCATTAAGTTGTTTACTCAGCGGCTTGCCTCAACGAACAATCAGCCCTTTTTTGACTGAAGGCGACTACCTGCAAACCCCTTTTTCAACAGCGCCAGCCGCCGTTTATAAAAAATATGGGTATGAAACACATTTTATTTATGGCGGTAATCCCGGCTGGCGCGATATGAATAAGTTCGCGTTGGCCCAAGGCTTCAACTATGCTGAAGGTGAAGTGGATATTGAAAAAAAACTTATAGAAAAAAACAAGCAACTTTCTGGCAAACACGACTGGGGTGTTTTTGACGAAGATGTTTTTAAATTTGCAGAATTTATTTTACAAGAAGCTACCGCACCACAGCTGCTTGTGATTATGACAACGACGAATCACCCCCCCTTCGAGTTGCCTAAGTCAGCAGTTGCTTACAACTTAAATATCGACGCTTTTCCAGAGAAGAACTTGCTAATTGATAGAGATTTGGCTTTAAAGCGATTTTCAACATTTCGGTATTCTTCGGATTCCCTGGCAAGTTTTTTAGATGCGATAAAATCAAATTCAAAACTTGCTGACAAAACTGTGATCGCAGCTACCGCAGATCATACATTTTGGATCAAAAATTTTTCTAATGATGAAGTCTTTATGAAGTCTTCTGTGCCTTTTTTTATTTCTTTACCAAAGGATTTGCGGGATCAAGTTAGTAGCCAGCAAATTCAAAACTTTAAATCGTCCTTTGCCGGCCATCAAGATATCTGGCCGACACTTTATAATGTTTCACTAAGTACGACATCGTTTGATTCTTTTGGCCGGTCGTTGTGGAGTTCTCCGGAAACTAGTTTTGCAGCTACTTTTGACCGCCTAATCTTTACCAAAGATCGGGGCGCTTTAGTCAGCTCTGCCAAAGAGTTTTCAAGTTTAGATCCCAGCGGGACGTTAAGATACCTTCCAACCGAGCAAAAAACAGATCTAGATCAACAGCTTGCACAAAAATACCGGGCGATGATGGCAGCTCTTGACTCTTTTATGCATCATTCTAAGATGACGCCATGAGAATACTTGTCGTCGAAGATCAGCCTAAAACGGCGCAGTTTCTGAAAAAAGGCTTCAACGAAGTTGGCTATTCAGTCGATATTGCTGAAAGCGGTTCTGCCGCAGAATCTTATTTGGCTAGCAGCGAATACGATTTGGTTATTTTAGATGTGATGCTGCCCGATCAAAGCGGAATCGACACTGCAAGACATATTCGGCGCGATGGCTATCAAGGCCCGTTAATGATGTTGACCGCACTTTCAACCACAAAAGATAAAGTTCATGGGTTAGACGCCGGAGCTGATGACTATTTAACAAAGCCCTTTGCTTTTGACGAGCTTTTAGCCCGCGTGCGTGCCTTACTACGACGTAATAGCAGCAAAACGGGCGTTGATTCGGTCCTAAAGTATTCAGAAATTGAAATGGATTTAGTCCATCGTAAAGTAACTCGAAATGGGCAGGAAATTACTTTAACCGCAAAAGAATTTTCATTATTGGAATACTTTCTAAGAAATCCCGAGCGTCCCTTGGGACGAACTTCGATTGCAGAGCATGTTTGGGATATCTCGTTTGATTCTGAAAGTAATGTGATTGATGTGTATGTTAATTTATTAAGGAAAAAGATAGATGCTGGTTTTAGCAAAAAATTAATTCAAACGGTGGTGGGTGTTGGTTACGTTCTTAAAAACAGTTAGTTTACGAACTCGCTTAACGACCCTTTTTGCAATTATCTTCGGCACAACGACTATTTTCTTTTCAGGATTTTTATATTATTTTTTAAATGATTCCCTGGCGCAAGACTTTGACGACGCCCTTTACAACTATGCCATCGATGTCTCACGGACGATTGAAATTGGAAAAAAAAATGATCTGCTTTTTCCGCCCCTTAAAGTGGATGAAGGAAAAATATTTCCTTTTGCATCCGGCACCGCGCTTATTCAAATACAACATGCTTCTGGAAAAGTGCTCGTGCAAACCGGAGAGTTTGGAAATTTCAAATTTCCATATCAGCGCGATTTTAAAAAAATTAGCCGCGGCCAGGATTCAGCTTACCGCACTTTAACCAATACCAGTGGTCTTCCCGATGCCGAGGCCGACTCTTACCGCTTGATCACATTCCCATTAGACAGCGTGGATTCACCTGATTTGTTTTTACAAATTGCTGTCCCCATGACAACTTTTGAAAAACAACTTGATCGATTGCAAAATATTATTGAATTTGGCCTGCCTGCGGTTTTATTAATTGCAGTTCTTGCTGGACTATACTTTTCGGCACGTGCTCTGCAGCCGGTTAAGGATATCACTGAAAAAACCTTACGTATTGATGCTAGTGATTTAACTCAGCGAGTGCCAATTCCAAAATCAAAAGATGAAATTCAAAAATTGGCCGAGACCCAAAATGCCATGCTGGACCGGATTGAAAAAGCCTTCAAATCCCAAGAAAGATTTATCGCAGATGCATCCCATCAGTTACTAACACCACTGACGATTTTACGTGGAGAAATTGAAATCCAAAAGAAAACCTCATCACCTGACCCACAGTTTCTGAATAGTGCTTTGCAAGAGGTCGAAAATCTTTCAAAGATTGTCAAAGACATGCTAATTTTAGCCCGCATTGATGCCGGTCTTGGCGCCATGAACATGACCAATGTCGAACTTGACGAAATTTTAATTGATGTCATTGCCCGCACGCAAAAATTGGCAACGACTAAAAATATTCAAATAAAATTCGACATCGATGCCAAGGCCGAACGCACACATATAAAAGGTGATTCGGATTTACTAGCTAATTTATTTTTTAATCTTATTGAAAATGCGATTAAGTATTCTAGTAATAACGAACTTATATTGATCCGTCTAATTTGGACTAAAAATCACACAACGGTAGAAATAGAAGATCAAGGTCCGGGCATTTCGCCCGAAAATCAAAAAATTATCTTTGAACGTTTCAGCCGATTAGCACCAAGTGGCCCAACTAAAGGCTTCGGCTTAGGCTTAGCAATAGCTTACAAAATCGCAAAACTTCATAATGCTGAGCTTCGTATCGAACCTAAAGCGTCTAAAGGGACTTTGTTTGTTTTTAACGTGGAAAATGTCCCGTTTTTATCCACGACCTTGATATAGTGGTGGGCAACTTGATATAAGCGTTCAACTTCACCTAGTTGCGTGCACTTTTAAGACACTACCCTGAGATTAATTTTTTTTAATCTGCATTTAATAACTCCTGAATGTGATGGTGTTAATCTTTCGTTAACAAAAGGTTCAAAGGCAATAATGTCTTTACCAAATTAGGAGATTTTATGAAATTAATGACAATCATCGCTGCTTTAGCATTTTCTTTTTCAGTAAACGCTGCTGAGCCGACAGCTCCTGCTGCTGCTGCTCCAACTGCACCTGCAGCTATGGAAATGAAAAAAGACGACAAAGCTATGATGAAAAAAGCTAAAAAAGCTAAAAAGCACCACAAAGGTGACAAAGCTGAAGGCGAAGTAAAGAAGTAATTTAAAAGTTTGAGTTTATACTCAGATTTGAAAAGGGTAACTTCGGTTACCCTTTTTTTTTAATTTTTAAAAGCTTGAGAAACTTAGAAAGCAAATAATTGCCACGGCTGTTGGTATGACAGCAGCAAAAAAGAGTTTACCCATACTCAAAGTCTGTTTTGAAAATTTACAGCGGAAAATTGAATTAAAAAAGTATGAATAGTGGCTAGACCTAGGAAAAGTGTAGGTAAATAATTGTTACTTAACTAAAGCTCTTCCTGATTACGGTATTTCCAAGCAAAAAATATCAGTGAGCAGAAAGTAAATAGTATCGCTGCGACTAGACCGTAACCATAGCCTTCGCCTGGATCATTTGAATAATTAATACCAAAGTACAAAACTAAAGACTTGCCGATCAAAGTTGGTATTAAAAAGGTCTTTGCAAAATCTTTAAAAACTTTATTTTTCAAACTGGCCGTTTCCTTAAAATTATTGCAAACACCTGCTTAAAGATTAACATATTTCTTAGAGGTTTTATGGATTCTAAATTAAATAAAAAAGTATTGGAAGTTCTTAATCGTTTGATCGAGCGCGAATATGCTGGCGTCATCCGCTATTCTCACTATTCATTGATGATTTTTGGTTATAATCGCATTCCCATCGTTAAGTGGTTCCGTGAACAGTCTGCCGAATCTTTAACTCATGCAGAGCTTATAGGTGAACTGATCACTACGCTAAATGGCCACCCATCGCTAAAGATTAGTAATCTGATTGAGTCTCACAAACATAAAATTGATGAGATATTAGAAGAATCTTTAGAGCATGAAAATGCGCAGCTGAAAGATTTGTACGCTTTGCTTAAGATGGTTGAAGGCAAATCAGTGCTGGTAGAGGAATTTGCAAGAGACATGATTGTCGATGAAGAAAATCATGTCTCAGACGTGCAAAAGATGTTGAAACGCTCGCTGTAATTAGTGAGCTGCGACTTCAGAAATCCATTTCGAGAAGTAACTAACCATTGTGTAAATTCCAAGTTTTCGGCAAGGTCCATCTCCGCGACTGGTAATTCCTGCAAGCTGAAGTTGGCCATCGATACTAACGAATGCTGGTCCGCCAGAATCTCCATTACAGCTTCCCGCTAACGTTTCATCTGTTCTAAACTCAGATTGACCGTTAAATTCTGCAAAAGGAGCTTGCGCCACTTTTAAGATATCTTCGTAATTACCGTGCTCATTGGCACCGAAACCCGCTAGGTGGATTGAAACTTTACTGATTAAACTTGCCTTCGTTGCAACAGGGACGGCTTCGAATCCCTCCGGTAAATCGCCTTCGAATTTTAAAATTAGAATGTCGTTGTCATCCTGCGATCCTAAAGTACCACAATTGCCGTTTTTGCAATACTCGGGGTGTAAAGTTGAACCGATGACTGTGCGGAAAACGAAGTTTGTTTTATCAGTTCCGAAATAAACTTTTCCATGACTTACTTCGTCATTGCAGTGAGCCGCAGTAACAATGTGGTTTTTGTCGATAATAACACCGCTACACATAATCTCGGATTGGCCTAAACCTACCGTGTATTTCGAGTAATTTTCTCCAAGCTTAACAGGACGACCATGGACGATGAATGGGTTAAAGGAAGCAGCGGCCGCAATAGAAAAGCAGTTCAGTAAAGCGATCAGAGCGAATTTTCGAACTAATTGGTTTTGTTTCATGTGTTGTTTTCCCCTCGTAGTTCAAAACGCTAGCATACCCATTTCGGCACTAAAAGAAAAAAATGAAATAATATTAAAAACCTTAAGAATTTTTAACATCGCGTAATTCTGCATAATATAGATGAGATCTTTGCGATTTCGCCGAAGCAAATGCGTAATTGTGATTAATATATAAACTTTTTCAACATCAAATGGCTTACTACAGTCCCAATTATTTTGTGATAGCTTGAAATAAGGCAGAGCGACAAAAGTTCTTCAGCTGAGAATAACATTTTTTCCGCTGATCCATTGTCAACTTTATCACTTCTTGCTGTGAGCCAACTTCGGGCAATAGTTTTTCTAAAGAGTAATCGTAAATGTCACAGGTGCAATCGGCCTGACATTTGTTTTTCAATTCTTGAATTTGCTTTTGCTGATTTTTAATTTCAGCTATTCGTTGATCAATTAAACTTCTTAGTTTTTGAGACGCCTGACTGACTTGCTGACTTGCTAGTCCGCAAGATTTCTTTTGTGAACTTGTGGTTTCATCCATCAAAACAAGAACTGCGTTCGATGCGCGCGCCAGCTCTTGCATATGCCATTTTGCCGACGCTGGTAGCGATAATAATAATAAGATTACAAATTTAAATTTATGGTGAGGCATAAGCACTTCCTCGCACTTCACTAATAATATCTGGTAGTGCACGAACTTTGAAACCTTTTGTTTTGATATAAGCCGTTAGAAGTTTAAAAGCCTCAACGGATTGCGGATGAATATCATGAAATAGGACAATGCCATGGTTCAAAATTTCCATTTGTTTCTTTGCGCGCTCGAAAACGGATTGAGGATTTTTATCTTGCCAATCTAAACTGTCGACGTTCCAAAAGATATGTAACGCATTTCTTTTAGCGATCATCTGGCGAATAACCGAACCCGTCCCACCGCAGGCGCCATAAGGACAACGGAAAAAAGTTGCGGGCTGGCCAACTTGGGCTGCGAAAACATCTAATGCGTCGTTAATTTCGTGGTTCCATCCGGCTTGATTAAGTGTTGGTAAATTAGGATGAGAAAAAGTATGCGAGGCTCGGTTAAATCCCATTTGCCCCGCCTGTGTGACCAGCTGCGGATATTTTAAAATATTTTGCGACAGCCAAAAGAAAGTTCCAATCATTTGGTTTTGCTGAAGTATTGCAAACATACCAGGCGTGTGTACCGGATGTGGCCCATCATCAAAAGTGACAGCCCACGTGTTTTGTGGAAAACGATTTCCTGTTACCTGCCCTGCTCCACCAGCATCGGGATACAAAGTATCTAGGGCTTGCGGCTTGCGGACCACTTCGTCATTCCATATTTGTAAATCTGAAGCCTCAGAGCCCGCGCGCCGTTCCGAGAATTCAAGCCATTTCTTTGCAATAAAACTATCGAATAAACTTTTCTTTCTATCGTCAGAGTATCTTATGCTTTGACGATATGCTTGATCACGAACAGCACTGCTAGCGCCAGAATATTGTTTGTACGAAGGAATTAGCACCGACGTTTTTCCCTGAGATTTTAATTGCGCGGAATACTCTTCATTAATGTCATCGAAATTTTGTGCCAAGGAAATGATGGCTGATTGATCGCCATTTTTCCAGCCTTTATCTAGCCATTTCGTGATGTTTTTTACTATCCACGTGCAAGCACGGTTATATTCTGAAGAACGATTGTTTGCATGAGTTAAAGCTAATTCATAAATACCTAAAAGTTCGTGCTCATTCCGTTCTGAAAACTCCCAGGCGATACGCATTTGGAAGCTAGCTTTTGCAAAAGCCATTTTATCCTGCGCTGTTAAAGCATACCGCTCAGTCTTAAGATGATATAGCTTTGCTAACTCTTCATCAAAGTGGTTCAAAAGTCCTTGCGCAATATAAAAGAAATCACGTTGATTGGTTAAAAAATGTGCCACCTGCTGTGATCTTTCGCCATCACTGGCCGCGTTCATCAAATTCGTGAAAGTACGTTGCACTTTTTCATCTACGTTTTGTTCCAAAGTTTGTTGTGGATCGCGGGATGATGGTGTTTGCTGTTTTTGGAAAATTGTACAACTTGGAATTGTAGCCAACATCATTGCAGCGACTAGAATCAATTTTTTCATTTATGCTCCATTAAATTAGGAAATACTTAAGCTAGTAAGTAATCTTCATACTAGCAGATGTATTGAAAACTAAAACAGGACCATTGTCCAAATTACATTTTTAACTCCTACCATGCCATGCAATGCTATCCTTTGCCTATCTCCAACCAAAAAGGTTCATTATGAAATGCACATTTCTAGTTATAACTTTGAAGGTCATTATAGACCCGAAGGCTGATAAAATTCGCAAGTTAAGAAATTTCCCCTTCATTCCAAAGCCGTAGTCCATGCATCTTACCCTGTCGAATGACCAGACAAAAAGTTTTCTTATATCAAGCCAGTTGTCCGAAATTCCCAGGCGACTTCGCTTGCATCGAGCTTTACTCTAAATTTAATTGATTTCGCATGCTTTAGCTGCGGTCAACTTATGGGTTCAGGTTATGATGTTGGAGACGACCACCTTTTGAATTGTAAACTGTGTTTTGCAAAATATAGGGTCGACTGAAATTCTTGTTGAATGTGTCATTTCGAAACACTTATGAATTCTTTTACGGTGCCGTAAATTGTCGTTTTGCAGCGTCTGTCTAAAAGATAACTTTAGGTTACATTCCTATATTAATTACAACGCTTTTGAAAAGGCATTCATTTCGCAATCCTATGGAACATAACGAAAGAAGGATTTATGAAAAAACTATTAGTTTATGCGGTGTCTTCAACAATATTACTGAATTCATTTCAAGTTGCCATGGCAGCCGAATTTAATACTCAGCAAGTCGGTAAAGCTATTGATCGTGTGTTAAGTGAAAAAGAAATTATTGCGATCTCTAACTCAATTGATTCAAAAACGACACAGGAATTAGTTGAAGCTCTTGGCGAAGTGAAGATATTAATGAGTAAACTAAATGACATCTCTAATATGACAGATTCAGATGCTATTTTGAAGTATGCCAATAAAATCCAAATTGTTTTGGTGGCATTAACTGCATTAACAATGCATTCACATTTTAAAAGTACCGAGACAACTAATGCAATTTTAGCAATTAGCGTAGCTTCAATGGGTTTAAATACTTTTATTACTCATTACAAACAAACGAATAAAGTGGATGCAACATTATTAAGTCAGATTGTTTTTGATTCTTCACGCGAATTATCAAAGTCTGGAAACCTGTCACCGGAAATAGAAAAAATCACTAGCTCATTAAATACAATAAGTTCATCGCTTTTAGAAAATCAAAGTCAAATCACAAGCTTAGTTTCAAACCTTGGTGGTACTCAGGACATGGCTTTACTAGCAAGTTTCTCGTATTTGTTGTTGCATTTAATTGCACCACGAATTGCTAAAGAAACTGATGGTTTCATGAAAAACGTTTTACCTAAAATTCAACAAGGTTTAACAAAAGGTGCTGAAATCGCAAAAAAACCAATCGCGATTGGTGCGACGTCAGCAGTAGGTATTCCAGATATTTTGGGGATGACGCTGGGATTAAGCTCAGAACAATCGCAGAAATTGATTTTGGCAACCCAGATTAACTTAGATTCAACAGCTAACAAACTAATTGCAGAAATCAGCACGCGATCAGTGAAGAAATAAATGAAATTAAAAAATGTCTTTTTTTCAGTCTTATTCGTTCTTTCAATAAACAGCGAAGCCCAGCTTCGCTGTTTTAACTTATTCACGACGGAAGAAATTGGAACATCGAAATATTATGCTACAGTGATGGATGCCTTGAATGAAAAGTACAATAACTTTTTATTTAATGAAAACTTCGCTGAAAAATTGGAAAATAATTTTGAAAATAAATCTTTCACAGCGCAAACAAAAGCGCGGTATCAAACTTTTAAACTACGCCGTGCTTTAAAAACCTTAAAATCTGTTGGAGCATGGGATCGGTATGATTTTGATAATTTTTCTAGACGTCTCGAGCAATTAACATTCTTGACAGATTTAAGTTTACTGAAAGACATGAGCCGTCAGGATAAAATTTTATACTCGCAGGCCCGGCACTCATTGATCTCGAAAGGATTAGAAGAATTTTTATTTTCGGGATCGAAAGCGCCCGAATCAGTAAAGAAAAAAGCTTTCAACTGGTTTATGGTAGGACTTAATGAAGTAAGCCGCTGGTCGTTTGCCTTGTTATACATGCCCAAGCTTGATGGGTCCTTGATGCCAATCGATGTGGCTGCAAAAATCGCATGGGAGGGTCTTGATAACAATCGGCAACTGCTAGAGCCTTACAAAAAGCATTCACAGTTCAAATCCTATTTTAATATTTTTTCTTCAACTTACAATTGGGCTGTTGTCGGTGCGATTTTTATAGCTTTACCTGCGTATGGATATTTAACTTTCAAGGATTTACAAGAAACTGGTAATCAGCAGGCGGCAGCGCTATTCACTCCGTTGTTAGCACACGCCGAGCAAATGGCTAAGACGGATTACCATCAAACTGCACTTACCATGGAAACTGAACATTTCAAAGAGGAAGTTCAATTGCAGTTGGGCCGCGAACCTGATGAGCGCGAGATGGCGATTTTCAAAAAATCAAGAGGCTTGTAAAATAACAAGGCTCTTGGTTACCCAATTAAAATCTTTATTTTAGAGTCGCTTTTTCTGCGGCATCAATGTGGCCAAGTCCATCCATAAAGAATGTATGAGAGCCAGTCGCTTTCTTTACAACTGTATCTACGCTCCACCGAACTGTTAAAATCATACCCGCTAAAGGATTTTCGTGATTACCTTTATTAAAAATATTAACGACAACAGCTTCGGAATTAAAGGTGTACATAAATGCTGTTGTTACCTCAACTGGTTCAACGGCAGCATAACCGATGTAATTACCTACGCCATTTACACTTCCGCCCGATAGAAGTATAATACGATAAACGAAACGGACGACTTCAATTCCATACACATTCTTGTAAGACATTCCGATAACTTTTGTTTCAGGCTGCTTCCAACTGATTAAATCTGTCCACGTGCTGGCATTTTCCGGTAGCGCATTTGCTACCGTATAATGAAAATTTTGTGATGGTCGCCCTTTTTCAACAACACTCCAAATTTTTTCGCCGATATTTACAATCTTGTCGACGATCATTCCTGCCTTATCGACGGCCACATTGGCAGTGGTAAGACCGCCAAGCCAGCTTCCGCTTGCACTCACGGCTGATTTGGTAGCAATCATTTTTGTCGGTGCCGCCAGGCGATACTGCTCTGTAAGGTCTTTGTATTCAACCGAGCGAACAGTAAGGTAGTTGGCATCGTACTTTTTCGCCACTTTCGCCGCAAATACCTGCGTTGATGCTGCTAAAACTAAAGTTGTAATTAATAACTTTCTCATAAATTCCCCCTATGCTGCGCATGTTATAGTACAGGGCAGGCCCAATCTCAAATTTTCTAAGTTAAAATCTAAAGAAATTTTTTGAATCCGGTGCTTAGTTCACGATCGTAAAAAAAATTGACAGCTGTTGGATTTTTTTAACATTGAACAGACCCATTCAGAATTGCCCTATTAAGCTATAAAATCAATTACGCTACTGTAGAACTCGGGAAAGGTCTTGGTAAAAATGACTTCAGAAATTGGACTTCTTTTAGATCGCTGGCGTGGCAAAAGGGCTGCCCGAGTCAACTTATCAATCACTCAGGTTGGAGCTTTTTTAGCCGTCATTTCTTTTTTTACTGATCTGTATTTTAAACTGCCCCTGCTAACTACGTCCGGCGCAGTCGCTCTTTTTTTTGGAAGTCTAGCCACCTATTTAATATCTAAAAATAAAACTCCCACAAATCTGGGCTGGATTCCGCTTTACGTCAGCTTTTGGTTTGCGGTAACAACTAATTTGTTAGACACCGGTGGAATTAATAGCCCGTTTATCAGTGGGTTTTTAGCGCTACTGTTTGTGGGTGGATTAGTTATACAATCACAAGTCCGCATTTTTAACTTAGCTGTTTTTGTGTTTTCAAATTTAATATTTTGGATCTTAGCCGATGTATTTTCATGGGGCCAATTCGGCAATCCACCTTTACCTACTTTTTCATTTGTGATCAATGGCGTGGTTATTTCTGCGCTGATTTTTTGTATTTATGAATTTTTGCGCACCGAAGAAGACCTAGCCTCAGAAATTTTAAACCACTACAAAGAATTATCGATTGCACGAGAGAACTTAAATCGCGAAGAAGCCGCGAACGCAACTAAAAGTACTTTTTTAGCGAACATAAGTCATGAACTAAGAACACCATTGGGCGCCATTTTGGGTTATGCGGACCTTGCTTTAGACCCATCGATTGCAGATTCAGAAAGAACAGATTTTATCAGCACCATTCGCACCAATGGCAATCAACTGCTTCATTTAGTAAATGACCTGCTAGATTTAACAAAGGTTGAGGCAGGAAAAATTGAAATTGAAAAAGTTAATTTCAATCCACTAGAAATTATTAATGAAGTCATTAATCTACTAAATATAACCGCTGAAAAAAAAGGACTACGTGTTGATTTAATTATCGCGGATCAAAAGCCAAATTTACTGTTGTCAGATCCATTACGCTTTCGTCAAATTCTAATGAATATTATTAGTAACGCGATTAAATTCAGCCAACGTGGAGTCATTTTCTTAATCGTAAATTTCCCAGCTAACGGTAAAGATAACAAGCGCGAACTGGCTTTAGAAATTCAAGATTCCGGACCCGGCCTTACCATCGAAGAACAAAAGCGTTTGTTCAAACCCTTTAGCCAAGCCGATGCCTCTGTGACAAGAAAGTATGGCGGTACAGGATTGGGTCTAAACTTATCGCGCCAACTAGCCAGATTGTTGGATGGTGATTTGACGCTGGAGTGGACCCAACCCGGAGTCGGAAGCAGATTTGTGTTACGGCTACCTACACCTTTAGTTGTCGGTCAGTCTGCCGCACTTGTTGCTTCAATAAAAAATAACCCTCAAAGTACAATTCATAAAAATTTCGTAGGCCGGCAAATACTTATCGTGGATGATAATTCTGATAATCAAACTTTAATTCAAAAATATTTACAACCCTATGGGGCCGAAATCGCGATTGCTACAGATGGTATGGACGCAATAAAAAAAGTGTCGCTAGTTTCTTATGACTTAATTTTGATGGATGTCCAAATGCCAATCATGGATGGCTTGCAAGCTACAACTTTGCTTCGCCAGCAGCAATTTACAAAGCCAATTCTAGCGCTAACAGCCCATGCAATGAAAGAAGACCGCGAACGTTGTATGGCTGCCGGTTTTGATGATTACTTAACTAAGCCAATTGATAGAAAACTTCTGATCGAAAAAGTCGAGCATTACTTAGGGTAACATTCAACTTTTGTTTCAGTTCGATTTGCTGTTGCAAATTACAAAACTTTTTCGTCCATTTTTTTTCGGTGTTTTTGTTCGTAAATAAAGTAACAACCGATGCAGAACGCAATAAAAGCAACAGATATAGGATGCGTAAGCCCGGCGTAGATATTACCACTTTCAGCAACTAGCACTGTGGCAATAAATGGAACTTTACAGCCCCAGTCTTTGAATGAATCTTTGCCTAAACCAATTCGAGTTCATAGAATCACACTGAGCGAAGCGAATAAACTTAACGTTGCCGTTGCTTATGCGATCGAATGTAAAATAACTATTTTCAGTGAACCCAATTTCTCAAGATGAGACGTACAAGTATCAAAAATTCTTGATCGACACTATTTTTGGTTAAATAACCATCCGATAAAGTTGCATACCTAGGAGTTTACAATGTTCTCACCGAATACAAAATTTTTGGTAGTCGACGATGTTTCCACTATGAGAAAAATTGTGAAGCGTGTCTTAAGTGAAATGGGTTACAACAACACCGTCGAAGCAAGTGACGGAAAAAACGCTTTCGAGATGCTTGAAGCGCAATCAGCAGCTAATGACCCTATTCAATTTATTATTTCGGACTGGAACATGCCGGTCATGTATGGCATCGATTTTTTACGTCTTTGTCGAAAAAATCCTGCATACAAAACAATTCCATTCATATTAGTTACAGCCGAAAGCGAGCCTCATCAGATCCTTGAGGCTGCTAAAGAGGGCGTTTCCGATTATGTGGTAAAACCATTTACTCCACAGAAAATTAAAGAGAAAATTGAGCGCGTTTTTGCTAAATTAAATGCGGCAAAAAAAGTAGCTTAAGCTGGAAGAGTAATAATAAACTGAGTTCCTTTTGACAGCTCTGTTTGCAGCTGAATAGTCCCACCTAATTTCTCGATTTCAGCCTTTACCGCATCCATCCCAACGCCACGGCCTGAAGTTTCTGTGACAACATCCTTAGTAGAAAAATCCGAAAGAAAAATTAAATTTAGCGCCTCTTGCTTAGTTGCTTCCTTAGCCTTTTCAGCACTCCAAATATTCTTTTCAACAGCTTTACTAGCAAGCTTACGATCGTCAATGCCACGCCCGTCATCACGAACAGTGATTTTTAAATTTTTATCGGCAGAATTTCTGTGAACAGAGATTGTTATTTGACCCGCATTTGGCTTACCGGCATCTTCTCGCTGATAAGGTTCTTCTATACCATGATCCAAGCTATTCCTGATCAAGTGGCCAAAAACGACGTCTAATTGCTGGACTTCGCTAAACGTGACTTCATCACTTTCGCTATCAAAATGCAGTTGGGCAGATTTTTCTAACTTCTCAGCTGTTTCAGTTACGTAATTTTCAAACTTTTGAAAATAAGTTTGTAATGGCTTTTGCAAAAGACCATTTAATTTAACTAATAAAAGTTCTTTTTCCATCGAGCTGAAATTTTTTTCATCTTTGACATAGTTCACCAACTGCTGAATCTTCTCGGCATTTACTTTAATCATTTTAGTTTGTTGATCCAGACCCAATACTGATAATACATCTTGGGATTCGCTTAAAAAAGCCAATTCGACATTTCTAATTTTTTCTACTAACTGCTGATCAACTGCGGAATTCGTAGAATCTTGCAATAGCGATTCAATTTGGTGAACAAGCTTTGCACAACTGCGATGACCCATGATTGCTAACTCGCCTTTTAAAGAATGCAAATTTCTTTTTAACACAAGCATTTGTTCATCGGATATTTTTGATGCACCTTTCTGTAAAAGCATTTTTCCATCAACAATTATATTACTAAAACTTAATTTCGATTCTAAATAACTTTCAGCACTTAACGAGGCTTTCGTAATCCGGTCAACACGCTCGGCCTGAAGCACGGAATTTTTTTGTGCTTCAGTCGACTCGGTAATATCATTTGCAAGAAGAATAACTTTTTGTAAATTTCCGTCATTATCTAAATTTCTTTTGTAATTAAGGGTAATATATTTTTCGATTTTCTCTGAACCTAGTGGCAGTGTCAGTACAGCGGGGAAAACGCCGGTGATTAGGCTGTCAAAATCGACAGAGATTTCAGGATCCCACAGTAGCTGCAACGATTCTGCAACAGTCTGTTGTTCCGTACCGCTGTAAATCTTGAAAAACTTATAAATTGTTGTGAAATCATCGGTACCAAAGATCTGCTTGCAAGCTATAGATCGTTCGGTCGAAATATCGCCAGCCTTATCGAATGAAAAAACCGCCGTACTTAGGCCGTCCAATAAGGCTTTCATGCTTCGGTCTTTTTCGTCGACGCGGTCGAGCATAAAATTAAATGATTTTCCTAATATCGCGATTTCAGACTTTTCTCCGAACACGCGAACACGTTTTTTATAATTGCCGTTAGAAATTTCAAGGCAGGTTTCGCTGTACTTGGATAAAGGAGTTGCGATAGTGCGAGAAAGAAATAGCGCAAGAAAAAATGTTATCAGAATAAGGCTGATGGAAACGATATAGAAAAAGCGTACGGTCTCTGCATTTCTTGCTTCGGAATCTAATCTGAATGTATATCCTGTTTCAGCAGCGTCATCGGTTAAATCTGTTAGCTTTTTTTGAATAATGCTAAGTACGTCACCCGATACATATTCTTTAATCGAATTTTTGGCCGAACGGAAGCTGTTCATATCAGAGATCTTCGCTTCAGAGTTCTTTAAAGTTGTTTCAATAAGCCTTTGGTATTCAGCTACTTTAGATTGAACTTGTCGAGCGATTTCTTTCGAACTTACAGCTATTGCCCGTTCTTGAACGACGGCTAAGTCTTCGTTACCCTGCTCAAGTTGACTTGTAATTTCTTTTTTTAACTTCGCTAATTCACTGATATCGTTTTCGAAGATCGCAGAACGCACTAGCAAATCGACGCGTTCAAAGCGATACTTAGCACTCATAGCGTACGTGCTCGACATCAAGGGATTGTCGTACATGACTTCCACTAATTTTTTTAAATTGCGAATTTTCGAGGTGAAATAGAAACCTGTTACCAAATTAACAACTAAAATTATCAAAAAAGTTAGAATCAATTGCTTAAGCAGTTTTAAATCTGAAATGCGCCGAAATAAAATTTTGATTCTAAACCTCGATCACTTTATGCAGAGAATTATTTGCCAACGATATCTTTGTGCATTGGAGCTAAAGCCGCTAGCAATTTATTCTGTGATCGTGCTGGTACATGATTTTTGTCCATTGCCGTCCGCAGACACTCCACCAACGCATTGAACTCTGACTTTTTAATATCTAAGCCCGCGTGGGATTTCTCCATAGATTTTCCCGTGTATTTACATGGACCACCTAAAGCATCACAAAATTGTTCGACTAGCATTTCTTTTATATGCTTTTGATCTGCATTGATGAATGAAGCCTTTGTCTTAGATTCAGCCAATAGACCTAACATAAAATCATCAACAATTTTTACTAATCCGGGTTTGCCGCCAAAGTCGGGGGTTAAGTCAGCTTTGCTGTCATCAGCCAATGAAAAGTTTGAGGCAAAAACAACTGCGAATATCATTAATAATTTTTTCATACGTTTTTTCCTTTTTTTAGTAAATTAAAATCCAACTTGTAGCGAACTATAGAAACCATTTTGATCTTTTAAGCCAACTATACTGCCAAGCTGCGCATAGGCTAATGTGAGGGAAATATTTTTTGTTGGAGCCCACGCGACAAATGCATCAGACCAATCTTCTTCTTTAGCAATACTTAAATTATCGCCCTTTTGACGGTACTCAATGCCCACAGCCATTGTTTGGCAAAGTAAGTGCGCCAAACTGCCTTCAAATTTAAGCTGGTAATCATTATTTTTATCACCGCCGTAGCCCAGGACACCTAACTGATTAGCTTTCGTTGCACGTAAATTTAAAGTATAAAGCAATGACTGATTCAACAAAATTTTTGTAGCTGATAAATAGTAGTCATATCCGGAAACATCTTTGGCACCGACAAATCGAACAATGTCCGCTTGTTCATTTTGTTTGTACATGGTTCCAAAGCTAATCTGTGGCATCCAGCTGGCTTGATCAAGTACGACATCGCCTACCAACTTAACTTTTATTCCATAAACGTTTTGTTTGAGCCGGAAATTTTGACCTAATCCTAAGGCGGCACCTACGGCTTGAGTATTAAAATTTTGTTGCGCATACGACAGCTCAATCCGGTCGTAAAATCCAATTAACGCTCCAACAGTTTCAAGACTGTAATCTTTTGTTGTCACCGAAGTGTGAAAAGCGCTGGCACCAATTTGATCTTCGGTTCCGTAACCTCCGATAACCGCCCACGGAGCTAAACCACCGCCAGCGGCACCTTCAACTTGGCTGACTCCGCCAGTTAGCAAAATTTTTCCCGAGATATCAGCGTGAGCATTTGCGAAGACCGAAAACGAAAGTACGACAAAAAAGCTAGTTAACATTTTTTTACACATAAAGGGCTCCTGTTATAAATATTTATTTTTTATTTCGATACTTTTTCTGCAGGAACAATTTTCAAGGTGCCCTTCATTCCAAGCATAGTGCCATGGTTTGGCATAAGGCAAATATAAGTATAAGTTCCTAGCGCAGCTGGCCGAAAAGTTATGGTGTCTTTTTCACCTGGATTTAAAACTTTTGTTTTTACTATCAATAAGCTTTGATCGATTTTCTCAATGTCATCATCAATTTTCCTTAAGTTTGCAAAAAGCTTTTGTTCAGATCCCAATTTGATAATAGCTACATTGTGCGACAACTCCGAATTAGCATCGGCCTCGTTTGTATAAGTAATTTGGATTTCTTTTCCGAAAGGCGCTTCGATGGCGGTTTTATCAAATGATATGTCGCTGCCTTTTGTACTTAGCTTAATCTTCAGCATAACGATATCATTCGAGCTGCTTTTTTGCTTTGCGCTTAACGGAATAGTTGAAATTAAAATGGCCCAGATTATAAAACTTCGCACACTTACTCCACGGTAATTTTAATTTTCATTTTAGGATGAATTGCGCATTTAACTTCATACGCACCTTTTTTTGCGAATTGAAATTTATTTCTGCTGCCCGAAGGCTGCACAAAGTTAAATTGATCCTCTAGAAAAACATTGTGCTTCACTGAATCTACATTTCTGAAATCAACCGTATCACCTTGTTTTATTTTAAGTTCATCAAAAGAATATTTTTTTACTTCATCGCGGTTATCGGCAATGGCTTTTGCTTTTTCTTCATCAATTCCCTGAACAAAAGTTTTACCGGCTTGAAGAAGAACGAGATCGGCAGCCACCAAGTTGGCTGATACCAAAAACATTGAAGCAAATAATGTAGCGTTCTTCATAAGACCTCTGATAAAATTAAACATGCAGCGCATGTTAAAGTCCAGTGAAGTTTTGCTCAGAATTAAAAGCTTTAGCTGTACCATGGTCTAGTCAACCATCACATCTGCTGAAAAATGCAAGTTACTTAATTTTTAATAGTTTGTTTGTCATATCCCGTATGGATTTCAATAAATTACAAGTCTCACTATGAGACCAATTCGTATTCTCGCTTTGGTGTATTTAGGCTTTTTAGAATCTCCCGAAAAGTTTTCTATCTGCCGCTGCTAACTCTGTAAAAAGGGGGCAAGCGTTTGGAAGTTCGAAACTCCAGCAGAAAAAAATTAACAGGAGGACGTGTGGTAAAAATAATCCGAAGACGCTATGTTAGATTGGAATTAGCAAATCTTCCCGGGACAGCGCCGCCACAATAAAATATTCTCACTAACTTCGGTAAATAAAAAATGCCCAGTCGCGCTGGGCATTTTTTATTTTTATTTTTATTTTTATTTTGCTAAAAACGAAGCATTCTTCTAAGGAAACAGTGTATTATCCTTCTAGATACGAAATA
>JAYUWH010000166.1:0-67973 GCA_043753645.1 Bdellovibrionales bacterium
TCCGTTGATTATCCTGACTTCGCAAGTAGCGCTTGTCAGGAATTAAAAAAAAATCCAGCGGCAGTAGCCATCCTAATCTGCGGCTCGGGCCAAGGCATGGCTTTACGCGCGAACAAGTATTCGTTTATTCGCGCAGCTTTAGTGTACAACGATGAAATCGTAAAATTAGCCCGCGAACACAATGATGCCAACGTTCTATGCATAGGATCCCGCTTTTGCAGTCTTGAAGATGCAAAAAGGTGGTGTCAGCTTTTTTTAAATACTCCTTTTGCAGGTGGTCGCCATCAAAGCAGGGTTGCTAAAATAGGTTCTGACATTTCATAATGATGAAATGATAAATGAAAATTCAAAAACGTTAAATCGCAGTCTTTCCTACGACGCCGAAATCTCAAAATTTATTGAACTTGAAGCAATCCGTCAGCAAGACGGCCTAGAGATGATTGCCTCGGAAAATTACACTTCAAAAGCCGTGATGGAAGCCCAAGGCTCTGTACTTACAAACAAATATGCCGAAGGCTATCCCGGTAAACGCTATTACGGTGGTTGCCATAATGTGGACGGCATTGAAACCTTAGCCATCGAACGCGCAAAAAAATTATTTGGCGCAGGCTTTGCGAACGTGCAACCACATTCAGGATCTAACGCCAACATGGCGGTTTACATGGCGGCCTTAAAACCGGGGGAGACTATTCTTGGAATGGATCTTTCGCACGGCGGCCACTTAACCCATGGCAGTCCCGTTAACTTCAGTGGCTTATTGTTCAAGGTGGCCTCTTATAAATTAGATGAATCAACTGGATTACTGAATTACGACACCATTCGAAATACCGCAAAAGAGACCCAACCAAAATTAATTATCGCAGGCTACAGCGCCTACCCGCGCTTTTTAGATTTTACTAAATTTCGTGAAATTGCCAATGAAGTAGGAGCTACTTTACTTGTGGACATGGCACATTTTGCGGGATTGGTGGCCTCGGGCCATCACCAATCCCCGATTCCGCTTGCAGACTACGTGACTTCAACAACTCACAAGACTTTACGGGGACCTCGTGGCGGAATTATTTTAACTAATTCTGAAGAAAAAGCGAAAACCATGAACTCAAAAATATTTCCGGGAATTCAAGGCGGTCCTTTAGAACACGTCATTGCCGGCAAAGCCGTGGCTTTTAAAGAAGCCCTAGAACCTGATTTTAAAGTTTATATTGATCAGGTTTTAAAAAATGCAAAAGCATTGGCTGAAACTTTAAAATCGGAAGGGTTTCACTTGGTTACGGGCGGAACTGATAATCACTTAGTATTAGTAGATTTAGGTCTAAGCGAGAAATACCAAGACATCACCGGCAAGGTGGCCGAAAATTCTTTAGATGAAGCCGGTATCACAGTGAATAAAAATACCGTGCCTGGTGAAAAACGTTCGCCGTTTGTAACTAGTGGAATTCGCATCGGCACGCCTGCTTTGACCACGCGTGGAATGAAAGAAAGTGAAATGAAGCAAATCGGAAAATGGATCGCGGCGGTCTTGAAAACTCCAGCGAATGTTGAACTTAAAGCGAAAATAAAAATCGAAGTGAAAGAATTATGTCAAAGTTTTCCTATTTATTAATTCTTACTTTTTTTATTGGTAGTTGTGCTCACCGCGGTCAAAAAAGCATTAAAAATAATGTGGATGCAAACATTATTGATTCGACAGCGGTAACTTCACAACCTGCGGATGTGCAAGTCGATAAAGAAAGTAATTCCATAAAGATTACTCAACCTGAAAATTCTGGAGCTGCTGCTTCCGGAAAGTCTTCTTTAAAAAAACTGAAGCCGCGCTTTCAGTTTGATTGGCCTGTTTGGGAAGCTCGCATGACTCGTGGATTTTTACCGCATGGTACGAAACGAAGAAAGCGGCCCCATAAAGGAATCGATTTAGCCGCACCCCGCGGAACGGCCGTGATGGCTTCGCACGATGGTAAAGTCATTTACACCGGTAAAGGCTTTAAAGGTTACGGTAAAATGATTATGATAGAAAGCCCCAATGGCTGGGCCACGTTGTATGGTCATTTAGATAAAATTATAGTGTCTGAAGGAACTAATTTAAGACAAGGCGAAGTTATCGGAGCCCTAGGAAATACAGGAAGGTCTTCCGGGCCGCATCTGCACTTTGAGATACGTAAATTAGACGGCCCTGTGGATCCCTTACCACTGCTGCCAGCGGGTGAAGCGTTAACTAACGAAGTCGATAACGGCGCTATCGAAGAGTAGATTTTTCTCAAAACCGTTATTTGGAAATAAAAAAACCCTCAGTGGAAGCTGAGGGTTTTTTTATTTTTTAAATAACTAAATTTTTAATTAGAAATTGTAAATGGCAGCTAGCTCGTACGAAACCGAATCAAAATTACGTTTTGGATCGGCAGTGTTGTTTGCAGAGTACAACGTGAATGGCGTTATGTCAGAACCACTTGTTGGACTGGTGTAAATTGCTTTATCTTGTGAAACGTTAAGATCGAAAGATAAGTTCTTAGTCGCAGCCACAGACATTCCAGTCGCTATAGACAGACGCTCACGTGTACGACGCAAGTCAGACCCATCTTTCAGGCTTACCATTAAACCCGCTGATTGATAAATAGATACCATATCATTGATAGTGTAAGAAATTGTTGGAATCAACAAAACACGTGTTGAAATTGGACCTTCATCATTTAAGACTTCACGAACTTGACCATCGATTGATAAATCAACTTTTGGAGTTAATGAATAAGGTAAACCAACATTTAAATCAACTAAGCCATCAATATTTGAGTACTTACCTTTTTGAGATATAGCGGCATCACCAGTGATTTTACGATAAACCAAAGATACTGGCATGTCGTTACTACCCATCATGCCAGGTAATGAAGACGCTACAGCTAAATCAGTGAAAGCCCCACGAAAGTTATTGCGATCAACTAATTCACGCTGGTCAGCTTCATCAGCTTTTATTCCAGTAGCATTTAAAGTCTCAAAAGTTTCAGCCAACTTAATAGTTAATTTGTTAGCCGCTTTATAAGAAATACCGACAGTTGAAAGTGTTTGAATAGATTGAGTGTATGATTCATCCATATCAGTTACAGCACGTAAAGTTCCCTTAAATTTCTGATCAGCATCAGCCTGAGAAACTTTTGCAGTTGAAACGCCCGCTGCTGTATTGATATCTGCAGGAGTCATTGATTTTTCTTCTTTAGCCGTGATTGGCGTGTCGTTAGCGATAACTGGTGACGTTACTTCCGTCGCCATAGAAGTTGTTTGCTTAGTGGCTTTCTCTTTTTTAGAAGAACCTTTTTTAGCTTTTTTATCGCTAGTAGATTTTTTAGCTACGACTTGAGCTGGAACAGTAGTCTCAGTACCTGCTACAGTAGCTGTTTCTGATTGCGCAAATGCAGTCACCGATAGTGCTGCGATAGCTAAAACGATTAATTTTTTCATTTATTTACCCCCGTAAATGGTTACATTTTGGCCCTAAAATCGGACCTTCAGTATTTGGAACAGCAACGAAAGTGCCATATAATATGTTACAGATCAATGCAGAGACTTTAGTTTTTTGATGATTTGAAGCGGTAAGACTTTAAAAACGCTATAACGATAGGCACGCCAGGTAGTATCAATAAGGCCATCACGACGGTTGTAAAATTTTTCTGGATGAACTCGATTTGACCGAAAAAGTAGCCCACAAGCGAAAAAGTTGAAATCCAAAGCAAACTCCCACCTAAAGACATCAAAAAGAATACCCGGTACTTCATCTTTCCTATACCCGCCACAAAGGGCGCAAAAGTGCGAAGGATTGGAAAAAATCGCGCCAGAACGACAGCTTTAATTCCGTGTTTTTGATAAAAGGATTCTGTTCGAATAAGATATGCTTTTTTTAAAAATAGACTTTCTTTTTCAAATAGCTTACGTCCAAAATATTTTCCAATAAAATAATTTAAAGAATCACCTGCAAAGGCAGCTACAATCAATAAAGGTATAAGCACTTTGATTTGTAATGAGGCTGGCGTCGCAGCTAAGGCTCCGGCTGCAAAAAGTAAAGAATCACCTGGAAGAAATGGTGTTACGACCAGCCCGGTCTCGCAAAAAATAATTAGGAATAGTATGATATAAAGATAAGAGCCATAGGTTTGCGACCATATTATCAGCGTTGTGTCTAAATGTAGAATACCGTGGATTAAATCAAGCATGTCACAATGCTAGGTATTAAATAGCTCGGGTTCAATCGTTTTGTACGGCATCATTTCTTGCTGTAAAGTTATGCGCCTGACTATAGCTATCTAAAGCATCGATACTTTCAAAAAATGCATCGACACCCTGCTGGATGGATATTGAGTAAAACTTAAGATCATCTTTGTAGGAAACTGCAGCCGATTGAAATAGCGCCACATTATTTTTTGTCACAGTGACTAGTAACAAATACTTCATGCAGCCATCACCTGCGCACTTGGCTTGAACTCGCACCACCGCACCACGAGCAGTATCTTGAAACGTGCCTTGCGAAAGCGATCCGGAACTATCATGGGTCGTGGTTAAAGGTAGAAATTGATTATCGGGAGTTTGAATATCTGTATCGACGCTAAAACCAGTACTTGTTGAATTCGGTCTGCTGACCGCCACGATTTTATAAATGATCGACGCTTGAGCTTCAGACTGCGTCGACACCGCTGGGTTCATATTGATGGATTCATTCTTTCGGCTTGCTCGCACCGTATCTGGTTTTTTTGCACACGAAAAACTGATGGCGACCATGACAACATAGCCGCTTAAGGCCAACCATCTGCTAAGATGCTTTAACTTTTTTAAACCCGACATAGACTCTCCTTATTCAAAATGGACCCGACATAGACTCTGACTTATTACTTAAGATAGACTACAAAAAAAAAGCCAAGATTTAGCTTTAACCGCCCCTGATAAATAGCAGTGATTTCGCATAGATTCTCAGATTAAAACACTCGCAAAAAATCTCAGAATAAGAATGGCGCAAAATTGTTAGCCATAGCAGGACCTCCGTTTGACAAAACCACACCCTGTTCTTACCCTTGTAGAATGGCATCGAAAACGGCGTTAATTTTATCTGGTGGAGGGGCTCGCGGAGCTTACCAAGTCGGAGTCCTAAAAGGCCTTGCCGAAATTTTAAAAAAAACAAAGATCAAGAATCCATTTCAAATTCTTTCTGGCGTCAGTGCTGGTGCTATCAACAGCGCTAAGCTTGCCAGTGACATTGAAAATTTTGATGTGGCCGTTGAAAAGCTGACTTATCTGTGGGCCCAGATGAAAACAGAGCATGTTTTTAAAACTGATTTCTTGTCGTTGAATAAATTTTCACTTGGATTATTTGGCGATAACAAACTCAATTCTTTACTGGATACTTCGCCCTTAAAAACTTTGATTGAAAAAAACTGTGATTTTACAAAGATCAGAAAAAATTTAGAACTAAAAAATTTCGAATCTTTGATTATTACCGCAAACAATTACGAAAATAATTCGGCCATCAGTTTTATCCAAAGCCAAACTGAAAAAATAGCATGGCATGAAAGCCGACGGCATGCTATTTTGTGTGATATTGGCGCAAGCCATATCATGGCCTCTTCAGCAATTCCCATGTTATTTCCGCCGATTGCCATTCAATCTGAATTCTACGGTGATGGTTGTGTTCGTAATAACACGCCATGCAGCCCGTCCATTCGCATGGGAGCTACAAAATTATTTGTGATCGGTGTTAGAAATCAAATGAGCACCGAACCCAACCGTCACTCTCAAAAATCTATAAATAATAAACAAGGACCTGCACAACCTTCGATGATTCGTATCCTGAACACCTTGCTAAACGCTGTGCTATTAGATTCGGTCGAACAAGATGTGCATCGTATTCAGCGCATCAATGGCCTTGTGGGAATGGCAGATGCGACGGCGAAAAAGCAAAATAACCTAAAAAAGATTGATGCTCTTTGTATTTCACCGTCAGAAGATATTGGCGAAATTGCTAGATCACACGCCCATCACCTGCCGCGGCTGTTGCGTATGACCATTTCAACTTTTGGACACCTTGACGAAGCCAGTGAAATTATCAGCTATCTTTTATTTAATCCCCAGTTTTGTAGTAAACTTATTGATATGGGCTATCAAGATGCGCTGGCATCAAAAAATGCAATTCATAACTTTTTTGAGATCGGATAGTAAAATGTCAAAATGGTTTTTGCAGCTTCAAGGACATGTCAAAGGACCCTACACAAATGAATCGATGGAAGTGGCTATTTCTCAGCTGCCGGACCATCAGGTGCAGCAAGCACTTTTTTGGAAGCGAGGCTTAACCGAGTGGCTAAAAGCCTCAAAATGGCGGGCAGACATGCAGATCCAAACGAATAGCTCTGTGTCAGAACTAAAAGACATGGACACCAGAACCAGTGCGGCACCCATTCCAGAAAAAACTTTGACGGAGACCGTGACTGAAAGCGTAGTTTACCGCGTGCAATTAAATTTTGTCGATCAACCGTCGATGAGTAAGGCTGAATTAATGACGTTTATTTCACGCCAACGAGACGTATCTAAAATCTCAATTCAGAATCCGAAAACCAAAGAATGGAATGAAGTTTACGCGTTCCCAGATATCGTCGAAAGTTTAGGAATCACGCGCCGAAAAAATACCCGTGTACCAATTCTTGCGACCTTCGCAGGAAATTCCAGTAAAGGTCAGGAAATGAACGCTAAAGTAGTAACTATTAGCGAAGGCGGAATGGGCTTTACAGAAGTTTTTGCTTTAAAGATTGGTGATCAGGTCGAAGGCCAAATGATGAGCCCACATTTTTTTCAACCCATTAACTTACAAGCTGATGTTATTTATTCAGGCCTTGATGGCTATATTGGTCTAAAGTTTACTCGCATCAACGATGAATCAAAATCGGCTATTATTGATTATATTAAGAAGTTTGAAAAAGCGCAAAGCCAGCCTTAAAACGACCACGGACGGCCAACGAGCATTCACGCTTACCGGAAAAACCTAAACGTTTTATCAACGTAAAATTTTGGTTTATTAATATTTTTTTTAGTTCCGAAGTGGCTGCATAAGTTGTAAAAACACAATCTACTTCTGCGTGTTTAATTAAAAAATTTTGCAAAAAATCTATCTGCCAAATTTCAGCGTTTGTCTTTTTACTAAAAGCATCAAAACAAATTATATTCCATTTTTTTAATTGTTGAAATTCTTTGATATCACCGTGAATTTTAAAATGGCCGTCGGCAACTTCGTGGTTCAAGCAGTCCCTGATAGGCCCAGTTAAGTTACAAACAAAGCTTAAAGCTGCTGATGTCTTCTGTTGCAATTCAAATTCATCACGCAGCTCATGACTTTGAATCCAGTCACAAAAAACTTGCCTTAAAAAAAGCGATTTTTCAAAGCTATCCAGGTCTGAACGTATTTCCAAATGTTTGCAGTTTTTAAGAAGAAGCGCCCAAACCATTTCGACGTAGCCAAGACCAAGACCAATCGAGCACACTTTCAGGATATCTGTTGCAGCAAGGTTTTTAATAGCGGCTTGAATGATTTGGCCATAGACGTACCAGGTTTCCCCGGCCGCGCTGTCGAAATGATGCATAGATTCGCCTGAATCTAAAGATCTAAGCGTAGGACTTCCATCTTTTGTCAATTCGACAAGGAAACCATTGTCTGCAAATTGTTGCTTCAAAGACGGATTCACTTTATATTCCCCGACTATGGAAAAAGGTTGGAGTGGCTTACCCTATCATTCGATTTCAGAACACTACAAAAGAATTTTTAGTGAAAAAGTCTATAAAATTCCGGTCAGTGTCGTTGATAATTGTCCAAACCGCATGGGCTTAAAGGGTATGAAGACCTGTAGTTTTTGTGACGTTTGGGGCTCGGCCGCGCGGGCAGAATCGTTTACTCTAACACTAGATGAACAAATACAAAAATTTCATCAGCTTATCGCTAAAAAATACAATGCTAAGAAATTTTTGGTTTATTTTCAGGCCTACACCAATACGTTTACTAAAATTTCGACCTTACGCTCGCATTTTGAGGCCGCTTTGAAGTACGACTTTGTGCACGGCTTTGTGGTGGGTACAAGGCCCGATTGCTTGTCGCCAGCGGTTTTGGCACTATGGCAGGAATACTATGAAAAATCTTTTGTAGCCGTAGAACTTGGTGTGCAAAGTTTTTTCGACGAGCACCTACAATTTATGCAACGGGGCCACACGGCGGAAGATTCGATCAAAGCAATTCATAAAATTCATAAGGCAACGGTCGTTGATCTGGGCATCCATTTAATTTTTGGCAGCCCGAATGAAACAGATCAACAAATTATTGAAACAGCAAACATTTGCAATTCCCTACCCATCACCAATGTGAAACTTCATAATTTACATGTACTAAAAAATACTGAACTGGAAAAATGGTTTCATGCTGGAACGTTTCATCCTATTTCTCAAGACGTTTACACTGCAAAAGTGAAATTATTTTTAGCGTATTTAAAACCGCAAATTGCAGTTCATCGTTTGGCAGCCTTTGCTTCTCGTTGGGAAGAATTAGTGGCGCCGGCGTGGACAGCCAATAAAATGGGAACTCATCAGGCTATTGTTGATGAGTTACGGGCTACAAAGAACTTTCAAAGTTGCAAGTGGATTCCACAGACCGATGAAGACCGCTATTTATTTGCTCAACTTAGCCAGCGAGTTGAACGAACTCTTAGCATTTAACAGATAATTTAAGAAAACAGTGCATTAGTCCTCGGCTGAGTAAAAAAAGTGAAATTCGAACAGGCAAAACCAAGGTCTAGGCTTATTTTCTAGAGCGAGAAAGTGTCAATGACTAAAATACCAGTGATTTCATTTTCTTAGCCATGATTTGAATATATTTTCGGCAACGCTTAAAAAAAATTTATTTTTTGTTTGAAAGTTTTCGAAAAAGGATTCAACCTTAATTTAAGAAGAATAGGCCTTATTGATGAGGTCGGACGTTTTAGCTACTAGATCTAGTGGCTAAGCCTGTGAAACTTGAGAACTCTCAACATGTTTGTGATTTCACAAACGATTTTTACTAGGCGAAACAAACGTTGATACACGGATGAGAAAACGTTGACCCAAAGTCATGATTTCGCTCAAACGAACTGACTAGAATGGTCAAACAAATTTTCTTATAAAATTTGAACTAGACTAAAGACTTTCAGAGTTTCTGAGGGGAAGCTTCGCGATTATTTACGTCTAAAACAGATCACAAAGCTTAGTCATTAATTGACCGGGGGGAATATGGAAATTCAAACAGCTACAACCGCAGTACTAGGAACTTCAGGCAATATGTCATCACATGTAATGCGGGTCAAAAAACGTGATGGTTCGCTAGAGCCGGTCGATGTCACGAAGATCGTCGAACGTGTTAATCGTTGTTGCCAGGCCTTAACTAGCGTTGATCCACTACGTGTGGCCACCAAAGCAATCAGTGGTCTTTATGATGGCGCTACCACGAAGGAACTTGATAACCTTTGCATTCAAACGGCTTCTTTGTTGATTGGTGAAGATCCGGAGTATTCGCGCGTCGCTGCCCGGTTACTTTCAACTTATATTGATGAAGAAGTTCGTTCGCAAAAAATTGGATCTTTTGCCGATTCAGTGCAAGCCGGCTTCACTAACGGCATTTTGTCAGAATCTTTATATAAATTCGTGATGGAGCATAAGGCCGAACTTTGTGCGGCGATTGAACATTACCGCACCGACCGATTTGAGTACTTCGGTCTACGCACGGTCTATGACCGCTATTTATTAAAAAATCCAAAGTCACGGCAGGTGTTTGAAACGCCTCAGTACTTTTTTATGCGCGTAGCGTGTGGTCTTGCCCAGTCTCCGCAGGAAGCGATCGAACTTTATAAACTAATTTCATCACATGACTATATGCCGTCAACGCCAACACTTTTTAATTCAGGCACACTGCGACCACAGATGAGTTCGTGCTACTTATTGGACTCTCCGCAGGATGATTTGCGCTCTATTTATAATCGTTACACTGATATTGCTTTGTTATCTAAATTTGCGGGTGGAATTGGTTTAGCTTATCACCGCGTGCGTTCACGTGGCTCTTTGATCAAAGGTACGAATGGACATAGTAACGGAATTATTCCATGGCTTAAAACTTTAGATTCATCAGTCTCTGCCGTTAATCAAGGTGGTAAACGTAAGGGCGCTGCGTGCGTCTATCTAGAAACGTGGCATGCAGATGTTGAAGAGTTTCTAGAGCTTCGCGACAACACAGGAGACGATGCCAAGCGCACTCACAATATAAATATTGCTAACTGGGTTCCTGATTTATTCATGGCGCGCGTTGAAGCCGATGCCATGTGGTCTTTGTTTGACCCAAGCACAGTTCCACATTTTTGTGATATTTACGGCGCTGATTTCGAAAAAGCGTATGTTGAAGCCGAAACGCAAAAATTATTTTTTAAACAAATTAAAGCTCGTGATTTGTATTCGCGCATGATGAAAACGTTGGCTCAGACCGGTAACGGCTGGATGACTTTTAAAGACGCCTCAAATATTAAAGCAAATCAAACTGGAAAACCTGGAAACGTGATCCATCTTTCAAATCTTTGCACTGAAATTTTAGAAGTCACTTCACACGATGAAACCGCTGTTTGTAATCTGGGATCAGTTAATCTAGGCCGCCATATTCTTGATGGCCGCTTTGACTTTGAAAAACTGGGAAAAACAGTTCGCACCGCCGTTAAATATTTAGACCGCGTGATTGATATTAATTTTTATCCAATCGATACAGCCGCAA
This sequence comes from Bdellovibrionales bacterium, assembly GCA_043753645.1. Classification (GTDB taxonomy): domain Bacteria; phylum Bdellovibrionota; class Bdellovibrionia; order Bdellovibrionales; family Bdellovibrionaceae; genus Pseudobdellovibrio. The sequence goes on from JAYUWH010000166.1 coordinate 10,793, forward strand.
GTTCAAATAGCCGGTGGCGACCTATTGGCTTGGGTGTGATGGGATTGCAAGACGCTTTGTTTCAATTGAAATATGCATTTGATTCAAATGAAGCGTTAGAGATTTCAACAAAAATTCAAGAAGAAATTTACTACAATGCGGTGTTAACAAGTGTGGAATTGGCCGAGAAGAATGGTCCGCACACCAATTTTGAACAAACAAAGGCAGCCGAAGGTATTTTTCAATTTGATCTTTGGAAGGTGAAACCTTCAGACGAAGGGCGCTGGAACAAATTACGCGAGCGCATGATAAAATCCGGATTACGTAATTCGTTGCTGATCGCTATTGCGCCAACAGCGACAATCGCATCTATCGTGGGCGCGTACGAAGCGACCGAACCACAGATTTCAAACTTATTTAAGCGAGAAACTTTGTCCGGCGAATTTATGCAAGTGAACCGCTACTTAGTGAATGAACTTAAAGCCGTTGGTATGTGGAATGATGATTTCCGCAATGAAATTAAAATGTACGAAGGATCTATTCAAGACATTGCCGCGATTCCTGAAAGTATCCGAAAACTGTACCGTACGGTTTGGGAAATTCCGATGAAGGCATTGATTGATATGGCGGCTTCGCGTGGAGCTTATATTGATCAGTCGCAATCTTTGAATTTGTTTCAAGAAAATTCAACCATTGGTAAATTGTCATCGATGTATATGTATGCCTGGAAAAAGGGAATTAAAACGACGTATTACTTACGTTCAAGACCCGCCACATCTATTACTAAGACGACAGTTAAAAAATCAACAATGGTTGAAGCTATTAGCGGCGCAAAAAAAGAATATTCAGATTCTGAAGTGATCGCCTGCAGTATCGATAACCCAGAAGCTTGTGAAGCTTGCCAATAAAGAAAAGGAAAACTTTATGATTTTAGACCCAGGATTTAATTTAACATTACGACCGATGAAGTATCCTACATTTTACGAAATGTACAAAAATGGAATTAAAAACACGTGGACTGTTGAAGAAGTTGATTTCTCGACGGACCTTGTGGATTTAAATTCTCGTATGACAGATTCCGAAAAACATTTGATTCACCGTTTAGTTGCATTTTTTGCAACGGGTGATTCTATCGTTGGGAATAACTTAGTGCTGAATTTGTACAAGCATATCAATTCACCCGAAGCTCGGCTTTATTTAAGTCGTCAGCTTTATGAAGAAGCGCTGCATGTGCAATTTTATCTAACTTTGTTAGATACTTATATTCCGCATCCAGATGACAGAGCTCAAGCCTTTGCAGCAGTTGAGACAATTCCATCAATTAAGAAAAAAGCTGATTTTTGTTTCAAATGGATGGATTCAATCAATGATTTAGATACTTTAAAGACTCAAGAAGATCGTCGTAAATTTTTGATGAATCTAATTTGTTTTTCTTCATGTATCGAAGGAATGTTTTTCTTTGCAGCTTTTGCGTATGTGTATTTCTTACGATCAAAAGGCATGTTAGCAGGCCTAGCCTCAGGAACAAACTGGGTTTTCAGAGATGAAAGCATGCACATGGCCTTTGCGAACCAAGTTATTCAAACAATTCGTAAAGAAGATCCCACTTTATTCAATGAACAAATGCAGGATATGGTCGTGCAAATGTTAGAAGATGCCATCGACTGTGAAATGACTTTTGCAGAAGATCTTATTGCCAATGGTATTGCAGGACTTTCAATCACTGAAATGCGCCAGTATTTAGAATACATTGCGGATCAACGTCTTGAGATGTTAAATATAGCGCCACGATACAACACGAAAAATCCTTTTGATTTTATGGAATTACAAGACATGCAAGAACTGGCGAATTTTTTCGAACGTCGGGTTTCTGCGTATCAAGTTGGAGTCTCAGGACAAGTTTCTTTTGATGAAACTTTTTAAAGTAAATTAATTAGGGTGGTGGTCTACAATTAATTTCATTAGACCACTCGCCGACTTCTTCAACTCCTAAGTTTGGCGCACCAAACGGCGCAACAGTATCACGATAGGACCTAACGGCAAAAATGTACATTACTGCCGGTGATAAACCGGATATATCGCAAGATGTATCCAATCCACCCGCGGTACAATTTATTGTTGTTGGCAAAACTCCCGATTCTTTTGTCCAGCCCGGTCGATTTAAAACGTAACCTACTTGATACTTAACTTTGATATCGGCCTTATTAAAAGCTGCTGCTGAAATCGAACACGTGGTCGATACAGGAGTTTTTGGGGAAATGTAAATAATTGGATTCGGCATTTTACATGTTAATTTATTTGAAACGGCTGTTGGCACGGTAGGAGCGTACAGTGGAAAATACAAATGCTCTGTAACGTCTACAGTGTAATTGTAAGTAACTCCTTCAACCCGATAAAAATCTTCATAGCTGTAGGCATCTAAATTTTTACCTTGTTGGTTAATGTAACCTATTTCGCCTGGAAATCCTGGAGGCGATGGAAGGGTCGCTGCGACTGGTACGATTTTTACAGGAATACTATCTGAGCCGTCCGATAATTTAAACCCGCGGTACATATCATACCATGAATTCATATTAAAACGTGAGACGGCAGGTTCAATTATGCACGAATTTCTAGACGCATTTACCACGGTTGAAAGAACTTTGGGTGGCGTTAGTTGCCTAGTTATCTTTATCCGTGCTGGTGGACTGTCGGATATCCCACCGTCTTCAGTGCGAAGTCTCATACGCACCAGATAATTTTGTCCCAAAGTTGCATCAGTAAGAATTTTTCCAAGACGAACTGCAAATCCGAACTGTCCGTTATGACACTGTGGAAAATCTTTTTGGCTTGGTAGGCCTGCCTCTTCGATAAGACCAATACCTTTAGTAATCCAGAAACATTTATTACTAGAACTTAGACCTGACGATGTAATCATGCCTGCTGCACCACTTGGGTGATGGCAATTGGATTCTATTTCATTCGTGATATAAGGGGGTGCTGATTCGTCTTGTTCGCCAGCAAAAACTTCTACAAAAATTCGATTTTTTTTCTTACCTAAATCAATACATGTTCCAGAAATTTCAACGATATCCGAATCTTCCATATTTGTGGTGATATCAGGACGCGTGGCCTCAATCGATAAGCTTCCGGTCGTTGGCGTGATTGGTGCCGTCACACAATCGGTACCACCACTACAACTTTGAGACCCATTTGTAAGTAAAGAATTGGCCATCGGTGCCGAGCATCCGGTGAATAAAGTTAACAAACAACAAATAAAGAATAGTGATTCAAAGCGCACCTTTAGTTATCGGTAATATAATCATTTTTATTAAGATAAAATCTTAGTTTGAGACGCTCTTTTTAAGAGAGTTAGAAAACACTGACTTAATTTTTTTTAGAGCTAAAATAAGAGACTCTGACTGGATAAACAAGACATAGGTCGACACCATGACAAAGGAAAAAGTCATTAAACCTAGTAGCATTCCGATACCCAAATGAAATAAAATTCCTGCAGTAAGCCAGTACTTTCGAAGTCCCTTATTCATCATCATGGCCGGAAAATAAATTTCAAACAGAATAGATAAAAATGTACCAACTGCAAAAAACAGTGGAACACGGCTTAGAAAAGTAAAATCGTACTGACTAAATTGTGGGTTTGCAAAAACTGTCCACAAAGCTGTACCGTCCCACCACGTGTTGCCCTTTAATTTTTCGAAACCCGTGTACATATAAATTGTACAAATTTGAATTTGCATAAGCCGCACAAAAACTGAGCTTATACAAATTCGCTGAGATGTAGAATTCTTTTCTTTCGGCGATTTTAAAAAATAGTTTTTTACAGAAAAAAAATCGCAGCATTTTGTGAAACATAAGTAAAAAAGGAACAAACTCCCGATAACATCGGCACCAAATAGTATCGCGTAGTTACGATTAAGAATTCCTTGATGTAAAATCCATGTAAGCAACAATAATGGCCTATTTGTTAAACCTAGGGTCGCTAACAAAAGTAAGATAATTAAAAATCCGTGCACATAACCAACCCAAGCGTCCGGCCAAAAAAACCATTGAACCAGCGGTCGGTAAAAGTCTGGGAATACTTGTAATGCCATATTGCGCGGAATAAGTGAATCCACCCCAAGCTGATCAATATTGAATTGTCTATAGCAAGCCATGTAAAATAAAGTGCCACACAAGATAAAGCGGAAAACACCAAGCTGTTCACGAAAATCTTTTGCAAAAAGAAATTTTTGCAAAGTTTGCCATGGATGAAAAAACTTTTCTTGAAACTTAGCCCTCATGACCACACTCGAAAACATTTCGACTTATTTCGTCTTGGATAATCAAATTTTCAAAGGTGTTAATGTCATTATTAACGACAGAGATAACCTGATCTAGCGACGGAATTCTTTGTACAATGAGCTCGGCCTGAATTTTTGTTGCACCATCAAATTTGCGACATAGCCAAGGTGCGAAAAATGTACGAAGGCGTCCTGCGTCGACAGCCATAAAGCGCATGGCATAGGAATCGCGTTTTTTATTCAGTTTAAAATCTTCAGCCTGATCTTTTTTCTCAGGATAAAAACCTTCCACGGGTTCTTTTAAAGTTCGGCCGAATTCATCTTCAAAAAAAACAAAATATTTGATGTACATGATGTGCGCTGGATCGGGCGAAAAAAAATTCCACGTTGTATTTAATCCGATGGTGTTCGCAACAGGATTGAACACATGTTCAAAATAGCGACCCAGGAAAGACGAGCCATTACCTAATATGACCATCATCCCGACAAAGTAGAAAAAAATAAATGTATAAGTTATGCGCTTAAAATTATTAAGCATGTCCTTCTTCAGATGTGTCATCAGCTTCTTTATCAAACAAAAGTTCATCTGAGGACTCTTCATCAGCTTCAGCAATTTCTAGCTCAGCTGCCGCTTCGTTTTCAATTGCTAAATCCACCTCCGAAGTGGCTTTAATCTCAACTGGTTCTGGATTTTCAAATTTCTTTAGCCAGTTTAATTCTCTTTTTGAAACTTCTTCACCCACAGCCACGGCCTCACGGATATTTTGAGCTTTTTCTTCGTCGCGCTTTCGCCGTTGGCGAATCTTTTCTTGTTCAAAAAATTCGGAAGAGGTTGAAATCGCTGTTAGTTGCTGTTCTATCTGACCTAATTCTTCTTCACCTTCAGAGTAGCTAGTTAATTTTCCGGTCTCTGCAAGTGAATCGGTTACCATCGATAGCGTTTCAAGTTCTTCAACCTCATCGCCGATGCCTTCAGGTAATAATTCATCAATCTGTGAAAGTGTTGGAAGTTCTTTTAAATTACGAAGCCCGAAAATTTCTAAAAATCTTCGTGTTGTTCCGTATTGCATAGGTTTTCCGGGTAATGTTTCAGCTTTTCCTTCAAAACTAACTAAGCCTTTTTCCATCAATGCGCGTAGCAAGTGTCCCGATTCTACGCCGCGAATTTGATCGATTTCAATTTTTACAACCGGCTGCTTGTACGCAATGATAGAAAGTGTTTCTAAAGCTGGACCCGATAATTTAAACGCACGAGTTTTGATGGTGCGTTTAATAAAATTTAAATTATCTAGCTTGGTACGTAGTTGGTAACCGCCAGTAATTTCTTCTAGCACAACGCCGCGATTTCCGCTGGCATAGTCCACCGCCATGCTGTCAAGGATACGGCGAATTTTATCTTTTTTAATATTTGTGCCTTTAAAAACCATTTGAATAGAAGCAAAACTAACAGGTCTGTCTGAGGCAAATAAAATACTTTCAATTATGCTTTGCGCTTGCGTATCTTCAACGAACTCAAGGGCATCGATGTCGGCCGATTCAAAATTATCAAGCTCAGTACCTTCGATTTGTGCTTCAGTTGCTTCTAGATTTTCTTCAGCTTGAACATCATCTTCAAAAGATAGTTCTTCAGGTAAAGCCGCGGCTTCTGGAAGAAAACCTTCTGTCTCAGGCTCGTCAGTTAAAAATATAGAGGCCTCTGTTTCAATATCAAGAAGCGCATTTTTGACATTCATTAAAGCTACATCTTGTTCCGTACTCTTATTTTTTTTACGCGCCATTTTTTACACCTGCTCTTCAGTCAAACAATCAATTTCATTTTCCGCTGCTAATATTTCTTCATCGGTTGCAAGTGTTGGTTCTACGATTGCAGCATCCTGCTGATCAAAACTCATTTGCGCTAGGTCTGCATTTTTAAAAACATCGTCTTGCTGATCAAGAATTTCAAGCTCGGCTTCTGAAAGAATGGCTGACCTTGCAAAAAGTGAATCAGCCACCTGATCACCGTTGATGTTTCCGTATTCTTCAACGCGCGAAACCACATCGCCTTCAATTTTTTTATGCGTTTGAATGTGAATATCTCCGTAATTTTCAGTTTGATAAAGTCCAACGTAGCCAAGCTTTCCAAGCTCAAGCAGTGATAAGAAAGTGATCAGTGCTTGGCGACTGCGATCGATACGCTCAGCGATATTTTTTGAAAGTAAATCTACCATCCGAGTTGTGGTTCCAGGTTTTAAAATTTGGCCCATTTCCAGAATGCGGCTGGCAATAGACTGCAACTTCACATTCACTTTATGTACTTTTTTAGAAAGTACTTTCATAGCCCGGCGGTATGAGGAAATTAAAGAAAATAAGGCGTTTTCTTCTAATTCGATCTCATCATTCTTAACTTCTAATTTTTCACGTTGACCGCGTGCCCAGACATCACGATTTAGTAAGGGACGGTCATAAAGAGCCTTGGAAGCCTCTTTGTACTTTTCGTATTCAAGTAATTTTTGGACAAGTTCTTTTCGGGGATCAATGTTTTCGACGATTTCGCCATTTTCATTGTACTGGGGTAATAACATTTTTGATTTAATCTGAATTAAAGTCGACGCCATCGCAATAAAATCACCGGCAACTTCAAGATCAAATTCTTTCATCAACTTGATGAAATCCAAGTACTGCTTGGTGATCTCAACGATATTAATGTTAAAAATATCCATCTCTTCTTTACGAATAAGATAAAGAAGTAAATCAAGTGGACCTTCAAACTGCTGCAACTGGACCCGGATCGTACTCATTAGGTTTCTACCTTAACTTCATGTAATCTTTAATTATCTGTAAGTTCTTAACTGCTTCGGCACGGGCTTTGTCACGCCCTGCAGCTATGATTGAATCAAGCTGTTTCGGGTTATTCAACAATTCTTTTTTCTTTTCGCGCGGAATTTTTATTAGCTGCTCAATATTACCACACAGCTTGGCTTTACAATCCCCGCACCCAATCCCCGCAGTCGTGCAGCCGTCAACCACCCACTTCTGATCTCCTTCTGTCGAGAATAATTTGTGATACGAATACACATTACAGATAAAAGGATTTCCGGGATTTTCTCGTAAGGCGCGAGCCGGATCCGTGACCATGGAATTTACTTTTTTCTTTAAAGATTTTTCGTCTTCAGAAAGTAAAATGGAATTGTTATAGGATTTAGACATCTTCCGACCATCAAGACCTGGAAATGAAGGAGTCTCTGTTAACAGCGCTTTGGGTTCAGGAAGTTTTCCCTTATACAGATGATTAAACCTTCGAATTATTTCTCGAGTAAGTTCTAAATGAGAAACTTGATCTTGTCCGACCGGCACCAGCTGACCAAAGTAAATGGCGATATCAGCCGCTTGCAATACCGGATAAGCAAAACGACCCAAGTTATGGGTATCACCCGCTTTAGCTTCTTCTTCGGCGTCTTTCCAGGTGGGAACACGTTCAAGCCAGCCCATGGGTGTAAGATTTGAAAAAATCATAAATAATTCGATATGCTCTGGGATCATCGACTGAATAAATAAAGTACTTTTCTCGGGATCAAGCCCCCACGCAATCATTTCCGCAAAGATATCGCGGTTCCAGCCGGCTATTTCGTTTGATGCTTTATAGTGGCTGGTCATTCCGTGCCAATCCATCACGCCAAAATAACAGGTGTATTCTTTTTGTAACTTTAAACAATTACTTAGCCATCCTAGATAATGTCCAAGATGAAGCGCACCTGTCGTGCGCGTCCCACTCATGACTCTCAACTGACGGCTCCTGCCTGTGCCAAGGCCATAAGGCTTGAGAAGATAAAATAGACGGGCTTACTTAAAATAGAAAAAGCACCGGTTAACATCAACGCCAGTAAAATATAGCCACTGATATGTTCATTTTGTTCTAGCTTATAATTGATCGACGCCGGTAAAAACCGAGCTAGCACTTTACCACCATCAAGTGGATGCAGTGGAATCATATTAAATAGCGCTAAAATTAAATTAATTAAAATAAAACTCTGAGCAATTGTTAATATGGGTTTCGAAAAAGTGCCTAACATATCGTAGCGAACCGTGATCATCATGAAAAAAGTTGTAGCGACCGCAAGGATAATATTTGAAAGCGGTCCTGCTAGGGCGATCCAAAACATATCGGTTCGAACATTTTTTAAATTTCTTGAATTCACGGGAACTGGTTTTGCCCAGCCAAATAAAATCGGAATACCGGTTACAATGCCAAGTATTGGTAGTATGAAAGTCCCAACCATGTCGGCATGGGCCATTGGGTTCATTGTTAAGCGCCCCATTTGCTCTGCTGTATTATCACCACGCCATTTGGCCACAAGGCCGTGGGCGTATTCGTGAAAGCACAGTGCAAATAAAAAGGGAACAAAATTGACTGCTAATTTTGCACCGATCTCCATCATATCCATATGTATCTATGCTACCAAGCTTACGACTTATGTCGAGAGAAACTTTTAAACTGCGCGTTGATTGCTCAAGAGGTGCGTAGATACAAAACCACACTCTGATGCATATTATAATGCATATGGTCACTTGAACTAAACACGCTATCCGCTTAATTTAGTATTTCTTTTTTAAATACTCAGGAGATCGAAAATGACAATGGAAAATGCTCGCCCCGCTTTAACGATGTGGTCTGAAGACGAAATTGCTTTTCGCGAAGCGATTCGCTCGTTTGCTGAATCCGAAATTAAACCGCATGTAAGTAAAATGGATGAAGAAGCTAAAATGAATCCCGCAATTATTTCTAAGCTTTTTGAAATGGGATTGATGGGTATCGAATCTCCGGAAAAATATGGTGGAGCCGGTGCCACATTTACCATGGCGTGCATCGCGATTGAAGAAATAGGCCGCGTTGATGGATCAGTTTCTGTTTTATGTGATGTACAAAATACTTTGGTAACCAATGCCATTTTACGCTGGGGTAATGACTCTCAGAAAGAAAAGTATCTGCCAAAACTTGCGCGTGAATGGGTTGGCGCTTATTGCTTGTCGGAATCTTCATCTGGTTCAGATGCTTTCGGATTAAAATGCCGAGCTGAAAAAAAAGATGGCAAATGGATTATAAATGGTAGCAAACTTTGGATTACGAATGCGAACGAATCGAATTTTTACATCGTGTTTGCAAATGTGGATATTACCAAAGGCTACAAAGGAATTACTGCTTTTATAGTTGAGAAAAGTTTTAAAGGCTTTAGCGTCGGTAAAAAAGAAGATAAATTGGGAATTCGCGCAAGCTCAACGTGTGAATTAATTTTCGAGAACTGCGAAGTTCCTGAAGCCAATGTTTTAGGAGAAGTTGGTAAGGGTTACAAGATTGCTATTGAGACGTTAAACGAAGGTCGTATCGGAATTGGCGCTCAGATGGTGGGAATCGCGCAAGGCGCTTATGATGCAACGCTAAATTATATCAAATCCCGCGAACAATTTGGTAAAGCCATCGGTCAGTTTCAAGGCGTCCAGTTTCAGATAGCGCAAATGCGGGTTGATCTAGAGGCTTCACGCTTGATGGTTTACAATGCGGCCAGGCTTAAAGACGCGGGCCTTGATTTTATTGAATCGGCTGCAATGGCTAAACTTTTTTCATCGAAAATGGCAGAAAAAATTACCTCAACGGCTATAGATTTATTTGGTGGCAACGGCTTTACCAAAGAATACCCCGTTGAAAAATTTTGGCGCGATGCCAAAATTGGCCAAATTTATGAAGGCACTTCCAATATGCAACTGCAAACCATTGCCAAGATGGAAATGGATAAATCATAAATGCTAAAAGACCTGACTGCTGAAAATAGTAAAATTGGCGTGATTGTCACTGGAGCCAGCTCGGGCATCGGGGCGGAAATCGCACGAGAATTTTCACGTCATGGATTCTTTGTTTTATTACTTGGCAGGTCCGAAGTGAAGCTAAAAGCAGTACAGACTTCGTGCCCGGGACCAACGGCAATATTAGCTTTTGATCTAAAAGATATTGAAATGTACACGAACAAGTTATCCGAAATTATCAACTCTATTCCACGGATTGAAGTCTTAATCAATAATGCGGGAATTTATCATCAGCAAAGTTTTTTAGAAACGACTGATGAAATGTGGCACGACCAATTCGTAGTTAATGTGCTGGGCCCGGTTCGTTTAACTCGTTTTCTTTGGCCTTATTTTTTAAAAAATAAAAAAGGCAGTATTCTTAATATCTCATCGACCTTAGGCTTAAAACCAGTGCCAAGCACGTCGGCTTATTCGGCGACGAAAGCGGCCTTAAATAATTTTACTCAGGCACTGGCACAAGAAGGTGCTTCACATAATATCCGGGTGAACGCAATTTGTCCGGGCATTGTCGACACCCCGATTCATTCTTTTCACGCTATGTCTGCCGCTGAAAAAGAAAAATTTACTAACGGCTTAGTTAACATTCAACTTTTGTCAAAATTAGGTCAGCCCGCAGATATTGCTAAAGCCGCCTACTTCTTAGCAAGTGATCAGTCGGCTTGGACCACCGGAGCCATTCTTTCCGTTGACGGCGGAATTAATTTAAAATGACTAGAATATTAGTTCTTCAAGATGAATTCAGTTCAGCGCATTTGTATCATAATAAAAGTTTATCACAGGCTGAAAATAAAGAAAACTTCGGCCGCTGTTTTACAAAGTACGGTCACGGCCATAATTACAAAATTTCTATAGGATTCGTTATTAATCCAAAACTTTCACAAGATAACTTAGAAAATTTAAACAAAATTTTGAAAGTGAAACTTAAAAAACTGACCTCAGTCCTGGATCATGAGCATCTAAATTTTGTAGTGCCAGAATTTAAAACGACAATTCCTACAACAGAAAATATTTTGCTGTATTTTGAAAAATCTTTTTTAGATCTTAAATTAAAAAATGATTTAGCCTTTATAAAATTGTTTGAGTCGGAAAATCTTTGGAGCCAGAAATATTATGTCACACAGTAATGAACCAAAAAAAAATATTTCGACGGAACCCTTAAGACTATCAAAACTTATGTCTGAACGCGGAATTTGTTCACGCCGAGAAGCCGATGATTACATTGCTAAAGGCTATGTTTTTGTTAATGGCGAACGGATTCAAGAATTAGGAACTAAAGTTTTACCCGATGTAAAAATTACTTTGGATACGCCGGCTTTAAAACAGCAAAATAATTTAGTTACGATTATTTTAAATAAACCCGTGGGTTATGTTTCAAGTCAACCCGAGCCCGGCTATGAACCTGCTATTCGCTTAGTCAAGGACAGCACGCAATTTTCAAATCAAAAACGGACCTTGCAGCTAGGCGATTTAAAAGAAATTGCAGTGGTTGGCAGGTTGGATATTGATTCTCAGGGGCTACTTATTTTCACTCAAGATGGCCGCTTAGCAAAAAAATTAATTGGTGAAAATTCTAATGTTGAAAAAGAATATATTGTGCGCGTGCAAGGCACTTTAACAAAAGAACAGCTTGGGCTTCTGAATTTTGGTTTAGAACTTGATGGTGAAAAACTTAAGCCCGCAAAAGTCGATTGGATCAATGAAGACCAGCTGCGCTTTATTTTAAAGCAAGGCAAAAAACGCCAGATCCGCAGGATGTGCGAACTGGTAGGACTTAGAGTCACCGGGCTTAAACGGGTGCGCGTAGGGAAACTGGTGTTAGGCAAATTACCCGAAGGTCGTTGGCGCTTCTTAGATGCCGACGATGAAATCTAATTCTGCTTTCCTAAAAATGAAAGCCGAAGATTTTGTAAATATTGAATTTCACTTTCGCTAAATCCGGCTTTTCGACGAATTTCTACCGCAATGTTTTCTACGCGTTTCGGTAAAACCCAACGAAGCTTATCCATGCGCACAGAAAAATCACTTGAAGCATCTACTTTTTCTATGCGACACATATTTCTGTACCACCGTGAACCGAACTCAACATGCCCGATCTCATCATTAAATATTTTTTCGGCCGCTTTCTGCACGGGCTTAGCATCCACACCTTGCAGCCTTCGTAAAATTGTTTCTCCAGCATCAAGCCCACTTCCTTCAAGAAAACGGTGAACTATTAGAATCCGATCTATTAAAGAATCATTTTGGCTGGTCGCCGACCAAAGGGCACAGTGCACAGGCCAGTCTCCCCACTTGAAACCCAGACCTTCGATTTCGGTTAAGCACATTTCTAAATGCTCACTTTCAGATAAAGTGATGTCCCAAAGTTGCTCGCGAAATTGCTTTGGTGCCTGGGGAAATTCAACCAAAGTTCTTAAGCCAAGTTCCATTGCCTGTAGCTCTATGCTGGCCAGATCATGCAGTAACCGGGCTTGACCTTCTTTAAAGGAAAGTCCTTTTTTTTCAGGTAGTTCTTTGGGTGCTAATAAATGAATATCTCGTGCCGGAATTAACGGAGCGTTTACTTTTTCTTTTAAATAAAAGACCGCCTCAGAACTGGCGCGAAGTTCAGTGATTTTTTTATAAACGTTTGGTTCGTTAAAAGACCATTCTGCCATGAGCGAACTGTAACTTAACAGGTAATCTTTTGACAACCCCTTGTAATTCTAGATAACTTTACCTGATTCTGGATATTTTTGTGACTGTTATAAAGGTGGTTATTAAATGGGAAAAGGTTGGAAAGCAGCGGGTAAATCTGAAAACGCTCAGAAAAAAGGAGCCATGTTCACTAAGGTGGCCCGTGAAATTCAGGTGGCATCCAAACTGGGCGGTCCAAGTCCCGATATGAACGCGCGCCTTCGTATGGCGATCGATGCCGCAAAAGCAATTTCATGCCCCAATGATACTATCGACCGCGCCATCAAAAAAGGTGCGGGGTTATTAGATGACGGAAAAATAATTGAAGAAATAACTTATGAAGGTTACGGACCACATGGCGTTGGCGTCTTGGTTGAATGTCAGACCGACAACAAGCATCGCACAGCACCTGAAATGCGAAGCGTTTTTAAAAAATATGAAGGTAACCTTGGCGAAACTGGCAGCGTTGCTTGGATGTTTTCACGCGTAGGCACAATAGAAGCCGTCCGAAGTGGGTCCTTTGATATCGATGAAGAAGCAATCGAGGCTGGGGCAGATGATGTGCAAAAGCATGAAGATAGCACTTTTGATTTCACTACTACTTTTGAAAATTTAGACGCTGTTAATAAAGCTTTGCAGGCACGGGGCTGGAAAGTGACATCGGCATCACCATCCTACAAAGCGACTAATATAACTGAAATTAGTGATTTACAAAAAAAAGAAGTGGAAGAATTTTTAAATGCAGTTGATGACCTTGATGACACGCACAAGGTATTTGCGACAATTTAATTAAAAATTATTGTATAGAAGTCTATTTATTTTGTGCGGGCTTACCGTCACGGTACCGCACATTTTTATCTAAAACGTTATCTTCAGAATCTGATTCGATTTGTGGTTGAATCTCAGGCGGGTCGTGACTGGCTGAACTCACGGCACGGGTGTTTCGTTTCGTTGCTGAAAGTTCTTTTTGAGAAGACCTAAGCATATCACTGACATCAGATGCTTGAGCTGGCTTCTCTGACATCAAAGTTCTAAAAGAAGAGCTGCAGTTTTGAAAAGCAAGAATAGTAAAACCAGCCAAACCCGCAAATATTAAGATAGCATTTTGTTTTGATTTCATGTTTTTCATATCTTACGTATCGGCGCCCTATAGTAAGAACTCAAAACGAAATGTGTCTCAAAGCGAAGCGCATGACTTAAAAGCGAAGCGCATTACTTATTGGTTGTTTTCATATCCGATTTAAAAAATTTAACGAACTGCCCGTAGCCTTCTTTTTCTAAATCTAACTTCTTAATAAACCTTAACGAAGCCGAATTCATACAATATCTTTTACCTGTTGGCTTTGGACCATCATCAAAGACATGACCAAGGTGTGAATCTGCCTTTACACTACGAACTTCGGTTCGTAGTGTAAAAAGTTTTTTATCAGCGTGAATCTTTATCGCTTTATCGTCAACGGGCTTAGTAAAACTGGGCCAGCCTGTACCAGAATCAAATTTATCGTTCGATAGAAATAGCGGCTCCCCCGAAACGATATCAACGTAAAGCCCCTCTTCTTTGTTGTCCCAGTACTCATTAGAAAAAGCACGTTCTGTACCTTCTTTTTGAGTGACATCGAATTGAGTAGGCGTAAGTTTCATTTTCAGATCTTCAACTGAGGGTTTTTTCCAGTCCATATTTGGGGCTCCTTTTGCGGCGACAGGTGTAACATCTTTACCGTAGGCCCGATTAAATGCCATTGAACTTGTTGTATTTAAAATTAGAAGAACGACGTAAAATTTTTTATTCATTAGACCTCGCTTCGTTAGAGTTAGACTTTTTTCTTTTTCGAATTTTTACCCGCCCGCTTTGGCTTTTCACACTTTGGATATTCGACTTTGCTGACATTGACAGATTTTTCTAGCGAACAGCTTTTAAATGGAGTCGTTACGAAGATAAAACCTTTATCTTTGTCAGCTATGTAAGGATATATGATTTCTTTGTATTCATCGATATAAAAGCGAAATTTTGTTATTTCACCTAAAGTTGAAAACTGGGCTTTATCCCACGTGCAAATCTTTTGACCAAGATCATTAACTAAAAGAATGTCATCTGCCACGACAATACTATGACGTTCCGTTGACCAAACAGGCTTAGCAGGCCGACTTAAAAGTAGATCTTCCTTCATAACGGCACATGTTCGCTGAGAATCTTTAACTTTACGTAACCGAATCTTGGCTTCAACTTTTAAACCGAAGATCAATAATAATCCAATAATTAACAGTCTTAGCATCATTTATTTTAAGGCGATTTTATTTTGAAAGTAAATACTGAAATGCCGTCGCGTAGTACTTTATTTGTTTTATCATCGAGAAAAGCCCATTTGAGCGGCTTGGACTTAGGCCCGAATCAAAGCCTATGTCTTTTAAAAAATCAGCAGATACGGCCAAAATTGTTGCCGGAGTTTCACCCGAGTAAATAGATAAGACAATAGCTACTAAACCTTTTACAAGAAGGGCATCGCTATCTCCAAAAAAAATAATTCTACCCTCAGAGTTGAGCTCTGCTTTCATCCAAACCTGGGACTGACATCCTTTAACTTTTAAGTCTTCCGTCTTGAATTTTTCATCGATCGCAGGCCACTGCTTTCCCATCGCAATAATTTTTTCGTACTTCTTTTCCCAGTCCGTACATGCGGCGAAGTCTTGCTTTAATACTGTAATCTTATCGTTGATGAGCATACGCTATAACTTCTTTTTCTAATTGTAAGCCCTGAACACCTAAAATTTCTTTAAATGCTTGGCGATCGATTCCGTTCACTAAGGAAAAGCATTTTTTATAGAAATCGATTTTATTAGTATAGCCATTCCATAGTTTTTTATCAACCTTACTGCTGAGAACTTTTTGCGACTGCTCATCTAAGCTGAATTCACGTTTATTTAAGTACATCAACTGATCCGACAGATCGCGTGGTGAAAAATCAAGCTGCACCAAACACTCTTCGGCCAAGGCCATCTCGACGTAACTTAAATAATCACTTAGCACAGCCCAAAATTTCAGGCCATTTTGGCCATAGTCGCTGCGACAATAAAAAGAAGTGCAGACAACTCCGCGGTACTCCCAAATAGAGCACTGATTGTCGTCTTTACTAAAATAAGGACATAGTAAATCCGCGCGATTACCAAAGTCGGTGTCGTTTTTCGATAAAAAAGCTAACTGGTAATCAAATGGGGCTAGGATTCCAATGGGAAAACAAAATTCTAAATTTTCTATTTTATTTTCTATTCTTACAACTCCTTCAGTCTTTACCGCTGCAGATACCAGTGCACCCACAGCATAATTAGGAAGGTACGGATGAAAGGTACAGCACTTTAGGTTCTCTTTATAAGAATATGAAAATCGCTTATCCCGCGCGCGTAAACAAGATCCGCAAGTTGCCTTTTTCTCAACCGCTCCAAGTTCTAAAATTTTAGGACCCAGAAAATTTTGATAAATTCCAGGAACGATATCTTTTATTTGCATTGGGATTTAATTTTATGAATAAGGGGCAGCAGCTCTGCAGTTTCAGGCCACTGCCATTTGAAATCTGAACAATTTATATACGATGGAAAAGTAATCGTGCCCACAACATCAGAATCAAAATAACTTTCTTGCACGATAAACGGAGCTACATTTTGAATCATCCAGGATACCTTATCCGCACCTAGCAGTCGTTGCTGATTTAATTGCAACGCAATTTCTACCGGTGTCACAAAACCAGTTTGATCTTGTTTAAGTTTTTTCCCAATTTCAGAAAATGAGTTTGTGCCAATAACGCTGTCGATAAAACCTAGTTTCGTTGAATAAAGCTGGTGAATAAATGAAACCATTGTAATGCCTTTATTTGCAAATTCTAGCGTTGCTTGACGGTAAATAGCGGCATCGTTTTCCCCGTTATCGCCGATCATGATAACTACATCTGGCTTTTCATTTGTTAAAAGCCTTCTTATTTCTTTAATCTTATGATCTTTCTCAAAAATACTTTCGCGAAGATCTACCTCACCAGGTGGAAACCGGTTAAAGCTTAAAAATGTTTGATGTAAATACTGTAAGACTGGTATTCCTAAAACTTCTTCCGGCGCATTAGATAAATACACAATCTTCGTGGTGCCCGGATTTTCGTTCACTATCAATTGATATAACTGGGCCATGCCGCTGAAGCGAACCGTCATATTAGTGACCCGGGCTGCCACGCCAACTTTACTTAAAACGTGCGATGATTTGATGGTGTCATCGATGTCGCTAATTAATAAAACCCTTTTTGGAGTGGCGGCAAAGGCAACTAGGGATAAAAAAGAAATAAAAAAGATGATCGTTATAGACGCTAGAATTCTCATAATTTTGGGTCTCCTAATATAATTCCCACCCAAAACACAAATCCGCCGTCAAAACCCCAAACTTAAAACTAAAATTTTGATATGGCTCAACATAACACAATGCATAAAAAAGTCAATGGGCTGTGATTAACAATTTTTGCTATTTCGGATCAAGACCAGTTGTATCTTAATGAGACTCTATATTCATTAGTCTTTACAGCAAGTTAGAATGTCTTACTTAAAGACTTTTAAAATCTGATTGGTCCTAGGTTTTGCAATGTATCTAGGTAAGGAGATTATATGAAAAAAATCATTCTTTCAGTTGGAATTGCCTTCATTAGTTTAACAGCCTCTGCAGCACCAACACAGCAGGAGTTCAAATTCCAGTTTAAGGCTTCAACTACCGCTTCGTTTGAAATCAAAAAGCAAGCGCCCTCTAAAGACATTGCCTTTAAGTTAGCGGCAAAAGAGTGCTTTCAACAATTAACCGGTGGTCATTATCCTGGCGAAGAACGTGGTTTAGACATCATTGATATTTGCGCAAATCCTAAAATGTAGTTAGTCTTTAAGAATGGGAATACTAAAAAAGATTGCCGATTTTATCGGTGGCAAAGAACCAGACATTTTTGATGATAAAGGGCAGATCGCTCACAAACTTCCAAAAAAAAAGTGGGATGATTGGAATAACCGATTAGTTCAAGGTGCCGAATACAATTGGCGCGAGCACAAAGGAAGCTTGGCTGGCGCGAAACAACCTTCAGTCACGCCGAAAAAATAAATTTAAATTTTTTGCTGCCATTTCGCTATTTGATTTAATGCTTCTAAGGGCGAACTTTTTTGCACCGGATAAGTCTTTAATTCGCTAATTAATTTTTCTTTTTCATGATCAACGACCAGAACAGTTTCAAATAAAGCCATTTGTTTTGTCGATTTGATTTCAAAATCTTTTTTATCTGCCGACGACGATGAAACCTTTGCCGACTCAAGCTCTTGCAATAAATCATGAGCCCGCTTGATTATTTCTTTAGGAATTCCCGCCAGCTCAGCAACCTTCACTCCATAACTTTGACCTGCAGAACCATCTGTAAGTAAATGAAGAAACTGTATGTCACCATTGGATTTGGTTTCGACCTGCATAAATTTAGTTTTAATTTGTAAGAATTTTTTTTCTAACAAAGTTAATTCATGGTAATGCGTTGCAAATAAAACATGGGTTTTCAAATGAGTTAAAATATATTCTAAAATAGACTGCGCTAAACACATACCATCAAAAGTCGCAGTACCCCGCCCAACTTCATCAAGAATCAATAAACTGTTTGGACTGGCTTCATTAAGCATCGCTGCGGTTTCTGTCATCTCGACCATAAACGTTGAAAGTCCTTCAGACAGCTGGTCGCTGGCTCCGATCCTAGTGAAAACAGCATCGTAGATTGGCAGGACTGCTTCTGTGGCCGGAACATAAGATCCCATTTGTGCTAAAATCACTGACAGCGCCACTTGCCGCATCAATGTTGATTTTCCAGCCATGTTGGGTCCGGTGATTAAGAAGCAATTTCTTTTTTCCATTAACACAGTGTTAGAGGTGAATTTACCCCGCGCAAATTGTTCGACTACGGCGTGGCGGGATGATTTAAGATATAATTTACCAGCAGCCTCGTCGAAGGTAGGTCTGCAGTAACTTTCTTCAAGGCTAAGCCAAGCTAAACTAGAAATGACATCCAACTCGTTACAACAGCTTGCAAAATTCAGAATTCTTGCGGCCCCGGCTAAAATTTCATTTCTTAATTCGCTGTATATTTCGTATTCAAGTTCAAATCGTTTGCTTTGAGCCGATAGCACCTTTTTTTCAAGCTCAATCAACTCATCCGTATAATATCTTTCAGCGTTAGCCAGGGTTTGTTTCCGCTGATAATGCTTGGGCGCCTTATCTTTGTGGGCGTTCGTAATCTCAATATAGTAACCAAAAACATTGTTGTAGCGAACTTTTAACGAGCTGATACCTGTACTGGTTTTTTCTTTTTGCTCTAAAGCTTGAACCAGCTGATGAGCATTAACCGACAAATTAATTAAGTCATCCAATTCGTGAAGCACACCACATTTTATCATGTGACCTTGCTTAACTGAAAGTGGCGCATCGTCGGCAATAGTTGCTTCTATTTTTGCTGCAAGTTCAGATAAAATTGGAAGATCAATTTCTAGCTTTGTATCATGAAATTTTTTACTCCAAGTTAAAGCCTGTAGCCCTACTTTTATAGATATACCAATCGCCAGCAAATCGCGCGCATGGCACTGCGGCTGGGAAACCTTTCCCATACGACGTTCTAGATCACCCATGCCTGCTAAAATTTCTCGAACTTTCTTAAGCTCCATCATGTGATCACGGAAGCAGCTTATTTGTTCTTGGCGCTGAGTTATTTGAGTTTTATTTCGAAGGGGAAAACTAAGCCACTGTCGCAGAAGTCTTGATCCCGCCGAAGTTTTAGTCCGATCAATGGCTTTGAAAAGTGAGCCCTGTTCTAGGCCTTTGTAATTCGAAAAAATTTCCAGATGCCGCAGAGTTGTTTGAGAAAGATTTAAGCGCTGCTCTGTCTCACGCTTTTCAAAAGGTTTTAATAAAAATTGTAAATCTGTGACGGCTAAAGTTTTTATATAACTTAATAAAAGCTCTCGCGATGTCAGATCAGGGACTGCGTGTTCAGAAACTAATACCCTGTCAGAAAGATTATGATCTAAAATCCACTTTTCATTTTTATTACGGACCACGACCTCCGCGACCGGCAATATATCAATCAAGCGTAGTTTCTCTGTATCTGACGATGTTTCAAAATAAAAAGCTTCGCCAGTAGTGGTATCCACAAAGCTAATTGAAGTCGAATCAAGCCCACACAAATAATGCGCTTTAGTTTGATCTAAGGTTTCACTATCAAAAACCATCCCCGGTGTTAAAATACGGGTTACAGCACGCTTAACTAAGCCCTTAGCCAATTTCGGATCTTCAACCTGATCGCAAATTGCGATTTTTAATCCAGCGGCCAATAATTTATTGATCGGAGCTCCAATGGCATGATGGGGAACGCCGCACATTGGAGTTTGATCTTCTGATTTTTTATTTCGTTGAGTTAAGGTGATACCGACGATAGGAGCCGCTTTAACAGCATCGTCATGAAATATTTCGAAAAAATCTCCCATGCGAAATAGTAAAATTTTATCTTGATGAGCGGTTTTGATGTCCCAGTACTGTTTCATCAATGGCGTCATTTCGCCTGATTTTTTTGCCATTCCATGGTTTTATTTTTTATACATCTGGGTTTCAATGGGAATATGTACTAACTAAAATTTAATGCGATGCTCTTAGACATAATTGCATTTAATTTAAGCTTTTTAGCTAAGGGAATCCATAAGCTTTTTGTAGATGCCATCAAAGCCGCCATTACTCATAATCAGAATAACGTCTTTGGTTTTGGCGTTAGACTTTAAATATCCAACGATCTCATCGGCCGTACGAAAGGCCGTCGCTTTTTTTCCAGTCGCTTTTAAATCTTCAATCAGCTCTTGCACCGAAAATCGATCCTCTTCTGCGATTTTAGCTTGATCAAAAGCTTCTGCTAAAATGATTTCATCGGAATAATTAAAAGCTTCCACGTAAGCTTTTTGAAAAACCTTTCGCCTACTGGTGGCAGAGCGTGGTTCGAAAACTGAAAAAACTTTTCGTCCTTGATAACGACTTTGAATCCCTTTAACAGTTTCTTTGACAGCTGTTGGATGATGGGCAAAATCTTCAATAACTAATATTCCTTTAGGCTCACCTAAAATTTCTTGCCGTCGCTTTACTCCAGTAAATGTCGAAACTGCCTGCTGAACGGATTTTAAATCCCAGCCTTGAACATGCGCTTGAGCAATGACCGCGACCGCATTTAATATATTGTAATCACCCGTCATTAGTGTGCGAAATTCACCAAGTTTTTCTTCTTTAAAAAATATCACAAAACTAGTAAAACCATCTTTTTGCTCTAGCACTTGAACACGATAATCTTGACCCTCGTTAAAGCCGTAAGAGAATTTATTTTTAGCCACCGAAAGCTGCGCGATTTGCTGAACGTTACTGTCATCCCCCCAAAAAAGTAGCGAGCCTTGGGCCGGAATTAAAGTTACAAGCCTTCTGAATGCAGCCTTAACTGCATCAAAATCTTTATAAATATCGGCATGATCAAATTCAACTGAAGTTAAAATTACAAACTTAGGTTTATAATGAATAAATTTCGGAACTTTATCGAAATAAGCGGTATCATATTCATCGCCTTCAATCATAAACGTGTTGGCTTTTGGATTTCGAAAACTTTGTGAGAAATTTTTTGGAATTCCGCCAATTAAAAAACCAGGCTGCAGCCCACAAGTTTCAGCCACCCAACTAAGTAAAGAAGTTGTGGTGGTTTTTCCATGGGTGCCAGCTACCACAAAAGAATTTTTTTCAGCAATAATTAATTCCCCAAGGGCTTCAGGCAAAGAACAAAACGGCAGATCTAGGCGATTCATCTCGACGGCTTCAACATTATTTGCTGAAATAACATTACCAACAATGACAAAATCAGGACGTGGAATTAAATTTTTAGCATCATACGGTTTTTGAATGGCTATTCCCAAGGCTTCAAGTTGTGTAGACATTGGCGGATAAGGATTCGCATCACTTCCGGTGACTTTAAAATTTCTATCCTTCAATAGCCCAGCAAGACTTGCCATTGCAGTGCCACAAACGCCCATCATATGAATATGATCGCCACCTTTTAAATTTTTTATCGTTCCGTGTGGCATTAGATCGTCCTTCTTAAAGATTCAAATATCCAGTTATGAATTTGTGGTCGTAATTTCGCAAAACCTTTATTTTCTCGGCCATAATGAACTCGGTTACTCAAGATCAGAACTAATAAATCATGTCTTGGGTCATACCAAAAGGAAGTTCCGGTAAAGCCTGTGTGACCAATTGAAAGGACTGAAAAATGGGAACCACAACTGGCAGCATCGGCCGTTGGCATCATGTAGCCTAATGCCCAATCCCCTACGTTTGCAGGAATTGCCCGCATTGCAAATAATTGTGCTGTTTTTTGCCGAATTTGATATCTGGCAATACCTTGTAATTGCGATCGCACATTAAGACCAAATGCCGAAACGTCTTCGATACTTCCAAACAATCCGGCATGAGTCGAAATTCCACCTAAGGCCCAAGTATTTTCATCATGGACTTCAGCACGCATGATTTTTTTTCTCCACGGGCAATCTTCTGTTGGGGCAAATTGTGAAATAGGAACTTCAGTTTGATTATTCAAATGAAAGTTTAAGGTCGTATCGTTATAGTATCTGCTTTTAAATTCCAGCCAGATTTGAAAAATATCTTTTTCATAGATTTTTTCTAAAATAAACCCAAGAAGCATAAAATCTAAATCTGAATAAACAGCCTTTTCATTTTTTTTAAGTTCTGTTTTTTTCAGCTCTTGATACAGCCATTTTCTTTTTTCTTGCCATGATATAGCCTGTGGAATTTTTTCATAAAAAGGTAACCACCAGGCTAGGCCCGAGGTGTGCGACAATAACTCTTTGATTAAAATTTCTGTGTGGGGAAAGTCAGATAAAATATCGCTAACCTTGGTATCTAAGTTCCACTTGCCTTGATCAAAGGTTTCCATCATAGCTTGCTGGGTAAATATAACTTTCGTTAGTGAAGCTAAATCATAATAAGGATAGGTTTGACCTACACTTATATCGCAAACTAGGCGACCTACATGATATGCGCGCACGGTCACTCCGGGAGTAATATCTGGAATCGCGAGTCTTATATTTTCGATGAGCTTATTTTCTTGGCTTGAGTACTTCATATGGAGAATACACTATCATCTTAGTTTGTGATTGAGAAGTCGCCATTGGGAAAATTTTAGCTTTCGTATTAAAAAAAATTGGTCGCTGAATAGAACCATGTCCCAACTCAACTCCCACAAAAGCAGGGATTTTATGGTCTTTAAAAAACTTTTCCAGTGTCGGTAATGATAGATCTTCTCCGTTAGGCTCATGACACTTTAAAAAATCACCAAAGATGATAGCGCTGGCATTTTTAAAGACGCCTGCTTGATTCATTTGTTGTAAGCACCGGTCAATTCGGTAGCCGCGTTCGCTAAGTTCTTCGAAGAATAAAATTTTGCCATTACTGCTGATTTGATTCACAGTACCTAAGGTCGAGGTCGATACCATTAAATTTCCGCCAGAAATGGTACCTTCGATAAGCTTTCCTTTTTTTGCAGCTGCATTTATAGGTTTTAACTTTGAAAATTCTGTCTCAGA
Source organism: Bdellovibrionales bacterium (assembly GCA_043753645.1). Taxonomy (GTDB): domain Bacteria; phylum Bdellovibrionota; class Bdellovibrionia; order Bdellovibrionales; family Bdellovibrionaceae; genus Pseudobdellovibrio. The sequence continues at coordinate 34,225 of JAYUWH010000166.1, forward strand.
TTGTGACCCATTCAGCAAACTGCGTAGTTCGTGCAAATTTTCTGGCTGCAGACTTTCAGCTCCCAGCCGGTCCAATAAAGGACCGTGCAATGAGGGCCAATTCCAGTTTTGTGTCAAAAATAATTGTATTGAAGTAATATCACTAAAGCCGATAAGCAATTTTTTTTGTTTTGGTTTTTTTAATTTGTTTAGGTGCGGAAGTAACCGCAATGATCCATAGCCACCACGCACACACCAAATGGCTTTAGAATCTGTAGCAATTAAAGCATTTTTTAAACTTGTAAATCGGTACTGATCAGAATTTGACAAAAAAAGATCTGGCATTATTAAGTCCGCAGGTACTCGTGTTTGATATCCCCAACTTTGTAAGACGGCACAAGCTCTCAAAATAAGTGCTGCATCTGATGCCGATCCAGGAGCTACGATATCAATTAAATCTCCTTGAACTAAAGGAGCTAACATCTTTGATACCGAACCTTTTTTAAGTTTTTTCGAGGCCAGCTTTTTCGATTTGATTTTTCGTTTCAACACCCTTTAAGCTTGTCGGATAATCCCCGTTAAAACAAGCAGCGCAGAAAGTTTCAGGACCAGCTTGCATCGCCTTCCACATCCCTTTCTCACTTAAATAAGCTAAGCTATCAGCACCAATAAATTTGCGAATATCTTCAATACTTTGCTGAGACGCTATTAATTCACTTTTTTGCGGCGTATTCACGCCGTAGAAACAGGGACCCATTGTCGGAGGCGAAGCAATTCGTAGATGAACTTCTTTGGCTCCTGCTTGACGTATCAACTGAATTATTTTTTGGCTGGTCGTGCCGCGAACTAAGGAATCATCGATAACAACCACTCGCTTATTTTTTAAAACTTCAGGCTGGGGATTTAATTTAATCTTCACTCCAAAATCACGCACAGATTGACCCGGTTGAATAAAAGTGCGGCCAACATAGTGATTACGAATAATTCCAAATTCAAACGGAATCCCACTGGCCTGCGAAAATCCAAGGGCTGCAGGTACTCCACTGTCTGGAACTGGAATGACAATATCGGCCTGCACATGAGATTCAAAAGCCAATTGCTCGCCAAAATTTTTTCGTGATCCATAAACGGATCTTCCAAAAACCACTGAATCAGGCCTTGAAAAATAAACATGTTCGAAAACACATTGCGCTGATTTTCTTTTTCCCGCAGGCAGGCTGATCTTTTCTGAGACAATTTCAGTCGCACTTATATCTAAGATTTCGCCCGGCTCTATTTCACGCACAAAATCAGCGCCAATTAAATCCAATGCGCAGGTTTCACTGGCCACCACATAACTTAAGCCTGTACCGTTTTTTATTTGACCTAGAACTAGCGGTCGAAAGCCTAACGGATCGCGCGCAGCAATAAGACGGTCATGGGCTAGTATTACAAAACTGTAAGCACCTTCAAGCACTTGCAAACTTTCATTCAAGGCTGATCGCAAGTGAGTAGAGGGATTTTTCGCCAACAAGTGCAAAAGAATTTCGGTGTCGTTAGTTCCTTGGAAAATGGAACCATCGCGCTGTAAGGCCTCGCGCAGGACAGCACTGTTGACGATATTTCCATTGTGGGCAACTGCAAGCGGCCCCGAATACAAATTCGAAGTCAGGGGTTGTGCGTTGGTCATCATATTGTCACCAGTGGTTGAATAACGAACATGACCGATGGCAGACATTCCTTTTAATTTTTTAAGATTAGATTCTTTAAAGATATCAGAAACTAGACCCAAGCTTTTATATATGTGATGAGCAGGTCTATTGTTTTCTAAGTTTGCTGAGGTGTCTAATGAAACAATCCCAGCCGATTCTTGTCCGCGGTGTTGAAGGGCGTACAAGCCCAAGTACGTAAGTTGTGCGGCTTCTGAATGATCCCAAATACCAAAAACTCCGCACTCATCTTTCCACGATGTCTTAAAACTCATGTTAAAATCCTTCGGCAAATTGTTTCTTAAAATCCATAAAATTTAGGCTTAGGGCATTTGAAAAACAAAGTGTCTTATCAGCTGTTTCACCGATTATCTTAATATCAATAAGTATCCCACTGAAATGTTTTTTAAGAAAAGATTTTGTTTTTTCGAAGTCATTCGTTGTTAAAATAAAGCTGTACAGCTGATCTTTAAATAAATCGGCGGCACCACCTAAGCTCGTGTCATAACTTAAATTAAAACCAATCTCGGACGTGGTCATCTTTAAGCACGTTACACCAACTCCGCCCAGTCCTACGGCTTTAATGCTAGAAATATTTATTTTTTGTTCTTTGGCAGCACTATCAATTTTTTGACAACGTAATATAAATTGCGCTACCACATCACCGGCAGCATCGTTCATTTTAAAATGCGAACTTTTATTATTAAAAGCTGACAGCCAGGTATCCGTTTGCACCCAATCGAATTCAACTTGAACAATAGACTCGTACCGCATCTGAAATTGATCAGGTCGAATTTCATCGACCGAATCCCGCACACCAACTACGCCGGTGGCCGGTGTAGAAATAATATTTTCCCCAGATGTTTCATTGTAAAAACTAACATTGCCACTGATAACCGGAGCATTTATTGATTCTGCAGCTTTTGCAATCGCTTCAACGCTTGCTACAAATTCAGTCATGATTTCTAACTTTTGCGGATTACCAAAATTAAGACAATCAGTAATTGCTAAGGGCACGGCTCCCTTAAGCGCCATTTGAAAAGCAGGATAGTAGACGGCATCAAGCGCACCTAACTGAGCATCAAGCTCCATCAGATCAGGTCTGCAGCCTACCGCCACGGCCAATCCCCGTTCAGAATGATCTAATCTGCAAAAGGCCACTGAACTTTCACAAGCTTTTGCAGTTCGGGCACCCACCCGCTGATCATACTGGTTGTGGATCCATGAAAACTGGTTGAGTTTTGAATTTCGTAGCGCAGCCAAAATCAAATTGTTCAAATCAACATTATTTTTTGGAAGCTCGGTAACTTTATTCTTAGAAATCCATTTGGAATAAGGTCGGTCATAGCGGGGGGCGTGTTCAATAATAAGATCCGGGTCGATTTCAACTAAATTTTCAGGTCCCCACATCAATTTAATTTTTTTGTCCTTTTGGACTTCTCCAAGAACTGCTGAATCTAAGTGCCACTTTGTAAAAACTTTTTGTAACGCCACTAGCTTATTGGGTTCACAAATTAACAACATTCGTTCTTGGCTCTCGGAAAGAAGAATATCTTCGGCACTCATTGTTTGATCGCGAAGGGGAACTTTTTTTAAATCGATCTTAAAACCAACTTGGCCTTTAGCCGCCATTTCGAAAGATGAACTTGTTAAGCCGGCGGCTCCCATATCTTGCATGGCTACGACTAAGTCTTGCTTTAAAACGTCAAGACAAGCTTCAATTAATAATTTTTCAAAAAAAGGATCGCCGATTTGCACATTTGGTTTTTTTGATTCGGAATCATTATCAAACGAAGCCGAAGCCATAGAGGCCCCATGCACTCCGTCCCGCCCCGTTTTTGCACCGACATAAACGATTAAATTCCCAATACCAGCGGCATTGGATAAGGCCATTTTCTGCCCCGGAGCAAAATATCCAACACTGAGCGCGTTCACTAAAATATTTTTATTGTACTTAGGATGAAAGTTCGTTTGACCTGTCACTGTTGGAACGCCAACACAATTTCCATACGAAGAAATTCCTTTGACCACACCCTTCATCAAATAAGACATACGTTCTGCGTTGGGTTCGCCAAAACACAAATAATTTGCAGATAAAATAGGTCTAGCGCCCATAGTGAAAATATCACGTAATATTCCCCCAACGCCGGTCGCAGCACCTTGGACAGGTTCGATAAAACTTGGATGATTATGGCTTTCCATTTTAAAAGCAATTTTTTCACCGTAGCCAAGATCAACGACACCCGCATTTTCTCCGTCCATCAAAGGCGTATTTGCATTACGAAAGGAAAATTTTTTTAAGTGATTTTTTGAAGATTTATAACTGCAGTGCTCGCTCCATAAGGCCGAGAACAAAGGCCACTCAACACCTTGAGGCTCGCGTTTTAACAAAGTCTTTATTTTTTCGTATTCATCTGGACTTAATCGATACGTTTTTAATTTTTTTTCAAGCTCAATATTCATAGAAAAAAGCCTCCGTCGCATGAACCCATCCATTCAAACAACGCGCGTTCTGGATGTGGCATCAAGGCACAAATATTATGTTTCTCATTGGTAATGCCAGCGATATCTAGAACTGATCCGTTTGGATTGGACTGATATGTAAGCCAAACTTGATCGCGTTCGTGCATTTTTGCTAAGGTCGCACTATCTGCGTAAAATTTCCCATCTCCGTGCGCGATCGGTAATTTTAAATTTTGATGTAGCTGCAAGTCTTTAGAAAAAGGATTTTTTATTTGCTGGACCGTAAGTGTTTCCCACTGATCCATAAAACGCTGATTTTTATTTTGCAGCAGTACACCTGGCAGCATTTGTGCTTCGCAAAGAATTTGAAAGCCGTTGCAAATTCCCAAGACGGGTTTGCCCTTTTCTGAAAATTCACGCACCGATTTCATCACCGGGGTCCTTGCTGCGATGGCACCACAGCGAAGATAATCACCGTGACTAAATCCACCGGGAATAATCACAGCATCGAAGTTATTAATGTCAAAACGATCTTCAAACCACAGATATTCTGCCTGACAATTTTTTAGCTCAAGCCAACGCTTGACGTCTTCATCACAGTTTGTTCCAAGGAATCTAGTAATCCCAATTTTTTGAGCCATGCAAACACTCCTTCGAAATTAAATGAAATTAATATCGTATTTTTCAATAAGCGGATTATGTAGTCCGCCTTCATTTAACATTCTTTCAACATTTTCCAGCGCTAAATTCTTATCTCCAGCAGGCATCACAATTTCTAAATATTTACCCGCTCGTACGGATTCTAACTTGTAACCATTACTTTTCATCGAATTCTCTATGGCCCGTCCTTGTGAATCTAAAATCACTTCTCGGGGCATGATTTTTATTCCTATTAGCATATTTTCACCTTTTCTAAACGGGTTAAGACATCTTGATACGCTTCTTCTACATTGCCTAAATCACGGCGAAATCGGTCTTTATCAAATTTTTCATCGGTTTTAATATCCCAAAGGCGCATGCAGTCTGGCGAAATCTCGTCGGCCAGTAATATTTCATTTTTTTGATTCACACCAAATTCAACCTTGAAATCAATAAGTTTTAAACCTGCCGCTAAAAATCTTTCAGAAAGAATTATATTTATTTCTAACGCCATCTTTTTTAAAATCGTTAGTTGCTCTGCCGTAGCCCATGAAAATTCAATGGCTTGATCATCACTGACAAATGGATCTTCAAGCGCATCATCTTTGTAGTACAATTCCACCAGGGGCTGGGTTAGTTTATCGCCTTCATTTTTTTTTAGTTTTTTGGCCAGCGCCCCTGCCAAATAGTTTCTTACCACAACTTCCAGCGGAATAATTTTTGTCCGCTGGACTAACATCAAATTGTCAGATTGGGTTTTAAGCCAGTGATGCGGAATTTTATGCTCATTCAATAACTTAAAAATATAGGTGGATATTAGGCAGTTCAATTTTCCTTTACCCGCAAACTGACCCTTTTTTTGAGCGTTAAATGCAGTTAAGCTGTCTTTAAATTCCATTAATAATTGCTCGGACTCACCTGTCGAAAATATTTTTTTGGCTTTACCTTCGTAAATTAATTTTTGTTCAGTCACAAAATTTCCTAACGTGATTCATTTTTAAAATAAGTTTTAAACCGTTGCTGGATGGCAGCTAAATGCCTTTCACCCGAAAATATTTTTTGCAGTGATTTTTTATCGAAGTAGGATTTTGTCGAGGTCTGTTTTAACAATTCGTCTTGCAGGTGCTGGCCTTGTTTTAGGCCATGAGCCGCTTGTTGCACCAAATGATAGGCCTCTTCACGCGACAGTTTTTTGTTTTCGACCAAGTGAAGCAATAAATGTGAAGAATATAACACTCCACCTAGCTGTTGTGTATTCATCGCCATTTTTTCTTCATCAACAAATAAGTTTTTCAAAAGCTCATTAAGCCTGCGCGTTCCATAGTGCGCCAACTGAAAGCAATCTGGAAAAATAACTCTTTCCACTGAAGAGTGGCTAATATCACGTTCGTGCCATAATGAAATATTATCCATTGCTGCTTGAGCATAACTTTTCATAAGCCGCGTCAAGCCTGAGATATTCTCTGCACTGATTGGATTTTTTTTATGCGGCATTGCCGAAGAACCTTTTTGACCTTTTTGAAAACCTTCAATGACTTCACCCACTTCACTACGTTGTAAGTGCCGCAGTTCAATAGCTAAACGATCAAAACCCGTAAATAAAAAAGACAACGCTAAAATCACTTCGGCATGTCGATCCCTAGGCACAACTTGCGTGGCGAAAGGCTCGACCTGCAGCGAAAGTTTCTTAGCAACTTTCGCTTCAAATTCAATCGGCAAAGCCGAAGAGGTTCCAACAGCACCGCTTAATTTGCAAATTCGAATTTGTTTCTTAGCTCGTAAGAGTCTTTCTTTATTTCTTAAAAGTTCTTGGTGAAACCCGGCAATTTTAAATCCAAAAGTTGTAATTTCAGCAAAAATTCCATGGGTACGTCCAGCACAAATTGTATTTTTATGTTTATAAATTAGCTGCACCAAAATTTTATCAAGTAATTCAAGCTCTTTAAAGATTAACTCTAAGCCAGAATCTAATTGTAAACTAAAAGCCGTGTCTAAAACATCAGAGCTTGTTAGACCAAAGTGAATAAAGCGGCCATCAGGACCCACGCTTTCAGCTAAACTTGAAACAAAAGCAATGACATCATGTTTTGTCGTTTTCTCGATTTCTAGAATCCTTTGGACATCAAATTTAGCTTTTGTCTTAATATTCTTAGCCGCGGCCTTTGGAATTATTCCCAAGTCGGCTTGGACCTCGGCACACGTTAGCTCCACGCTTTTCATAAATTCAAAGCGGGACTTTTCTGAGAATATTTCTGACATTTCCTTGGTGCAGTAGCGCTCAATCATATTTTAGCCTCAGCCTGTTGCTGTAAAACCTTAAGTTTTTTAGTTAATGTACCGTCGATATATTTTATTACTTCGGCTTGGCCCCAGTACATAAAGTTTGGGACAGTCACAAGCGGACCCCGCATTGACGCTACAATAGAAGCCGAGGCGCCAACAGTTGAAAAGTAAAAATCACGGAATTTTTTGAAAAGTAAAAAATCAAGCTTTTTTCCGACTGCAGTTTTTAAGCGCTCGATATAAAACTTTTGAAATTCAGGATTTTTGATTTGATGTATCGGCAAAAAGGTCCAAATCGCAATTTGATCGCCTTTCATTTGACAAAGAAGCCAATTGTCGACCACATTTTTTCGCGTTGAATCTTGCACCATGAAAAATGAAAAACTTGAAGTAAAGGGCGTTAAAGGCTGCAAAAATTCAATATCGAAGCTTAAACTAGACCACACGTACTTAAGACTGTCGTTGCTTTTTGCGATATTTATTTTTTTATCAACAAGGTTATCGCTAACAAAGGGATGTCCTTCAATGACAAGATGATCAAAACTTTCGACACCTTTTTTTGTTAGCTCTAAAAATACTTTTCGTTGCTTTGGATCTATTTGCACATCGTTGATTTGATTTACGTTAAACACCGCTGGCATTCCTTCAGAAGTACCGGTTGATTTCCCGGAGGCTGAAATACTTTCTGTATTCGCAATCAAGGACCGTAATTCAAGATAAGAAGTTGCAATTTCGTTATACTTTTTCTTTTGCTGTTCAGTCCGTTGATATTTGGCTGCCGGTATCAATAGACCATCAACTAAAATATCGATTTCCGAAAAAGCCAACTCGGTAAAACTATCTAACTCTTGAGTCAAAAAATATTGAACCTCATGGCCATGTGCTGCGAAATAGGGGTATGATTTTAAGCAGGTGCGGTCATACGCGATATAGGCAATTTTCAAAATTTCACCAAGCCCTTCTTAGAATAAATTCACGTAATAGATGCTGCTCCGTTCGCCGCAAAAAAATAACAGCGCCATTTGCGGTTTGTAAAGGCCTTGCAGCGACAGTTAATGAAGCTTGCTGTAAAAATCGCGGACCACCATCCATGACATTTGTCACTTCATGTATTGTGGCTCCCATTTCCTGGTTAGATTCATAGCTATTTTCAATGGCATTAAGGCCAGGAAAATCTGGCAACAAGCTAGGATGAATATTAAAAATTCGATGCTGCCACGTCTGGACAAACTCAGGTGGCAATATTTTCATAAATCCTGCTAAGAATATAAGGTCGACACGCAGACTTAATAAGTGTTTCGACAAATCTTGGTACGAAATAATTTTTGAAAAATGAAATGTCGGAATGCCGTAGCGTTTTGCTTTTAGTTCGCCACGTGTATTTTTCTTACTACTGATTACAGTTACTATCTGCAGTTGATGCTGCATATCTAGAAAAGTTTGTAAAGTGGAGCCATTCCCCGAGATAAAAACCGCAATTTTTTTCGGCTTTCTAATCCCAACTAACATGGGCATCCTTTGGTTTCCTGCTTTGTACAGATCCGATCACGACCGAATTTATTCCTAATGACGAGATTTTTTTTTGTACACCAGTTACTTGGTTTGCAGGAAGAATCAAAGTAAAACCAATTCCGCAGTTAAAGGTTTCATAAAGATCGCTATCAGAAATTTGGGCCCGTTTTTGCACTTCAATAAAACATTCGGGAAGTTGCCACTTGGTTAAAACAGCTTTTAAGTGTTCGGGCAAAACTCGTGGAATGTTTTCGATTCCTCCACCTGTGATATGGGCCGCCGCGTGTATTTCAAATTCATTTTTAATGGCTAAAACGGCTTCAACATAAAGTTCGGTAGGCTTCATCAACCACGATTTAAATTTTTCAAACTCATTTTCGAAAACTTTTCGGATTAAAGAATAACCGTTACTGTGAAAGCCCGAACTTGCAAGGCCCAAAATAATGTCACCATCTTTTACCTTTTGTGGGCCCCATAACTTCTCTTCATCCACAACCCCAACTGAAAAGCCTGCGCAGTCAAAATCAGAGTTTTGATACACACCGGGCATTTCGGCGGTTTCTCCGCCGATTAAAACTAAATGTGATTTTTGACAGGCTTCTTTTATACCAGCTAAGAAAGACTGGGCATTTTCTAAATTCAATTTTCCCACGGCGTAATAATCTAGAAAAAATAACGGAGTTCCTCCCGTGCAAATCAGGTCATTCACACACATCGCAACTAAATCTTGGCCCACGGTCGAGTAGTCATTAAAGAATGAAGCCATTTTTACTTTTGTTCCAACGCCATCTGTGCAGGAAATCAAAAGTGGTTTTTTCATATTTGAAAAACGCCCATCAAATAAAGCTGCAAAGCCGCCAATGCCGGAAACCACCCGATTTTTGTAATCAGGCACATCTGAGGTGTAAGTTTGCGTTTCTTTAGATTGCGAAGTGGTTGGAGAAGAAGAATTTTGCAACCATGATACAAGTTGGTCACCAGTCTGAATGTCGACACCAGCTTTTTTGTAGTCGATCAAAACGTTCTCCTAGGATTGCCTTAAAATTACCAGCTACCAGCTTCTCCCGACAAGAAGGATTATGATTAACGCTTCAGGACTAAAGCAGAGCTTGAAAGAATTTTTTTGTAGTCCAGCCTTTCACTTCAATTCAGAATAAAAAGGTGAATGTTTTCCGTCTAAAATATTTTTTTGCTTTTGCAGTTATCTTAATCAGCCTAAACCATTCGCAGGCTTGGGCCCAGACTTCTGATGTCGATGAGGCTTTCGATCCTTTCTCAGATTATAATGAATTTGAACTTGATGCTGAAGAAGAAGCCGACATTAACTTTTTTAAAAATGGCCGTTACCTAACTTTAGGAATGCAGCTTGGTTACCGCGGCTTTACTGATGGCTTCGCACAGGCCTATTCCCCCAACGCCGTTTACGGGGTTCAGTTTAGTTATTTTTTTGATATCCAAATTGCAGGCTCTATTGGTTTTTCGATGGGCGATCATAATATCCAATTTCAAAGTTTTACGAATGTAGAACTTACGAAAGTTTCAAAGACCTACACCGGCTCGGTCAACATTCAGACCATCGACCTTAACGTGAAATATTATTTCAACACACAAAACGTAACAAAAGGACTGGCCGATTTGAACCCGTATATTATTGTCGGAGCTGGCAATTACAAAAGAACCTACAATTTATCTGAGGAAGTCACAGCGCCTCCTGATAGCGTGATTGGATTCAAGATGGGCGTGGGGTTAGAAATTCCATTGATGCGGCATCGCGCTTATTTAGGTTTGCAAGCGGCCTACCATTATGTGCAATTCCCAGATGAAAATAAGCATTTTATTGAAGAGGGTTCGAACGGGAACGGCGGAGCAAAGCCTAATCCGATTAAGCCTAATTTAAATGGCGACCTTTACGATGTATCCACATTAATTGGAATAAATTTTTGAAACTCCACCACCCAAGGGCATTTGGTAGGTGGAGTTTCTGAAAAGCATTTAAGAGAATAAAAAGTTATAAAGCTGCAGCAAAAGACCAAGCACTACTAAACTCGGCACGACCCACTTCAGCGCGAATTCCCAATGGGAATACATGCTGTGGCTTGTGGGACTTCCATCTTTGGTGAACAGCTTTTTGCGATCCATTTTCGTAAGACCCATTAACGCCATAATAACCATTCCCAATCCCGCAATAGGCAATAGACCATTTATTAAAAACGCATCTAAAATCTCGATAAAGCCGTGGCCATTGAAATTAAAATTCTTAAAAAGGGTCCCCGAAAAAGCAGGAAAAATCGTTAAGACTAAAATTGCAAAACCCGATATCCAAGCAGACAAAGATCTTTTGAGTTGGGGCCTTTTTTCAACTAAATTAGCAGTGATTGTCTCTAGTAAACCAATGCTGGCGTTTAAAGCCGCAAGCCAAAGACATAAAAAGAAAATAAGTCCAAAAAACACTCCACCTTTATCTTTAGCCAGAAAATTCGGTAAAACCTCAAACAGTAAACTTGGATCGGTAATCGGCTTAGCCGAACTAGAAAAGGCGATCGGAAAAATTAATAGCACAGCTAATAAAGAAATCACGGTATCCACTATTGTGACGCGAAAACCAATGGCTGGCAGATGTTCTTCATCACGAAAGTAAGATCCAAAAGTAACCATCGTTCCAAAGCCCAAAGATAGCGTAAAAAACACGTGGCCGATGGCATGACCCAGTGAAGCCCACGTAAGCTTTGAAAAATCCGGATAAAACAAAAATCGTAAGACATCTGGAGTCGTATCCAACGAAAGAGATTTTACCAGCAATATGATAACGAGTAAGCCAAATAGCGGCAGTAACGAAGTGATCCAACGTTCAACACCGTCACTAAATCCTTTGACCACAATAATAATCGAAATAAGCAGATGCACACTAGCTAATGAAAACTGCAGCCATGAGTTTTCGTAAAGTGTAAGGACCGAATCTCCAGATAAAAAAGTCATCGGGCGGGTTTGAAAAAGATTAATAAAAAACTGCATTAAATAATGTAGAACCCACCCGCAGATTACCGAGTAGTACGACAACGTCACTGCGCTTATTAGTAAACTTAATCTTCCAAAAAGATGAAGTGGCAATTTCTGCTGGGCTGCAAATCGTTTTGAAGCAACTAATATGCTTGAGCCCGTGAATTGCCCGATCATCAGTTCCGCAATCAATAACGTTAGGCCAATAGTTAATGCTAAAAAAACATAAAGTAATAGAAAAGCTCCGCCGCCATTTTCACCTACAATATAGGGAAAACGCCACAAATTACCCAAACCACAGGCGCTACCGATGGCCAGTAAATAAAAGGAAAGGCGATTTCTCCATGATGATTTTTTAGCCATTACTCTTTTTCTTTACCACTTCTAGTTTTCATACAAAAGATTCGAATCGGAGTCCCCTGCAGATTATATTCGTTTTTCAAATGCTTAATCAAAAAACGTCGATAAGACGGGGTAACGCCATCAGGATGATTCGCAAACGCAATAAATGCCGGTGGCTTTTGATACGTTTGAGTGAGGTAATAAAACTTGACGTCTTTTACTCCCCAGACTGGCGCTGGCGTTTTGCGGATTGTTTGAAAGAAAAAGTCATTAAGCTCGGACGTTGCTACGCGAAAGTTAATGTTGTTCGTAACTTTTTCAATCATATTAAATAAATCTGGAATTCCCGAACCCGTTTGAGCTGAAGTAAATACCACAGGCACATCCGTAAAAAAATGAAATACCTTTTCAACCTGGGCCCGAAATGTGTCGCGGTAGTTATCAAGAGCAGCGCCTGCTAAATCTGATTTATTAGCGACAAGTATAACACCTTTATGATCGTCAAGGATGGCTTGCATAATCTTTGCATCTTGTTCTGAAGGTCCTTCTTGGCCATCAATAACCAGTAACACCATGTCAGCGCGCCGAATCGATTCTTTAGATTTAAAGGCCGAGATAATTTCTAAACCCTCTTCGCGTTTAGCTTGCCGGCGAAGGCCCGCCGTATCGACGATAATATATTTTTTTTCATTATAGATAAACGGCGAATCCACAGAATCAATAGTGGTACCGGCAACTTCGGAAACCAACATCCGCTGCATTCCTAATAACCGGTTACAAAGTGAACTTTTACCGACGTTGGGTTTTCCAACCATCGCAATTCGCATGCCCTCTTTGATGTGGGATGTTTGCTCGGGGATGCGCTTATGAATCCACTCCATCACCTCGGCTAATCCAAGACGCTGCTCGAACGAAGTTGCAACCATATCTAAACCAAATTCATAAAAATCAGCTTTAGCAATCTCTTCTTCATGCTGCTTATCTACTTTATTGATTAATAATAAAATAGGCTTTCCGGTGTGCTTTGCTATTTTAATAATATCGCGGTCCTCTGGAACTAAACCAACCCGCCCGTCCATAACTAATAATATAAAATCGACCGAGAATAAAAACTCTGTGACTTGTTCTTTTATTAATTTGGAAAAAAGATCTTGTGATTCAGTTAGGCCACCAGTATCAATCAGATCAAATTTTTTACCCCAAACATCTACTGGCTCGATAATAATATCGCGAGTGACACCTGGTTGATTTTTGACCACAGACTTTCTGGAATTTGTTAAAATATTGAAAAGTGTAGATTTACCCACATTAGGTCTGCCAATGATAGCCACTTTCGATGCAAATTGAGCATCGTAACCCGGTCCTAATAATCCAATTTCGCCTTCATTACTTTCGTTCGATGACATAGCCTAATTCCTTCATGGTCTGCATGTGTTCGTACCAATTGTCTTTTACGACAACATTTAATTCTAAATAAACTTTTCCACCGACTAATTTTTCAATCTCGGCCCGGCTATCTTGACTAATTGCTTTGATTAATTCAGCTTTTTTACCAATGACAATCGGCTTTTGACTTTCTTTTGCGACCAGCACATCCACGTAAATTTTTGGACAGGGTTTAGCTTCTTCATCATATTGCCGCACTTGCACGGCCAGTTGATACGGGATTTCATAATTCAACTTTTCAAAACAATGTTCGCGCACAATTTCAGCAACCAGTGACCGCATATTTTCAGTCGTATACATATCGGCTTCAAACAGCGGTTGGGGTGAGTCCGGCAACAACGCTTCGACGGCTTGCAAAAATTCGCCACGGTACTCTTCTGCATTTTTCTGTAGCGACATCATAAGAGCTTTACCACCGCTTTTCTCGATCATGTCCCTGATGATCATGATCCGGTGTGCTTTATCCTCAAGGTCCACTTTCGTTATAACGGCAATCCACGGTTTCTTCGCTTGACTAACTAGTCTTAAAATATTCTCGGCCTCTTCGGCCGTCTTTTGGTCTAAATTTAATACTGCAACCAGTGCGTCGCTTTCGCGGACAACATCCATGGCTTCTTTTTCTAGAAAAGAATTAAGTCCTTTAGCCGCCTTGATCACGCCTGGCGCATCGATAAAAACTATTTGTGCATTTTCTGAAGTATGAATTCCTAAAATACGCCGACGCGTTGTTTGCGGTTTATTCGAGACGATAGAAACTTTTTCTTTAATAATAAAATTCATTAAAGAACTTTTACCTGCGTTCGGCTGACCAATTAAACCTACATATCCTGCTTTAAAACTCATTAGATCTCCACCTGACTAGTCATTTTCTTTTATTTCCTTCGTTAATGTACTTAAATATTTTAAGGCGGCCGATTGCTCGGCCTTCTTTTTACTGGGTCCTTCAGCACGCGCTTTTTCACGATCATCCAACTTCAGTGCCACTAAAAAATTAGGCTGATGAGAAGGCCCCTTCGTCATAAGCAACTCGTAAACCGGTGTACCCATTTTATGTTTCTGAGTTATTTCTTGAAGCCTGGTTTTGTAGTCCGTTTCAAAGCCCGTCTCATCATCAAGTTTGAAATCTAGTTTTGCAAAGTGATCCAAAATAAATTCCTTAGCTGAGATGAAGCCGCCATCTAAATAGACGGCTCCGATAATGGCCTCAAAGCACGAGGCTAAAACGCGTGGCTTAAGATGTGAATTCTGCTTTCTTTCACCGGGACCCAAAATTATTGCCTCTGCTAGCAGGCAGTTTTCAGCTATTTTACTTAAAATATTTTGATTCACAAGACTTGCGCGTTTTTTACTTAACAGCCCTTCCCGGTCATGCGGAAAAAGATCAAATAAATACTCGGCAATGACTAAATTTAAAATGGCATCACCTAAAAATTCAAGACGTTCATTGTCCGGCCTGCTGGCATTTTGCTCGATGCAAAAACTTTTATGGGTTAATGCTTCAGTTAAAAAATTCATCTTGTTAAAGGAATAATTAATGGTATTTTCGATGCTAGTTAAAGTCGAGCTCATACAGTCATAAATCCTAGTAAAAAAATTTCGGCGTCTTGCGTGAGTACTTCTTCTATGACCACATTAACCATTTGATTTTTTAAGTTCGAAATTTCTTCTGCTGATTTGTTTTTGATGCGAACCGACCAGTAATTGTCGCTAAGACCATGATATTTTTTTGATTCGGAATTAAAAATCAGAACTTTTTGCAATCGCCCAACTTGTTTTAAAGCCTCGCTTTGATAGCGATGTAGGCTAAGCTCACGCAGTTGGCTTGCGCGCTTTTTACGAATGTGAAATGGCACTTGCGCTAAATTTGCAGCACGTGTACCGGTTCTTTCACTATACGGAAATACATGTAGCCTAGTCCATGGACTTTTCGAAAGTATCTCATAGGTTTCTTCAAACTGCTGCTCGGTTTCTGAAGGAAATCCCGCAATAACATCCATGCCCACAAATACATTTGGAACTTGGGCTGCAATTTTTTGCAATGATGTTTGTACGGTCTCCGACGTGTACTTTCGTTTCATTTCTCGAAGAACCTCAGTATTAGCACTTTGAATGCTCATGTGGAAATGGGGACAAAGTCGCGAATCCCCATAAAGCTTTAATAAGCGGTCGCTAATCTCGATGGGTTCTAAAGATGAAAGTCTTAGACGCACTAATTTCGTCGATTTTAAGACTACCTCGATTAAATCTTCAAGGACCAAAGTTTCACTTGTTTTAGTGTCTTCGTAATCACCGATATGCACACCAGTAAGAACGACTTCTTTAATACCGCTTTCTTCAAGCTCAATAATTTTTTTTGTGATTTCTGTGATGGGAATAGATCGGCTTTTGCCGCGCGCGTACGGAATAATGCAAAACGTACAGAAACTATTGCAGCCATCTTGAATTTTAAGAAAACTTCGAGTGTGCTTGGCTTCAGTTCCACCGTTAGACTCAAGATCTTCTTTATGGAAAATATTTGACTTAAAAACTTTGTCCTTAATTTCACCTTTAAAATATTGATTCATTATTTGCGGCAGTAACCCTTTATGTGAGTTCGCAACTACTAAATCGGCACCGGCTAGATTTCGAAAGGCTTCGGTATCCACCTGCGCAGCACAACCTGTCACCACGATCGTGGCAAAAGGCTGCTGCGCTTTAATTTTTCGAATCAACCGGACAGCTTGTTGTGTGGCTTCGGCCGTCACAGCACAGGTATTTAAAATATGAATCTTTGATTGAGCTGACATAGTATCAAGTTTAAGATTTGTTTTTAAGTTAGTTTGAATCAGGCCGGTATCGTAGGTATTCACCTTACAACCAAACGTGTGCATAACAAAGTCAGTAGGACTGGGTGTTAAGTTAATGTGATCCACCCGCCACCTATTAATTTTTGCTGCTGGTAAATAACGGCAGCTTGCCCTGGAGTCACGGCCCTTTGGGGAGTATCAAATTTTAAGGTATAACCACTTTGTGTTTTAAATATTCTGGCTTTGGAACCATGCTGTTGGTATCTAATTTTTACTTCGTATTGATGACCGTCGGAAATTTGCGAAAGTAAGTGGGTTTCGATAATCCGAACTTCATCATTGAATAAATATTTCTCTTCACCAACCCACACCGCATTATCAGTAGCATCAATTTTTATTACAAAAAGTTTTTCATGATAAGTCATGCCTAACCCTTTACTTTGTCCAATGGTGTACAGATGAATGCCTTCATGTTTTGCCATCACTTCACCGCTTGGATACCGTTTCAGTAAACCGTGCTTGGTTTTTAAAATTTCGGCACTAACATTTTCTTTGATAAACTGATCGTACCCTTTTGAGCCAACAAAACAAATGCCGGTAGAATCTTTCTTCTTAGCGACGACAAGATTTTTCTGTTCGGCCAGCTTGCGCACTTCAGGTTTCTTCAAATGCCCTATTGGAAATAATAATTTTGGGATAATTTCAGGATTGATAGTAAAAAGAAAATAAGTTTGATCTTTCCAATCATCTGTTGAAGTTCTGATATGAGCCTTGTTATTTTCATCAAAAACAATTTGCGCATAGTGCCCGGTCGCTAAATAATCACACTCAAGCTCTTTCATCTTTTTGACTAAGTGATCGAATTTCAAATAGGTATTGCAATTGACACATGGAAGCGGTGTCTGACCATCAAGATAAGCCTTTAAAAAAGGTTCAATAACTTGGGCTTTAAATTTGGCTTCGCAGTTTAAAACATAAAATGGAATTCCAAGTCTGTCGGCCACAGATCTTGCGTCATCAACGTCTAAACTTGAACAGCAGGTTCCGTTTCCTTCTGTGATATCGCAAGCCGTGTAATCCCAGACTTGCATCGTAGCCCCTACCACGTCATAGCCTTGGTCCACCAGCAAACTGGCAGCAACTGAACTATCAACGCCACCACTCATGGCAACCAACACGCGGCCTTTGGATTTTGGTACTACGTTTTCGTTGCTCATAACTGTAGTCTTTCTTCGGCATCGATCTCGCGTAATTTTGCAACAACATCAATAAGCGCACTTAAGAAATCACAAATATTTTCTTGTGTTGTACCCCAACCTAAACTCACCCGCAAAGAATTCTGAGCTTCTGCGCGCGTAAGCCCCATAGCTATTAGCACTGGACTTGGTTCGGGATTTCCACTGCTGCAGGCGGCTCCCGTGCTGACAGAAAAGCCTTTTAAATCAAGACTCATAAGTAGCGTCTCGCCATCGACGCCATCAATAATAAGGCTTGAAGTATTACTCAGTCGCAAAGATTCGGCAGCGGTGATTCTTACGCCCACGATTTTTTTCATTACTTGTGCTTCAAACAAATCTCGAAGATTTTCCATTTTCTCAATCCGAAAAGAATTACAACTTAGTTGCTCGAGTGAAATTCCTAGGGCTGCAATTCCTAAAATATTTTCTGTTCCACCGCGGCGAGACCGCTCTTGGCCACCACCATGAATAAGTGGTACCCACGGCGAACTTTTTTTCACAAACACAAAGCCCGTGCCTTTAAGTCCATAAAACTTATGGGCAGAAAATGTCGCATAGTCGACGTTTAAAGATTTAAAATCGACAGAACTTTTTCCAAGTAATTGAACACAATCAGTATGCATCAGCGCACCTGTCTGGTGCGCAAGCCCTGCGATTTCGGCTATCGGAAAAATTGTGCCCGTTTCGTTGTTTGCAAACATAACAGACACTAGCGCCGTTTTATGCGAAAGGTTTTTTTTAATAAATGCCAGGTCAATTTGGCCAGCTTGCGAAATAGGAATGTAGTGAACAATAGCTCCGAAAGATTTTAGATACTCGGCTGTTTTAAGGACACTAGGATGTTCAACTGCACTAATTAAAAACTCAGGTCGGTCAGCGCCCTTTTCTAACCAGACTGAATTTAATATAGTTGAATTTCCTTCACTTGCGCCTGAATTAAAAATAACTTCTAAACTAGAAATTCCTAAAAGCTGACTTATTTTTTGGCGAGTTTCACGCAGCCATAATTTCGCCGACCGACTGTCGGTATGAATTGAAGATGGATTTCCCCACAGGTCAAAAAGTTTTAGCCACTTTTCTTTTATTGCAGCTGACGGCGGTGTCGTCGCATTATGGTCGAGATAAATCCGAGAACGGATCGATAAGTCGCTAGAGTATTGCATAGCGTTTGTATGTACACGAAATTGAAATATTTGAAAAGTTTTAAGGTGTTAGCTACACTTTATACAGGCGTTTTGTGTAAGGTTTTACTTTCAAAGGACTGTAAACAGGCCCCTTTTCTTGGGGTTTACTGGACTCTGTGTCGCTTTGAGGCTCGCGCAGGCCTTGTTCTGGTCTTTCGTCGGCCTGCAAATACCCTGAAAATATCAACAATATCAATAGCATGGCTACATAAAGTGTCGGTCTTTTTGTTCTCATTCAGTTTGGACACTGAGGTGAAAAAAACAGGTTAATTATTTTATACATTTTTCAAGAACTAGACTTAAAACTCCGATGAGTTCTGAGTATGAATTACATGAATGTCAGTTTAAAATGGGAAGAAGTCTTTTTTCAAGAAGCCTTAATACTTGAAGAAAAAATGGCGAGCCTTGACCTTGATGATTTAAACAAATCACGTCTTCGAATTGCATTTGAAGAAAATATTTTGAATTGGCAAAAGTATTCCGAGTGGCTTTTTGCAAAGGGTTCAATAAAGAGTTTGCAGTCAAACATCACTACCAATTTTGTCGAAAAGTTAAAATCAAACGCACGTGAAACTTATAAAAGGTATTCACATCATGCCTTCTGGAATGAAGATTTAATTCCCGTAGCGATTTGGGATAACCAAATTATCGTCCTCGGGCTGAGTTACAACGAAAACTTGGCAGAACTTTCAAATTGTATATTTTTGCTAGCTGCGCCGAGTTTACTTTCACAAATAAGTTCTGAAATATTTTCAAGATCAGCAACTGCTTCCCACACTGCAAAGGACTATGTCAGCGAATCAACCTCATCAAACATTGATGCCGATTTGCTACAGGGTATTGATCTAAATGCCCGCGCACCCCTTCTTGATTTTAAATCAAAGCCGATAACAGCTGCTTTAACTCAAAATGAAGACGAAGGTATTTGGGAATATTTATCAGAACGCCATGACGAATATTGCTTTGAAGCTAAAAAACATTTTAGTGCCTATGCCGTACTCCGCATTAAAAATGATAAAACCTTCTTATATAAAATGGATTCCGAACTTCAGCAGCAACTACCAAATACTGACTTGTTCCATTTTAATTTATCGGATAAAAATATTTTTACCAAAGTTTATCAAAGTGGCGTTTCTGAATCATTTAATTTAAGCCAATTAAATATCACAGTAGCTAACTATAAATACCTCTGTGTCACAGCACTAAAACGGGGTCCCAAAACAATCGGTTTTTTACTGGGATTTAAATCCAATCAATTAGCGGAAAAAGATCAATTGCTGCTGGAAGAATTAGCGAAAGAATCCGCATAAACTAATAAATCTTTCATTTTCACTTTTTATCTTCAACTTCAGTTCAAAATAATCCCAATCTTTTGGTAAATCATCTTCGGAGAGGCGTTCCGGCCATTCGATAAAAATCAGGCCCGAAGACTTATCGAACGCTTCCCACAGGCCGCAGGTTTCGATTTCTTCAACTGAAGCCAAACGGTATAAATCAAAATGGTCTACGGATAGTTCTGTACTTTTGTACTCATGGTGAAGTGAAAAAGTAGGCGAACTAACTGTGTGCATACCGTACGATTCACAAAATTTTTGAACAAAAGTGGTTTTTCCGGCAGCAAGATCACCCTTTAAAAGTACACAAGATCTAAGCGTCAAGCTGTTGTTTAATTGCAAAAGGACTTTACTGAGATCATTCACCGATTGAATATCGCCTTGGAAAATAGATTTTTTTTTAAAAAAACTATCTAAGCTCATGCCGCATCTTTTGAATTGCTTTTTTCAAACCATCCGTTAGTGCGTAGCATATTAAAGAGTGTCCAATATTTATTTCAACTAAAAAAGCTAATGCTTTAATTTTTCGTGCATGCTCATAATCTAAACCATGACCAGCATGAACGCGAAGTCCCAGTGAATTTGCTAATTTGGCGGCAGCAATTAGCTGTTTCCAAATCTGTAACTTATGTTGGCCTTTTGCCAGCACCCAATGACCGGTGTGAAATTCTACGGCATTGGCTCCAGCTTCAGCAGAAATTTTTACTTGTTTTTCCGAAGGCTCGATAAAATACGAAACTTTTATTTTTTCACTTTGTAATTCTTTGGTCATGGGCTTTACTGTCACAAAACATTTTTCAACATCAAGGCCGCCTTCAGTGGTTAACTCTTCTCTTTTTTCCGGAACGAAGCAAACCCACTGCGGCTTATTTTTTATCGCAATTTTTTTCATCTCATCATTGACGGCAATTTCTAAGTTGATCGGCAACATTGATTTCTTACAAAGTTTAATCACATCATCATCTTGAATATGGCGACGGTCTTCACGAAGGTGAATGGTAATTTGCTGGGCCCCCGCACTTTTTGCAATCTTTGTCAGTTCGATCAAACTTGGATAATCCGTAGTGCCGTCACGAACTTGTCGAAGCGTGGCCGCGTGATCAATATTAACTCCTAATGAAATATTATGTTTCATGCTTTACTACCTTTTTAAAAATCTACGAAATTTCTTTTTCTAAAAATGAAGCCATTTGCTCGGCAATCGCCGAAATTTTTTCTCGGTTTAGTCCTTCGACCAAGATACGAATCAAGGGTTCTGTGCCGGAATAACGGATAAAAATGCGGCCATCGCCCTTTAAATCAGCTTCATGTTTCTTTAGTAACTCTGAATAGCCTTTAATATTTTCAAGTTCAACGCGACTTCGCACCCGGCAGTTGATTAAAACTTGCGGAACGTCATCGAAAACATTTGTTAATTCACTTATTTTTTTATTTGTTTCCCGCATTACAGATAAAACATTTAAAGCCGCTACCGTTCCGTCACCGGTCGTCGAATGATCAAGAAATATAATATGTCCTGATTGCTCGCCACCTAGATTAAATCCGCCGCGCCGAAGTTCTTCAACCACATATTTGTCACCGACATTGGTTTTTATGACTTGAATGCCATTCTTATTCAACGCTTTTTCTAAACCATAATTACTCATTTGAGTTACTACCACGGTGTTGTGGTTCAAACGATTTTTAGCTTTCATATGTAACGCACAAATAGCAAGGATGTGATCTCCATTCACCATTTTTCCTTTTTCATCCACCATGATCACACGGTCGGCATCTCCATCCAGACCAATTCCTACATCGGCGCGGTACTGCACGACAGCTTGAGATAAAAGACTTGGATGCAAAGCGCCGACTTTGTCATTGATGTTGGTGCCATTTGGATTATTGCCGACATGTATTACCTCGGCACCAAGCTCTTCAAAAACAGCCGGAGCTACTTTGTAAGAAGCCCCATGAGCCGTGTCTAAAACAATTCGCAAACCATCCAAAGTGTATTCTAAAGGAAATGCACTTTTTGCATAAACAATATAACGGCCTTGGGCATCTTCGATCCGGCGAGTACGACCGATATCTTTTGAAGGCGGCAAAAATTGCGTTAAATTCTCGTCAGCAACTAATCTTTCAATTTCTTTTTCTAACATGTCATCCAGCTTGAAACCATTGGGGCCAAAAATTTTAATCCCATTATCTTGATATGCATTGTGTGATGCAGATATCACGATGCCCGCGGCTGCGCGCATGGTTCTGGTTAAATAGCCGATTCCAGGCGTCGGTAAAGGTCCTACCAGTTGTACGTTAATACCCATTGAATTAAGCCCGCTTGATAAGGCTTGTTCGATCATATAACCAGAAAGCCGCGTATCTTTTCCGATCACGACTTTATTTGTCAGTGAAGGCGACGATATCTTTTTCGTTCGAATTAAATAACCAATCGCTTGACCAATTTTGACGACCACATCAGGAATCATCGGAAATTGATTTGAAGTACCACGTATTCCATCGGTACCAAATAATTTTTTTGAGTTTAAAGGTTGTAGCATGTGATAGTTTCCTTAATTTTTAACGGGCATAATTTCGACGCGAATTTGGCTTGGTTTAATACTTAAAATTTTTATACCATTAGGAACTTCCACTCGGGCGGGTGTCATATCAATTTCATATTGACCACTTGGCTTATCAGCAATATTAATAACGATAGACTGATTAAGCTCTTTATACTTTTTAAGTAACGGCTGTGGCCCCGAAATTTTAACACGCACTTTGTCTGCGGATTGACCTGCAACGACGAAAGTTTCAGCCACGGTAAATTCCACATCAATTTCTTTGGTGACCACAAATTCACGCCGTCCCAAAATAGTCAGCCAAAGTATCAGCGAAATAAATAGGGCGACCAATTTATAGGAACCATTTTCAAAAAGGCCAACCTTAAGACGATAGATTTTTTCTGAAGCTCTTTTTTTCATGAATGAGCCTCATGTTGATAATTTTTGTATTTAAATCCGTAAACTTCGTACAACGCTTGCCGGACTTCGGCCAATTCCGCACTTGGATGCATATGCCCACCAAGCACCACGCTAATAGATTTAGTTTCTTCGCTAACAACCAATACCAAAGCATCGGTTTCTTCAGTTAGGCCGATGGCTGCGCGGTGCCGGGTTCCTAGATTTTTATCAAGAGCCGGATTTTTACTCAGTGGTAAAAAGGATCCCGCGGAAATAATTTTTGCTCCACGAATAACGATGGCGCCATCATGCATAGGCGCTTGAGGATGAAAAATAGATTGAATAACTTCAGCAGATATTTTCGAATCTAGCTCAGTTCCAGTTTCAATGTGGTAATCAACCAAAATATCTTTTTCGATAACAATTAGTGCACCATAACCTTTTTGAGCCGCCGTAATAACTCCACGAACAATTTCTTCAATCACATGGGTTTCCATGGCCGAAGAAACATCTTCAAAAAGCGGATGGCTTCCGATATGAGCCAGCGCCCGACGAATCTCACCCTGAAAAAGGACGACGATGATCACAAAAAGATTTGAGAAAAACTTTTCGAGCAACCAATTCAAAGTGTAAAATTCAAACCATTGACTACCGACATAAGCAATAGCTAAAATCCCCAATCCCGATAACATCTGAATAGTGCCTGTGCGGCGAATCAAGTTTAACACACGGTAAACGATTAGCCAGACAAGCATAATATCAATCAGATCTTGCCAGCGTAAATGTGCAAGAATAAACAATGTGTTTTCTAAGAAACTCGAAAAAATGGACATTCTCTATTAATTAAGTTGCTGCGGCTGGTTTTGAACCTACCGGAGCTTTAGTGTCAGTGGCACCCGCAGCCGTTGTTGTAACGACAGCTCCGCCACCGCCTGCTGATTTATTTGCTCTAGTTTTTGCCACTTCACTAAGTTCGGCCCCGTTAACCAACATCTCAACTTCATTGCCGTCAATCGTTTCAAATTCAAGTAAGGCTTGGGTTAAACGCTCGAGAGCATCTTTATGAACAGTTAAAATTTCCAGCGCTTTGGCATAACCTTCATCAATAAAGCGTGTGACTTCTGCATCGATTTCTAAGGCCTTAGCATCTGAATAATTTTTTGATTTTTGACCGTAACTCATGCCTAAAAATACCGGGCCTTCGCTTTTTTCATAAGCCTGCGGACCTAGTTTTTCGCTCATTCCCCATTCAGTCACCATGCTACGAGCTAAAGCTGTTGCACGTTCAATATCGTTGCCGGCACCTGTCGTAAAATCTTTATAGATAATTTCTTCAGCCGCACGACCACCAAATAAAAAGGCGATCATGCTAACAGCTTTTGATTTCGATAAGTTAAGCATGTCTTTTTCTGGCAAAGTTTGAGTTAATCCCAAAGCCATTCCGCGAGGAATAATAGTCACTTTATGAATGGGATCTAAACCAACAAGTTTCACACCAACTAAAGTATGACCCGCTTCATGGTAGGCTGTGATTTTTTTATCTTCATCACTAATGACCATCGACTTACGCTCGCTACCCATGATGACTTTATCTTTAGCTTTTTCGAAATCATCCATTTCAAGATATTTTTTATCCGCGCGTGCAGCCACAAGGGCCGCTTCATTTACTAGATTTTCTAAATCAGCGCCTGAGAACCCTGGAGTGCCACGACCAATTCGTGATAAATCCACATCAGGACCAAGCGGAGTCTTACGAGTATGCACCGCTAAAATGTGCTCACGACCCTTAAGATCTGGCTTTCCGACGACAACACGTCGGTCAAATCGTCCCGGACGAAGTAACGCCGGATCTAAAACGTCAGGTCTATTTGTAGCGGCGATTAATATTACACCTTCTGTTGATTCAAAGCCATCCATCTCAACTAACAGCTGATTTAATGTTTGTTCACGTTCATCATGACCGCCGCCCATGCCGGCACCACGATGCCGTCCAACTGCATCGATCTCATCGATAAAAATTAAACACGGTGCATTTTTCTTACCTTGTTCGAATAAATCCCGGACGCGACTTGCGCCGACGCCGACGAACATTTCCACGAAGTCAGATCCTGATATTGTGAAAAATGGCGCGCCAGCTTCACCAGCTACAGCCCGAGCTAATAATGTTTTACCAGTTCCCGGAGGACCTACCAGCAAAACACCTTTGGGGATGCGACCACCTAATTTAGTAAATTTTTTCGGATCTTTTAAGAAATGAACGATCTCTTGTAAATCATCCTTGGCCTCATCAACACCAGCCACGTCTTTAAACATGATGCGATTTTTATTTTCTACAAGTTTTGCCCGTGATTTACCAAAGGACATTGCTTTACCGCCGCCGGCCTGCACCTGACGCATGATAAAAATGAACATTCCTACAATCAGCACCAGCGGAAGCCAGTTGATTAGAAACGAAGACATCATGTTGTTGGATTCAGCCGTCTCGTAATTTGGCGTGATCCCTTTTTTCTGTAACTCTTCGTAACCTTTGTCCGTTACATTTCCAGAAATGGCAAAATGCGAACCGCCGTACTTTTTTTCAAATTCTGGCTTAATTTCGCCTTTAATTTCGCCGCGGTCTTGGATAAATACAATTTTATCAGGAATCACCTCTTCAAGCTCGACCGCCCGGAGAAATTTCGAGTAATTAAAATCAGCGATTGATTTGGTGTGCTTCATGTCCCATGCCCGAAAAAAAAATATAGCCATGACAAGAAGGAAAAACCACAGGGCAAACGTCTTTTGGTTAGCTTTCATTTGGTTCAGAACCCTTTCTTCTAGATTGGAACTAGAATACAATTGAATTAAAATCCTATCATAATTTGCTGACGAGTTATAAGCCATTTTATAGAACCTAGAACAAATGTGATATCTTTTTGATTTTTGTCGAGCCGCTTTTGTATTTCTGCAATTTGACCTTGAGTCATGTTAGCTTGGCTGTGATGCCTGCAATACAGTGATATTGCTTTTCGCTGCTGCGACTCATTTAAAGAAAAATACCATGAACGATCTAGTCCCAACTTCGTATCGTCTCTAAAAAAGCACAGGCTTAAAGTCGGGGCTTCGGTCAATTCCTGACAAAGTCTTAGCAAAGAACGCGAGTAATTGTCATAGCCTGAAGGGTTTTTCTCATCTAACAATTTAAACCAGTCATGGCGTAACCAATTACGCAAATGTTCACTTGAGTCATTAGAAGGATCATCTAGCCACGTTAACTTTTGCTCTAAAGCGTACTGCAGTAACTGTTTTTTTGAGATTTCTAAAAACGGCCTGAAAATCTTTTCATCCCAGGTTTTAAAAGCTGTAAAGCCTTCGGCTCCGACTCCACGTATTAATTTTAAAGTTAATGTTTCAACCCAGTCATCTAGATGATGAGCTGTTAAAATAGGCTGTTTAGTTTCGTTAATGCCATTAATAAAAGCCCACCTAGCCCCACGAAACTCGGCTTCAGAGGTTAGTTTCTTTTGCGCCTTAGATGAAATAAAACGAACATTCTTAGCTTTTAAATTTTCGCAAGTTGAGCGAACCAAATCCAGACAGGCATCGCGGTAGTTTTCTTGTTGAGGCTCAGAAGCGCCATGATGAAAGTAAGCTACAGATAAGTGCGCGTTTGGTTTCAAGCGTGTCATAACCTGCAGCAAGGCCATCGAATCTAGGCCGCCCGAGACGCTTAGCAAAAAAGTTTCCTGATTTTGCAACCCATGGCGAATGAGTAGTTTCCAAATATCATGTTCGAAATCAGTCCACGACATTTAAATCCTTATGAATATGAAATAACTTTTGTTTCCGTGAATTCAAATATTCCGCGTGGACTAAGTTCACGACCAAGGCCAGAATTTTTAAATCCGCCAAAAGGTAACGTCATATCCGATTTAACAATATCATTGATCGCCACTTGGCCGGCACGAATTTCACGCGCCATATTTTTAGCCCGTGAAATATCTTTTGACCAAATGCTTGCGCCCAATCCAAATTGTGTTGAATTAGCAATTTCTATAGCTTCACCTTCGGATTTAAAGGGAATAACTAGTAGCAATGGCGCAAAAAATTCCTGATCAAACAACCACGAACTATTTTTTTTCAACAAATAGATTTCGGCATTCACATAGGCGGATGCCTCGGCGAACCCATGCGGTTTCGAATAAATTCTTTCGGCTCCGGTATTTTTCTGCAACTCTTTAATCTGTTTTATTAACGCAGATTTAAACTTAGGATGCGCTAAAGGCCCCAAAGTCGTGGTGGTGTGACTTAAATCACCGAATATATAATTATCGAATTCTTTTTTAAGTAAATCTAAAAAAGGTTGTAAAATTTTATCATCAACCAAGCAGCGCTTGATACAGATGCAACTTTGTCCTGTATTCATCAAACGGCCCCCAGCCACCATTTTTGCTGCCTGCGATAAGTCGGCATCGGCGCAAATCACAGTGGGATCACTACCGCCAAGCTCAAGCACTGATCTTTTCATAAACTTACCCGCAGCCGCCGCAATCGCAAAACCTGCCTTGGTAGATCCGGTGATGCTGACTCCGCCAACGCGCAAGTCACCGACAATAGCTTCTGTCACATCGTGAGTTAGAAATAAATGTTTAAGTAAAGGCTTACTCCAAACATCGACCAACAATTTTTCCAAAAATTGGCCGACTTTTGGGGTGATTTCTGAGTGCTTAAGTAACACCGTGTTGCCACCTAACAGCGACGGCACGATCATCCTTATCGCTTGGTAAAACGGAAAATTCCAAGGCATAATGGAATACACAACACCCACGGGAATATGCTCAATGGTACTTTCTTTGTAAACGCCAGAAATCGTTTCTTGGGCAAGCTTGGTATAATCAAAATCAAGATACTTCTTGATCGTCGCCGCACATTTTTCAACTTCAGCCTTCGATTCTTTTATCGGCTTACCCATTTCTTCTGTAATCAATGCAGCCAGCGCATCAAGGTTAGTTTCGAAATTTTGCAGATATTTCCTAAGAATTATTTGTCGCGCTGGTACCGTTAGCAGAGACCACGTCTGGAAAGAGCCATGTAACTCAGCCAATGCTGTCTCGATGGTCCCCGGGTTTGCGTAATGATACAGATCCATTTCTTGACCTGTAACGGGATTAACAGTGCGCCATGATTCTTTCTTATTTGACAAAATTAAGTCTCACTTTCCTTTTTTATCATCATCGTCGGGTAAATTATTTTTTTTAGTAATTTCAATTTCAGCCGTCACTTTAAATTTATGATTCTCTGCGAATTTAGAAATCTCTTTTACAAAATCGATTTTTCGCACCAGTGCAATCATTTCATTGGTTACTTTTAATGAGACTTCATCCTTAGCTTTTAAGGCTTGACCCAGCACAGTACCAATTAATTCTTTAGAAATTTCCGTCGGAGAACCTGCCGAAATAATTTTTTTTAAGGCATCGGAAAACTTTTCGCTCTTAGTTAAGCTTTCATCGCCTCCTGCATTCTTTAAATCTTTTTTATCATTTCCCATAAATCGTTTTAACTCGCTTTTTAAAATTAGCCATCATGATTGGTAAATTAACAGTAACAAGCGTTTTCGCCATTGCACTTGGAACCAGCATACCAAAAGCGGCGTCCACTTTGTAGTGTACCTGACATAGCCCATTTTTCTCAGTTAATTTCCAACAACCATGCATGCTTTTAAACACATCCCCTTTGACAAAAACAAAATCAATTTCTTCGTTCATTTTCTCCGTCGCTTTAAGGGTGTATTTGAAAGTTTTTATTAAAGAAACTGAATACTCCATTTCTTTAGCTCCACCCGTCGACTTTATAACTTTAACTGATTTAACTTCGGGTAAAAATTCCGGATACTTTTCATAATCTGCGACTATTTTGTAAAATTCTGCCTTAGTGCAATTGAATTGTGCTGTAGTTTCTGCTGATGCTGCTGCCATAACTTCTCCTTATTTTTTTTTAAAAAGTGCTTCGGCCGCAGCTTTCAACTGCGCCGCCTTATCCATTACGGCCGCTCCGGCCTCGCGGCCATTAAAAAAATCGCAAAAATTAGCCCGTTCTTTTTCACGAACAACGTCGGCCGAGGTTTCACGACATTCGTTATAAGCTTTTGGATCATAAAATTCACAATTTTTGCAAACATGAAGATCAGATCTGCAGCTATCACATTCATCACGAAAACCAATCTTTCCCAGCGAAATATTCAGTTTTTTGCAATGAAAACAAGAGGCTTTCATAATTAGTGAATAATCTTTTTCAATGAAAAATTATGATACGCATCGACATGCCGAATCGTTCCCGTCTGCGAACGCATAACAATCGACTGCGTCTGAGCCCGTCCACCGGGCAGTAGCTTTACGCCCTTTAGCAGCGGACCGTCCGTGACACCGGTCGCGCAGAACAGCACATTGCCACAGGCCAATTCTTCTAACGTGAATTTTTTATTTAAATCTTTGATTCCCATTTTTAAAGCGCGTTCTTTCTCATTTTCATTTCTGAATTTCAATCGGCCTTGAAAATCACCGCCCATACAGCGCATCGCTGCGGCTGAAATGACTCCTTCTGGAGCTCCGCCGATTCCCATCAATAAATCAATTCCAGATTCAGCCCAAGCACTTGCTACGGCTGCTGAAACGTCGCCATCGCCAATGAGGTGAATGCGAGCTCCCGTTTTTCTGACCTCTTCGATTAATTCTTTGTGACGTGGACGATCTAAAATCACAACCGTGATATCACCAACAGATTTTTTATTTCCTTCAGCAACCCGGTGCACGTTTTCCGTGGCTGACAAATCGATATCAATCAAGCCTTTGGCATTGGGGCCCGTTGCAATTTTATCCATGTAAGTATCCGGCGCGTGCAAAAAACCACCATGTTGGGCTGCCGCGATCACCGAAATTGCGCCCACTCCGCCGGTGGCACAAATTGTCGTCCCTTCAAGAGGGTCCAGTGCGATATCGATAGCTGGCGAATCTTCGCGCGCTAAACCTACTTTTTCACCAATGAATAGCATGGGTGCTTCATCACGTTCGCCCTCGCCGATGACAACGGTGCCATTAATATGCACGGTATCAAAAGCTTTTCTCATGGCATCAACAGCTGCTTGATCTGCCGCTTTTTCATCACCGCGTCCCATCCATTTTGCTGAAGATAAGGCTGCGGCCTCGGTTATACGAACAAATTCTAAAGCCAGGTTTCTGTCCATTTTTCTTTCCTTGTGATGTCACTAAATTTTTTATCAAGTCTAACAACTTTAAAAGTCTGATCCAAACTGCAATGAATCGTTTGCACCACAGCAACAATTTTTTGGGTGGTATGCAATCGGTATTGTAAAATTAATTTTGCTTTATCGACGCGCGCCTGCAGATCAATCACCAAATGATCGCCATAGCGCACCGGTGCCAGATGCCTAACCAGTGTCTCGTAGACGGTCAGGCTAAAAACCGATTTCAACGAGGCATCGATTAAATTATTCTTCTTACACCAGGCCACACGGGCCTCTTCACATAGCCGCAAATAGTTCGAGTGATGAACGATTCCCATCATATCTGTTTCATACACATGAATGTCGCGTTGAAATTGAAACACCAAGATATCTTGACAGAGGGCTTGGTCGCAAACAACACTTTAAAAATATATGAGCATTATACCTCTGTATTTAACTATTTCGCGGATTATCTTAGTGGCACCGATTTGCTTTTTGATGAATCTAGAGACAAGCCTAGGCCGTGCTATTGCCACTTTTTTATTTGTGGTGGCTTCGATCACTGATTATTACGATGGCTATTATGCACGAAAATTAAATTCTGTTTCGAATTTAGGTAAATTTCTAGATCCGGTGGCCGATAAAATTTTAATTACATCGGTGCTAATTTTGCTGCTTGTGCAACGTTCTGTAGACCCTTGGATGGTTATGCTGTTTGTTGCCCGAGACACAATCGTTGGCGGAGTCCGGGCAGCGGCCTCGGCGGATGGAGTTGTTATTTCTGCTCAAACAACAGGCAAATGGAAGGCAGCTCTGCAAATGATTGCCATACCCTTACTCATTCTGAACGATTTACACCCGAGTCTACCTAACAAAAATATTGGCTATGGACTTCTTTGGCTCAGTGTATTACTCAGTTTAAAAAGCGGTTTTGACTACTATTGGGTGTACCGCCAGGGACTGCAACAAGCAAAGACTTCGGCATAGGTGGAATCATGTTATTTTATATGCAGATGAAAAATTGGTTTCTGATCTTTCTAGTACTAACTATGGCCTATCTTATTCAACAAAAATCAAGTGTGTCTGGTCGCTTTTCAATGCGCGCTTCAGCTCCGCTACTTTCCTTCATGAGATAGCTTTTGATTTTAATTAGACGACAATTTTTTTGGATGAAGGCTTTGTTTCAAGAGATGAAACTGACTTGGAAAACAACAGGTTTTAAAGGTTCGTACAAGAAGTACGGTTTTAAATTATTTGCTGCATTTTTTATTTATTATTTGGTCAGGGATTCCCTTATATATTTAGTTATTCCCTGGTTTGTCGCTAAAAAATTACTTCCTTAGGGTGCAAGAAAGAAGAATTTTACTGCTTCCATAAAGCCCGAATCATTGGGAACCTGATCACAGGCTGTAAAATTGCGAAGCAATCTAGCATTGTGGTTTGTTAACCCTTTCTCTAACATTCTCCACGGCGGATATGGAAAATAGGCAGCTATCACACAGTTTCCTTTTGTCACTGCCGCCCACTGCCGGTCTTCACTTGAGGCCATGTGAATTTCTCCGGATTGGCGATCTTTAATAGCCACTGAAAACGAGAATACTTGCGGATTAATTTTTTCATTTTGGGTCATAATTGCAATAGGCCCCGAAACACGTTCAACAGCTACGACTTCGCCGATAATTTTTTTCTTAAAGAAAAAAGACCAGTTCCCGAAGATTATGACAACCACAACCAGGATAGGAACCGAAATTAACAACCATTTTTTTAAAGCATTAACAAATGACATAGTTTGTTTATGCTTGATTCCATTTTTTTTTGCATCAGCAAAATCTTTTACTAACGCGGCCCATATAGTCTAGTCCGCAGATTGTATACCCTAGCGGCTGCCGTTAGACTTAAAATCTAGATAAGTAGTTTAAGTTAGCAGAAATGAGTCTCATGATTAGTCCCATGTATATTTTAATTGGATTTTCCAGCGGCGCCCTAATTATCGGCGCGCTTTTTTTCTTTGTGCGTCGTCATCTACTGAATGAAGCTCAAAAAGAGGCCGCTGAAATAGTTGCTGAAGCTAAAGAGCAATTTAATTTGGATGAGCAAGAACGAAATCAAATTGTCGAAGAGATCGAACTGGATCTTTGGTCAAAAGTTGAGGAAGCTCATTTTTTGGTCGAGCAAAAATGCGAAGACCTGGATGCACAGGTGCAAGCTAAGAAATTAGCCAATGAAGAAAAGGCAAAAGCTTTACGCAGTGTTCTTATTCAAAAGGAAAACGAACTGCGTGAACAATCGATTAAATTAGTAAAAACTCAAGCCGACTTCAAGAAGCTGCAAGAAGACAAACTGGCACAGGAAGAAAATTATAAAAAAGTTTTGGTACAAAAAACAGCCTTAGATGAAAAAGAAGTTATCGGTACTTTAACCCAGAAATTGGTAACCGAAGCTGAAAACAGTGCGGTTAAAAAAATTGAATCCCATGAAGCAGAAACTAAAGAATTCGCTGAACAAAAAGCTAAACGCATTTTAGGCTTATGCATTGACCGCTTTGCGAAAGAAATGAGTGTTGAACGTGGCATCTCATCCAGTCATTTTCCGACGGAGCAAGTCCGCGCTATTTTTTGCCAAAAATTAAAAGAACTGGTAACGTTAATTCAAACCGTCAGCGGTTGTGATATTTATATAGAAGAAAATGCCGACCCTGAACGTTGGCATTACATTCAAATTGTTGGCTACGATCCGGTTCGCCGCGAATTAACCCGGCGGATCTTTGAAAAAATATTTCGTGATATTGAAAAAACCAAACGGGCGCCGAACGTCACGGACTTGCAGCGTACCTGTGAAAATATCAAGACAGAATTACTACGACAAATTAAACGCGATGGAGATCTTATTGCTAAAGAGCTTGGAATGCAAAATTTGCATCCCGAAGTCAGACAAGTGATGGGATCCTTACGTTTTCGTTATTCGTATACTCAGAACCAGTATTTTCATTGTGCTGAAGTGGGCTGGTTTGCAGGATTACTTGGTAGCGAAATCGGAATTGATGTTAAACGGGCCCGCCGCGTAGGTTTACTACATGATTTAGGAAAAGCTCTGGATCACGAACTTGATGGCAGTCATGCGGTGATCGGAGCTGATTTCATTGCAGCCCGCAATGAAGATGTAGATACAATTCACGCCGTTCGTGCGCATCACTATGATGTCCAACCCGAAAATGAACTTGATTTCTTAGTCATCGCGGCCGATGCGATTTCAGGTGGCCGTCCTGGTGCACGCCGAAGTACTATGGAAACCTACACGCAAAAAGTTTCGGGGCTGCAAGAGATTTCAAAACGCTACCAAGGTGTTACCGATGTGTTTGTACTTAATGGTGGTCGAGAATGTCGCGTGCTGGTAAATTCAAAAATCGTAGACGATTTGACGGCTTTAAAATTAACAGAGCAAATTGCCAAGACAATTGAAGATGAAATGCAGTACCCCGGGCAAATTAAAGTGGTCGTCGTCAGGGAAACAATTGTATCTGAAAGTACTTCCGGCAAATCAGGACGATGATTCAATATTTAAAAACTGACCCACAAAATTGTCCCGTGAAACCATAAAGCAAATCTAAAACCCAACTGATTCCCGGACATTAGCACAGTCAGATCCATAATTAACGCACGTTCGTGAGATTCATACTTTTTGCAGACTATGAATCTCT
>JAYUWH010000167.1:0-26574 GCA_043753645.1 Bdellovibrionales bacterium
GGAGTGGGCTCGTTAGGTCTAATTGTGCTTAGGCGAATGCGAAAATAGTCTCTAGTTTCCATGACTTAATCTTAGCTTATTTTAGGGCTTTGACGGACACTTTTTTTTAACATCAAATAAATTCCATGGCCCTTAGTCTAGACACAGAAATTCAGTATTTAAAAGGCGTAGGACCCAGTCTGGGAACGTTGTTTTCGCGCCATGGAATAAAGACTATTCAGGACTTACTGCAAAATTATCCGCGCGCTTACGAGGACCAAAGAGCAGCTCGAAACATAGCAAGTTTAAAGGTTGATGATGTGGTTAGCGTCAAAGCTAACATTGTTAGTGTGGCCTCCTACAACATGGGAAAGTCCACTCGAAAAATTTATGATGTGCTGGTGCGCGATAGTTCAGGACAAGTAAAATGCAAATTTTTCCGAACCCCGTACCGCGGTTATTTCGAACGTTTTAAACCTAATCAAGAAGTTCGTGTTGTAGGAAAAGTGACTCATTACCGAGGTCACGTTGAATTCCATCATCCCGACATTAAAGATATCGAGCCTGATGAGGCGGTCAGTGACGCCTTAATTCCAATATATGTCGAGACCGAGGGTCTAAGCACCACAAAAATTTCAAAATTAATTTTATCAGCGTTAAACCAGTTGCAGGAATGGCCGCTGGAAAAACTGCCCAAAGCAGTTATCGAAAAGCAGCAGCTTATTTCTTACCGAGAAGCCATCGAAAAAATACATCATCCCGAATCGGAGCTGGGAAATTTGTACAACGAGTTTAGATCGGCGGCTCACCGCCGGCTGATCTTTGAAGAATTTTTTTGGTTAGAGATTTATTTAGCCTCGAAAAAAGCGGGTTTAAAAAGTGAAAAAGGTTTTACCTTTAATAATGAAGAAATCATGTTAACAAAATTAATTCAAGCTTTACCGTTTAAATTAACTGGCGCCCAGTTGCTAGCTGTGGATGAAATCAATAAAGATTTGGAATCCGGTAAGCCCATGAACCGTTTAGTTCAAGGGGATGTGGGGTCGGGAAAGACATTAGTTAGTTTTTTAGCGGCGCTGAAAGCTATTGAATCGAAATTTCAGGTCTGTTTGATGGCTCCAACTGAAATTTTAGCCGAGCAGCACTATCAAACAGCGCAAAAATTATTACAACCGCTTGGAGTTAATGTTTCTATGTTAACTGGCAAAACAAAGACTAAAGAGCGCGTGCAGATTTTGGAAAAATTAATTTCAGGCGAAACTCATTTTTTAATTGGTACTCATGCGCTGATAGAAGATTGGGTGCAGTTTCAGAATTTGGGATTGGTTGTGATCGATGAACAGCATCGTTTCGGAGTTGCTCAGCGTGGAATTTTAAAAAATAAGGGATGCTCGCCCCACTTTTTAATCATGACGGCGACACCAATTCCTAGAACTTTGGCCATGACCGTTTATGGTGACTTAGATGTCTCGATTATTAATGAAATGCCGTTGGGAAGAACGCCGATACAGACCCGTGTGATCACAGAAGTAAAAAGACCTCAAGCTATCAAATTTATGTTGGAACAAATCGCCAAAGGTCGGCAAGCTTACGTCGTGTATCCTTTGGTCGCTGAAAGTGAAAAGATAGATCTAAAAAACGCAACCGATGAGGCCGAAAAATTAAAAACCGAATTTCCAGATATCAGAATTGGCCTTCTTCATGGGAAAATGAAGTCCCAAGAAAAAGACGATATCATGAAACAATTTCGCGCCCATGAAATTGACGTTTTGGTTTCTACAACAGTCATTGAAGTTGGTGTGGATGTGCCAAACGCAACGATAATGATTATCGAGCATTCCGAGCGCTTCGGTTTATCCCAGCTGCATCAACTTCGAGGCCGCGTCGGACGCGGGCAGCACAAAAGTTTTTGCGTAATGATTATGGGCTATGCTGTTTCCCAGGAAACACGCGAACGGGTCGAGTTTATGGAAAAGACGAATGACGGGTTTAAAGTTGCAGAATTCGATTTACAAATTCGTGGGCCCGGAGAATTTATGGGGGCACGGCAGTCAGGGCTGCCAGGTTTTAAGATGGCGAATCTGGTGCGCGATTTCGAAATTTTAAAAATAGCACGTGATCATGCTTTTGAAATTATCGCAGCCGATCCCAAGCTACAAAAAAAAGAGCACGCGTTACTTAAAGAAGAAGTTTTAAAATCGTTTGGTCCGAATGCGTTGGCCGGTGTCGGGTAGTCTACTGGCACGTGTAAACAGATAATCCCAACGTTTGATTCAAGTAACTTGTCGTTAATAATTTATCCGAAGTCATAGCTAAGTTTAAACTACCATCGTCACTAATACTTTTTGCAAAAATTTGAATGGTCGAAGTGTTGGTCGGGCCCGTGCCCATGACTTCCCAAATTGATCCATTTGAAATGCAACTTGCGGGATTAGCGTTCTGGATTGCGACGACATAATTTACGGTTTGCGTGCCAGTTCCATTTAGTCCTTGGACGTTAATTTGGCCTGAAGCCGAGCTTACCCGTGTATTAAAATCATAATTTGCAAATCTTAGCGCGCACGTGTCAGTTCCCTTTAAAAAACTAAATGCCTTCACTTGACCCGTGGTGGTTAGATTATTTAAATTAAGGGTAAGGGCAGAATCACTAACATGAAGTTTTTGGTTCGAAGCACAAACTCGGGTTGATAATTTATTTACCGAATAGCTATCTAAGACAGAAACAGGGGGTTGATCTCCGGCCCTAGATTCGATTTTGCCACACGAACTAAGAAAACTAAGCGATGCGCTTACAGTGACAATTAGGGCTAACAGACGGTTAGGATTAATTTTTTTCATTGGTCTCTCATTGATAAATTACAGATGGCATAAGTTCCAAGCAGCATCTTGTTATCTTCTTAGCTTTGCAACTCATGCGCCAATATCAGTACTATTTGTTGTCTCAATCTGGAACAATGCTAGCAGTCTTCGTTGGACGGCGACAAGCGTTATTTGGCTTACGAAATTTATAAATGCTTCCCACGGAAAAAAACCCGTGGTGGACTTTTTGTGTTCGTCAAATTTTCATTCCCAAGGAGGAATAATGAAGAGTTTTTTTACCCTTGCTATCACTGTGTTAGCAATCCAAGCTCAAGCCGGAACGGAAATCCGCCTGCGCTCGCAAGTTATTCGAACTGCAAATATATCGGCGTCGCATATTAACTCTGAAAACACAGAATGGATCGTGC
The DNA here is from genome assembly GCA_043753645.1 of Bdellovibrionales bacterium. Lineage (GTDB taxonomy): Bacteria > Bdellovibrionota > Bdellovibrionia > Bdellovibrionales > Bdellovibrionaceae > Pseudobdellovibrio. The sequence continues at coordinate 3,207 of JAYUWH010000167.1, forward strand.
AATTTAAAAATCACATCACTGAAGCCAATAAAAAAAGTTTACGTGCCGCAGGTTTTAAAATTTATTCCTACATCCCAGAAGATGCTTTGATCGTGCGTGGCGCAGCAGCCGCCGTGACTGAATTGAGCTTAAAATCTGAAATCCAAGCCATCGTGACTTTTAATCCTAGCATGAAAGTGTCTCAATCCTTTGGGACGTTAAATTCTGTTCGCGCGGCAAGTATAGAAACTTTTATCGTAAGTCTTTTTGAAGCGCGTGAATTGCAATCGATTGCGCAAAAGATTTCGACCATTTCACCTGAAATCTTAGTGCAGAAAACAACAGGCACATCGTTAGTTATTACCGCGGCCCGTGCGCATCTAAATACGATCGCTTCGATTGCGGGTGTCGAGCACATTCAGCCCTTCGTACAAGTGCAGCCTTTGCACTTGGCATTATCACCATCAGATATCGGTGATCCGCAGCCAAGTGCTGTGACTGATTATTCGGATATCACAGGATTTGAAAGTGGAACTAAAGTCATGAATTTTGACGCTGCATGGGCCGAAGGAATTACCGGAAAAAATCAAATTGTTGGCATGGCCGATACAGGTTTGGATTCAGGCGATGCTACGGCTATTCACTCTGATTTTATGGGCGCTGTTGTTTCTGGATATGCCGTTGGTATGTTTGGAAAAACATGGGCAGACCCAATGGGCCATGGAACACATGTCGCAGGATCAGTGCTAGGTCGCGGAGTCGTTTCTAACGGCAAAATTACTGGTGGAGCTTACGGCGCTAAAATTGTAGCCCAAGGTATGTGGTCACCGATGTTAAATAATTTATCAGTGCCAACAGATTTAGGAAAAATGTTTTACCAAGCCTACACAGATGGCGCACGCATTCACACAAATTCTTGGGGTGGAGCTGCCACTCCGGGAGAATATGAAAAGATGGCCTCGTTAGTTGATCAGATCATGTTCGAAAAACAAGATTTGCTAATTGTTTTCGCCGCGGGAAACAGTGGCGTGGACATGGATAAAGATGGCCGCATCGATTCGAACTCATTAGGAATTCCAGCGACAGCGAAAAATGCTTTAACCGTTGGGGCCAGTGAAAATTTATTAGCAGTCGGTGGTATTCAGAAAAAAGTGGGCGAATTAAAAACAGCTAAAGAACATTGGCCTGCAGCCCCGATTACAGAGTCAACAATGTCTGATAATACGCACGGTATTGCGATGTTCAGTTCGCGCGGTCCTACAAGTGATGGGCGAACAAAACCTGATATCATGGCTCCGGGCACAAATATTTTATCGGTTAGGTCTCAGCAGCCAACAGCAGAGCCATTGTGGGGAGAGTACAACAAAGACTACGTGTGGTCTGGTGGTACGTCGATGGCAACTCCACTAACTGCAGGTGCTGCAGCTGTAACTCGCCAGTATTTAATTGAAAAATTACATCAAGAAAAACCAACGGCTGCATTACTAAAAGCGTACCTTTTGCATACGGCGACAGAAATGTTTCCCGGGCAGTATGGCCAAGGCGGCGCAGCTTCAGGACAAGAGATTTTGACGTTACGACCTAACAGCGACGAAGGTTACGGCTTAGTTAATATTCAGCAAGTTGTGAATTTAGGAAAATCAGAGAATTTACTTCTGGTTGATTCGAAAGCTGGCGTAGCTACCGGAGCTACAGAAACTGCAGCATTGAAGGTTTCAAAAGCGGGTCACTTGATGGTTAATTTAGTTTGGACAGACGCAGCCGGTTCGCCGAATGCGGGTAAAGCTTTAGTAAATGACTTAGCCTTAGAAGTCGTTTTACCTGACGGAAAGGTCATAGCTTTGGACGACCAAATTAATAATCACGCTTTTATTCAATCAGAAGTCAGTGCCGGTGACGTCATAGTTCGTGTGAAAGGTACAAATGTACCAATGGGTCTAAACGGAAAACAGCCTTTTGCGATTGTGGCTTCAGTTCAATAAAAGCTAGTTATTTCAATAACCTACTGAATAATTATCATTTACTTCAGTAGGTCTTCTTTTAGTCATAGATGTACCTTTTACAACGGAGATATTTTAAAGCGTTTTAAATTTGATGACCAGTGTCATGAGTGTTATAACTTGGGTGGTTTAAAAATCTACCAAAAGGTGGGCTTAAGATGGTGCAATTCAAAGTCGGTGATCATGCGGTTTATCCAGGGCATGGTGTTGGAAAAATTAGTTCGATTGAGCATAAGGAAATCTTAGGCACTAAGCATGAGTTTTATTCTGTTTTGATTATTGAAACGGGCATGAAGATCATGATTCCGGCGGCTAACATTAAATCTGTTGGACTGCGGCCGTTAATTTCTAGAGAAGAAGCCTTAAAAGTTGTCGGAATATTAAAAGATAAAAACGTAAAAATTGATACTCAAACATGGAACCGCCGTTACCGCGATTACATGGAAAAAATTAAGACGGGTTCAGTTTTTGAAATCGCTGAGGTTCTGCGGGATCTTTATGTTCTAAAGGTCGACAAAGAGCTTAGTTTTGGCGAAAAGAAAATGTTAGATACGGCAAAAAACTTACTTCTTAAAGAGCTTAATTTGGCTCCAGATGTAAACAATGTTGTTAATTCAGATTCTGAGATCAAAGCCATATTTGGCGTTCAATAATAACCCGAGCGCAAAAGAATTTACATTTAGACTTTAAAAAGTGAAAATATCCGCTTTAACGGCAAGGATATTTTCATGTCATATTCTATTCTATCACCTGGCTTTAGCGAAGTGCGAGTGCGCTTTGCTCCGTCGCCTACAGGCTACTTGCATGTAGGTGGGGCTAGATCAGCTTTATTTAACTATCTTTTTGCTAAACATAACAACGGCAAATTTATTTTACGCATCGAAGACACGGATCAAGCGCGGTCAACCGAAGAGTCTTTGAAGATGATGATTCAAGATTTACACTGGCTTGGACTAAAATGGGATGAAGGTCCACACCCGGATACACTTGCTGACATGGGTGATTGCGGGCCGTACAAACAAAGTCAACGCTTAGATATATACAAAAAATTTGCAGGCCAGTTGCTGGCTTCTGGAAAAGCATACTATTGTTTTATGACCGATGAACAGTTAGAGGCCGAGCGTGAAAAGCTAAAGGCTGCGGGTTCATTTACGCATGTGCAATCGCCATACGAATCAATGGATCCGAATGAGGCTTTAAAAAAAATAAGTGCCGGTGAAAAAGCGGTCGTGCGTTTTAAAACGCGGGAACTTCGCAAAGATTATATTCTTAAAGATTTAATTCGCGGCGATGTAACCTTTCCGTCAGATATGGTCGGAGATTTTGTATTACTTCGATCGGATGGCATGCCGGTTTATAATTTCTGCTGTGTGATTGATGATAACATGATGCGGATTTCTCATGTGCTACGCGCGGAAGAGCATCTGCCAAATACTTTACGTCAACTTATGATCTACGAAGCGATGGCATGGCCGGTACCGCAGTTTGGACACATGTCTTTGGTGCTTGATGATGACCGGCAAAAATTATCCAAACGTAAAGGTGCTGTGTCGTGCGACCAGTTTAGGATCGATGGCTACTTACCGGCAGCTATGAATAATTTTATGGCGATGCTGGGGTGGTCACATCCCATGGGAAAAGAAATTCTTTCGATGGAAGACATGACGTCAACATTTACGATCGAAAGATTAAATCCATCCGGCGCTATTTTTGACCGGGTAAAATTGAAATGGATGAATGCTCAGCATATGCGGGCACTACCGAACGACGAGCTATGGCAGCAAATCGTACCTTATTTGCAGGAAGCTCAGTTGCAGTTACCTAAAGATTTAAGCTGGCAGTTGCAGTCCATTGAAACATTTAAGTCGTATTTAGAAATCCTTTCGGATGCGGTCTCTTTTTACACTCCGTTAGATGATAATAAATACGAAATTTTTCCAGAAAGTGCGGAGGCCCTAAAGTGGGAAACCACCAAGGCCGTGTTAATAGCGTGGAAGGATTTAGTTACAGCGCATCCGAGGGAGTTGTTGACCGAGGCTGAATTTTTAACGATTCAAGATGAAGTCAAAAATAAGACAGGCCAAAAGGGGAAAAATCTTTTTTTTCCGATTCGAATCGCCTTAATAGGAAAGCCACAAGGTACAGAATTGAAAATATTAGTTCCGTTGATGAATAAAAAATCAATTGTTGCACGAGCAGAAAAGGTGCTAGCACAATGCTAAAAATATATAATACAATGGGTAAAAATTTAGAAGAATTTAAGCCGTTAAAAGCGAATGAAGTTTCAATTTATGTGTGTGGTCCTACCGTGTACGATTACTTGCACGTTGGAAATTTTCGCGGTCCGGTCTTCTTCAATCTGGTTAGGAACTGGCTTGAACACTTAGGCTATAAAGTGAATTACGCGCTGAATTTTACTGATGTTGAAGATAAAATAATCAATCGGGCAATAGCTGAAAAAAAATCAGCCTCTGAAATATCCGAATTTTTTATTAAAGAATATAAAAAGGATTTCGATTCATTGGGTTTACGAAAACATGATGCCAATCCCAAAGTGACTGAGCACATGCCTGATATTATAAAAATGATTTCTTTGTTAATAGAAAAACAAAAAGCTTACACCGCTAAGACAGCGTCTGGCGGCAGTGATGTTAATTTTTCTATCGCTGATTTTCCTGACTACGGTAAGTTATCAGGCCGAAAGCCTGATGAATTGCAATCGGGCGTACGTATTGAGGTCGATGAAAAGAAAAAAAGCTCGCTGGATTTTGCATTATGGAAAGCGGCTAAGCCTGACGAAGCCAACACGTGGCCTTCACCGTGGGGAGCTGGCCGACCGGGGTGGCATATAGAGTGCTCGGCGATGATAAAATCCTTGTTTGCCGAGGGCATTGATATTCATGGTGGTGGGCTTGATTTGATGTTTCCGCACCATGAAAATGAAATCGCCCAAAGCGAGGGATGTTCGAACGATCATTTTGTTAAGTACTGGATGCATTGGAACATGATTAATTTTTCAGGTGCTAAGATGTCAAAATCTGTTGGAAATATTATTTCATTACGCGATTTTTTATCGGCTCAGCACCCAGAAATTTACAAATGGATGATGCTTTCAGTGCATTATCGAAGTACAGTTGAATTCGGCGATGAAGCTACCGAACGTGCGATTGCCGCCTTGGCGCGAATTTATTCTTCCATTGCCATGGCTGAAAATATTATTGCAGCCTGCACCGTTGCAACTAACAAAGCTAATTTTATCGATGATTTGCAGTACGGAAAAGAATTAAACGAAGCCTGGGAAAAAATTGAAGCGACGATAAATGATGACTTTGGTACGCCAGCCGCATTTGCCGTGCTTTTTGACTTAGTTCGTGGATTTAATACAAAAAATAAACGCGGTATGAAAATTTCTGTTACAACACAAAGTCAGTGCCAGCAGTTCATAAGTTTTATTAAAAAATTTGGAAATATGTTAAGCTTATTTCAGCAGCCAGCATCTGAATTTCTGATGTCGTTGGATGATCAGCTATTGAAAAAAGCCGGCTTAAAACGCGAAGCCATTTCTGAGTTGGTGCAAAAGCGTTCTGTTGCACGTGTGGCGAAAGATTTTGCCGCATCTGATGAAATTCGAAAGCAGCTGACGGAAATGAATATTGCAGTTAGTGATTTGCCAGAAGGAAGCTTCTGGGAAGTTGTAAAATAAACTTAATCTTGATGCGTAAAGGAATAATTTTTGGCGAAGAAGTCTTTTAAAAAAAATTTTCAGTTAATCTCGGAGTTTAAGCCTGCAGGTGATCAACCAGCTGCGATTAAAACCATGATTGAAAACTTCGAAAAAGGACTTAAGCATCAAACCTTACTTGGTGTAACGGGTAGTGGAAAAACCTTTTCTATCGCGCATGTGATCGAGCACATGAATTTGCCAGCGATAATCCTTGCTCCAAATAAAACCTTAGCTGCGCAGTTGTACTCCGAGATGAAAGAACTATTCCCCAAAAATGCGGTCGAATATTTTGTCTCGTATTATGATTATTATCAACCCGAAGCCTATATCCCATCTTCAGACACATTTATTGAAAAAGATTCGGCTATCAACGAGCAAATCGATCGTATGCGGCACTCGGCCACAAGGTCTTTATTTGATCGACGTGATGTTATTATAGTCTCGTCCGTGTCGTGCATTTACGGTCTGGGGTCGCCTGAAGCCTACGAAGGCATGATGATTCAACTGCTTAGCGGTGCAAAACTAAAACGGGATGATTTTTTAAAAGAGCTGATACGCATTCAGTACAATCGCAATAACGTCGATTTTTCACGTGGAACAATTCGCGTGCGAGGAGACGTCGTTGAAGTTTTTCCACCATATGAAGAAGAACGCGCACTCAGGATTGAATTCTTTGGCGATTTCGTTGAAAAGATTGCGTGGATCGATCCGCTGACCGCGCGTATTTTAGAAGAGATCGATCAGGTTGGAATTTATCCGGGATCGCATTACGCCACCGGCGACGATAATATCAAACACGCAATAAAATCAATTCAAGCAGAATTATTAGTGCGTTTACAAGAACTTAATAGCCAACTAAAATTTCTTGAGGCTCAGCGCTTAGAGCAACGTACTTATTACGACATCGAAATGATGGAGCAGATCGGATTTTGCCAAGGTATCGAAAATTATTCTAGACATCTTACCGGTAGAGCTCCAGGTGAGCCTCCGCCGACACTTCTTGAATATTTTCCAAAAGAATTTTTAACTTTCATAGATGAATCCCACATTACAGTGTCGCAAATTGGGGGCATGTATCGCGGGGATCGATCACGAAAATCAACTTTGGTCGAGCATGGTTTTAGGCTTCCATCAGCTTTGGATAATCGGCCCCTTAATTTTCAAGAGTTTGAAGGAATGATAGATAAGGTAGTGTACGTTTCAGCCACGCCGGCTGTCTATGAACTAGAAAAATCGGAAGGCTTGATCGTTGAGCAAATTATTCGGCCGACAGGTTTAGTTGATCCCGAAGTTGAGGTTCGACCAGTTAAAAATCAAGTCGACGATTTATTAAATGAAATACACGTGCGTGTGAAGAAAAACGAACGGGTGCTTATTACCACATTAACGAAACGATCCGCGGAAGATTTAGCCGAGTATTATGAATCGATAGGTATTAAAGTTAAATATTTACATAGTGATATTAAAACCATCGAGCGCACTGAAATCATTCGCGATCTGCGCCTTGGCGTTTTCGATGTTTTGATTGGAATCAATTTACTACGAGAAGGACTTGATATTCCTGAAGTCAGTCTTGTTGGGATCACGGATGCCGATAAAGAAGGTTTTTTACGTTCCGAACGGTCTTTGATTCAAACCATTGGCCGTGCAGCACGAAATGTTGAAGGCCGAGTTATTCTGTACGCGGACCGCATTACGCAGTCGATGGAAAAGGCGATAGATGAAACAGATCGCCGACGTAAAATTCAGCAAGAGTATAATATTAAGCATAATATTACTCCGACCACGATTAAAAAGAAAATTCGCGAAGGTGTCGGTAATATGTTTGATGGTTCTCTGAGTGTTTACGACATTCAAGGCGTTAAAGATAAAACTTCCGAGCAATTGAAGAAGTTTGCTGAAAAACCAAATAAAATTCAGGATGAAATTATAAAATTACAAGCCAAAATGAAAAAGTTATCAGCAGAACTTGAATTTGAATCTGCTGCTGCTTTACGTGATGATATAAAGCGCTTACAAATCTTAGAATTGCAAATTCGCGAAGGTAAATCGCTAGATAATGTCTGAAAAATTTCAATCTCTAAAAGAAAAAGTAAAAGAATTTCCCATCCAAAGCGGCGTCTATTTGATGAAAAATCATTTAGATAAGATTATTTATGTCGGCAAGGCCAAGAACTTAAGAAACCGGGTTAAAAGTTATTTCACTGAATCTAAAGACCATACGGCAAAAACAAAAGCTTTGGTTTTTAATATACATGAAGTCGAATACTTATTAACAAAAACTGAAGTGGAAGCCTTTTTACTTGAGGCTTCACTAATTAAAAAGCACCGACCTAAGTACAATATTCGACTTAAAGATGATAAGTCCTATCCCTATATTCAGCTGAGTTGGCAAAACGATTATCCAAGATTGTATCTGGCTAGAAAAGTAAAAAAGGATGGTAGTCTTTATTTCGGGCCTTACACCTCAGGTGGAGCGGTATTTGGAACTATACGCTTTTTAAATCGGCTATTTAAAATTCGCGATTGCAACGATCACATATTTAGAAGTCGCACTAGGCCCTGTATGACTCATCAGATAGGTCGTTGCACTGCACCCTGTGTTCAATTAATTTCAAAGGCCGACTACCGAGATGATGTTGAGGGTGCTAAGGATTTTTTAAAAGGCCGCAGTAAAAAATTAATTAAAGATTTAGAAAAGAAAATGTACATATCAGCAAGCGAAGAAAAATTTGAAGTCGCAGCTAAAATGCGCGACTCTATGTATGCCATTCGAAATATCATTGAAAAACAAACAATCATAAATGATACTTCTGATAAAGATCAAGATGCAGTCAGCTTCTTCGGCGACGAGCGTGGAGTGCTGGTCGAGACCATTCATATTCGCGCAGGTAGAGTCATTGGAAATCGGTCACATTATATTAATGGCCTTAATCCTAATAGCCCCGAAGAAGATCCTCGCGAGTGGCTGGCATCTATTTTAAATCAATATTACGAAGATAATTTTATACCAGATGAAGTTTTATTAAGCGTGGATTTGGGTGGTGATATCCACCGGCTTTTACAAGATGTTTTAAAAGCGCGGACCGAGCGCGAAATCAGCGTGCGTTTTGCAACAGATGAGCGCGGTCATGCCTTAGTTGAAATGGCTTCAACCAATGCGAAGTCTCATTTTGAAAAACAAGTTTCAAAAGACGAAGTGAAAAAACAGGGTCTGCAAGAGATCATGGATAAATTAAGTTTACCAAAAAAACCGAATCGGATTGAATGCTTTGATATATCTCATTTTCAAGGTTCTGAGACAGTGGCAAGCCAAGTGGTCTTTGAAGATGGAGTTCCGGCTAAAGAACATTACCGCCGTTATAAAATAAAAACCGTTGCTGGAATTGATGACTTTGCTTCGATGTATGAAGTCCTTAAGCGGCGCTTTGGTCACGATGAATACGAAGAGCCAGAATTGATTGTCGTCGATGGCGGCAAGGGGCAGTTGTCGCAAGCGGTGCGCATGTTGGCAGATTTAAATAAAACCCATATTCCAGTGGTAGGTCTTGCGAAAGCCCGGACTGAATCTAATTTTAAAGCGAAAAATGTAGAATCCAGTGAAGAAAGGTTTTATTTGCCCGGGCGGGCAAATCCGGTCATTTTCAAAACAAATTCTGAAGCGTATCAAATTTTGGTCGGCCTTCGGGATGAAGCCCACCGGTTTGCCATCACCTTTCACCGCGAGCGGCGTGATAAAGTGTCGTTAGAAAGTGAACTGGATTACATCGTAGGTATGGGCGAAAAAAGAAAGAAATTACTTTTGCAAAAATTTAAATCTTTAGATGAAATAAAAAATGCCACCGTCGAGGATATTGTCGCAGTTAAAAGTTTTAACCGCGTATTGGCAGAGCGAATTTTATTGCAGTTAAATGAAACTGACGACGAAAAAGGGAACGTGGCCCGAGATCCTTCAATTGAAATAGTTGAATAAATAAATTTGGTTATGAGGCGTTTGTTTTTTTGTCAACAAAGCGACCAACTAAATAATCACAGATTTCATCGACTGTTAGTACTAGGTCGACGCCACCGGTTTCAATGGCAGCTTTCGGCATACCGAAGACTACGGCTGACTTTTCACTTTCAGCAATTGTTTTTGCACCACCTTTTTTAAGATGTGCTAAGCCTAGGGCTCCATCACGACCCATTCCTGAAAGTACAACGACGGTAGTTTTTTTCATTAATTGCTTGGGAAAATTTAAAAATGTGTAATCGGCGGCAGGGCGCACTGCATGGATATGTTGATCTTGATTGAGTTCAAACCAGTAAGTATTGTCTGGTTTTTTTAAAACATTCACGTGGAAATTACCAGGCGCAATGTACGCTTTATGGGGTACTATAACTGAATGATCATTGATTTCTTCAACATCATACTGAGCAACTAAATTTAAAGAGGCTGCAAACTTTTTAGTAAATAAAGCGGCCATGTGCTGGATGATGATAACGGTAGGAGGATTAGGGCCCAAACATTGGATTATTTTTCGAACACCATCTGTGCCACCAGTGGATGAAGCAACTAATAAAATCTCATCAAGACGTCTAGAATTATTAAGTCGATGATTAACTTCAATCACATTTTTTGTAAAAGAAATTCGAACGGCATTATTTAAGATATTAAAGAAATTAACAGAGTTGCCCTCGGGTTTTGCAAAAGCATCTAAAGCCCCAATAGACATTAACTTCGCACGTAATGTGGGATCAGATTTAATGAGACCTGACAAAATGATAGTCTGGATCGAAGTTCCCGCTACAATTTTTTTTAAAAATGTAACACCATCCATTTTGGGAAGTTCTAAATCTAGGATCATGCAATCAACTTTATTGTCTGTGATAAATTCGCTGGCTTCAAAGGGATCTGAACATATGCCAACAATTTCAAAATCGGGTTGCTTTCCTAAGAAATTACTTAGTAACTTTTGAATCGTGATTGAATCATCGACGATTAAAATTTTGATTTTTGAATTTTTCATTATTTAATTTTCCGGTAGGTTGAATTCCCAAGACTTTCAATATTAGGAAGTTGTACGCTGCCAGCCTCGGACAATCCCAAAATTAAAAATCCACCCACATTTAAAAAGCTAAGCAGCTGCGTGCAGACTTTAAGACGGTCATCAGGTTTGAAGTAAATTAAAACATTGCGGCAAAAAATAACGTCAAATTTTTTGTTAATGGCGTAGGGTGGCTGGAAAAGATTAAGCTGAGAAAAGTGCACTTTATTCTTGATGTGATCTTTTAATTGATTTAATCCAGCAACACTATCAAAGTAATTATTTATTTCCTGGGGTGACAAACCATCTAATTGACTATCCTGGTAAAAGCCTTCGGTTGCGATCTTTAATACTTCTGTATCGATGTCAGTAGCTAAGATTTTAAATCGGTCAAAATTTTCTGGCTTGAACGTTTCGTACAAATACATAGATAAAGTATAAGGTTCTTGGCCAGTACTGCAGGCAGAAGACCACATATATAGGGGACTGGTCGTTGAATTGAAGCGATCCTTTATTAGATCACCAAGACGATTAAAATGTTCTTTTTCACGGTAAAAGTGAGTTTTGTTTGTTGTTAAGCAGTTGATGAAATCTTCTTTTAATGCTGGTAAAGGTTGGTTTACTAGCGCTTGCATAAGCTCATCATAGGTGGTTAAACCATGTGATCTTAAGACTTTACGTAAGCGATTATTTAAAAGCGAATAGTTCTTGTCATTTTCGGCTAAATGGATGCCGGTATACGAGAAAATAAGATTTACAAAGAAATCGAATTGCTTTTTAGATACTTCTTCAACGTCGTAACTCAGTTTCAAAACGCTGCTCATGCCGCAATTTCTTTCCTAGATGCTTGATTGAATTCAGGCAGGTTATTTGCTGGTTTATAACTTAGCTGAATGCTGGTTAAATCTAAGATTAGATACGTAAAGCCATCACCGAGCACGGCAGCGCCAATGTACTCTTGCCGCTTCTGCACATCGCATAAAGGTTTAACCACAGCTTGGGCTTGATTTAACACTTCGTCAAAAAGAAAGGCTGTCTGTACGCTATTTATTTCTGAGATAACTACAACGTAATTGTCTTTGACAATATTTTGCGGCTCGGCCACTAAAAATGTATTTAGATTGATGACGGGAACTGGCTTTTGCAAATGATTCAAATACGTTTCGCCACTTGGTGAAAATGTCAAATTTTCTTTGGTAATTTGGATTATAGATTTAATATTTGAAATTGGAACAATATATTTCGATTTGCTGACTTCAAAAACAATTCCGTCAATAAGTGAAGTTGTCATTGGCAAATACAGCATGAAGGTTGTGCCTTCTTCTTTTTTACTTTTAATGACAAGTTTTCCCATCATTTTCTCGACCGTTGTTTTAACCACGTCAAGACCTACTCCGCGGCCAGAGATATCACTAATAGTGTCCGCAGTTGAAAAACCCGGCATTAGGATAAAATTTTGAATTTGCTCTTCCGTATAATCTGAAAATTTTGCAGTTTCCGGTATAAGTTCTTTCATTTTACATTTAACAAATACTTTTTCCGCATCAATACCACGGCCGTTATCTTTGATCTCAATCACAACTTGGCCTGATACATAATACGCTTTTATCTGAATATGTGCTTTATCAGTTTTATTTTTTGTTATTCGCTCGTCTGCAGTTTCGATTCCGTGATCGATTGCGTTTCGTATAATGTGAATTAACGGTTCGCCCAAGGCGTCGAACAAAGTACGGTCAATTTCAGTGTCTTCACCGAAAATTGAAATTTGTACATTTTTATTTAATTGCAAAGACAGATCACGTAAAGTTCTTTGTAAACGCTGAAGCAGTGGCTGGATAGATGTGAGTCTTAATCCCAAGGCCTTATCGTAAAGATCTTTAATTATAAAATCTAGACTTTCGGACAAGGCAATAGAAGCAGGATCATTTAAATTTTTTAAAAGATGTTCTTTCATTTGGTTTTTGACGACCACAACTTCACCGATGGTATTAAAAATCAAATCTAAACGTTCATTATCGACTTTGACCTGAAGATTTAATTTTTTTGATTTGCCACTAGAAACATTTGACGCAAGCGAACTGTTCGAACTTTCGTCATTTCTGACGGCGGCTAGGGACTCCTTTAAATTACGATCTTTAATCATTTGCTGAATTTCTTCACCGGATAAAATCTCGGGTGGTACTTCAGCAACTCCTTCAATGCTATCTTCGCTAAAATTTCTTAGTTTTTCTAAATGAGCCGATGGATCCCATTTAGATTCCATTCCAGAAAGCTGAGCTATAAATTCAACACGAAGTAAGTCACTGAATTCTAGAAAAAGCGAAACTATTTCTTTACTGAAGGATTCACTTCTATTTTTGTACTGCGATAGAAAATCTTCGACTTTGTGAGTGTAGGAAGAAATCTCGGTGAGGCCCACGGCGGCCGAGCCACCTTTGATTGTATGAGCTATGCGAAATAGTTCGTTGGTGTTGTCATTACTAAGAGTTTCATTATTAAGGAGTACGGATTCAAATCTTTCGATTAAATCTAATGATTCTTTGTAAAAATCGCCCTGTAATTCTTTATAAAATTGATCGTCTGACATAAGCTTTGTTTCGGTATCTGCAAAAATATAGTTAAGTCCTGAAAATAACTAAATAATTTTTTTAGCGGCGTGCTCTTGGTCTAGAGAGAACTGACAGCCTACAGTGGTGTGCAGGCATCTCATTTAGCAACAGGACCGGACCTTGATCATAAACAAATTTTATTTTCATTCGTCCTATAGTTTTGACGCCGGCTAGCCGAACTATGAAGTGGAATGAAATGGAGATTTTATGAATCAAATACTTACCTTTAAAGTGGGTCCCGAAAGTTTTTGCGTCGATGTGCATTGCGTGACAGGAATAGATCAGTCACCAAAAATCACTTCTGTGCCATTATCAGAAAAGCATCTGCTTGGAATGATGAACTTAAGGGGACAAATTATTCCAGTCGTGGACCTACGAATATTATTTAATCAAGATCACGATAAAAAAACTAAAGAACAATGTTTTATCTTTATTAATACTTCTAAAGGTCAAATTGCTTGTTTGGTCGATGCGGTATACGATGTTGTCGATTGTTCAGCTGTAAAGTTTGATCAAGACAACACTTTGACTTCAAGTTTGCAAAAAGAAGGGTACATTGAAAATGTATTCAAATTAAATGATAAAATTGTCTTTATAATTAATGTTGACAAAATTTATCATTCTGTTGCTGCTATTGATGCCGAAAAAGTTGCAGCTTAAAGATAATCTCATTTTAAAGTTTAAGTAAGAGGTCTTATGAAAAAATCGAATCTAACAAAACAGCTGATTATTACTATTGGCTTTGCATCTTTGATGCTTATCGCGACAGGCTGCTTTGGTTATTTTATTGCCAGTTCATTTTTGAAAAAATCAGCGTCTGCAACCGCAGTTACTCAAGCCCATAAAGCGCTTCTAAATGTACATGCCAATGTTTTGACAGCTATGGTTTACAAAGCCGAGAATAATACTTCGGGATTAGCAGCACTGGGCCAGGTTAATAGATCGAACCTTGGTGAATTTAAAAAATATATCGAAAATTTAAATTCTTTTTCTTTTGCTTCGGCAACGAAAGGTCATGTCGCGGATGTCTTAGCTGGGCTTAACCAGCTCGGCACAGAATCTAATGACTTAATTGCCAAGCTTTTAGACGAAAAAACGGCAGCTGATGGCCGTGCAAGTTTTTCGAATTTTGAAAAAACATTTAAGTCTTTTGACGATAAAGTCACGATTATGGCAGCAAGTATAGATAAAGATACCACAAATGCATTTTTTAACAGTGATAAAGCCCCTTTCTATATGCTGTGTATGCTGTTCCTATGTTTGGCAACATTTGGCAGTTTCGGGCTATTTATGGTTCGAAAAATAGGAAATGATTTTAAAAGTTTCTTTCGGGGTTTGCATGAATCTGCAAATCAGGTAAAGCATTCAGCGCAGAAGCTTTCGTCTTCAAATGTGCAACTATCTTCAAATGCCACAGAAACCGCAAGTTCGTTAGAAGAAACGGTGGCTTCGCTTGAAGAGCTTTCCAGCATGATCAGTTTAAATACTGAAAATTCTTCGAAAGTATTCTCAGTTTCAGAATCAACTGCAAAAGTTGCAGAAGCTGGAGAATTAAATATCCGCTCTTTAAATAGCGCCATGAACGAAATCAAATCCGATTCGAAAAAGATGGAAGACATCGTCAACGTCATCGATGATATTTCTTTTCAGACAAATTTGTTGGCATTAAATGCTGCGGTCGAAGCTGCGCGTGCGGGCGAACAAGGTAAAGGCTTCGCGGTTGTGGCTGATGCGGTACGTTCGTTAGCCTTAAGAAGTTCGACATCCGCAAAAGAAATTAGCGATATGATCAAAGAAAATTTAAGTAAAGTTGACCGCGGTAGTTTGCTTGCTGGCCAGTGCAACGAATCGTTAAAACAAATAGTTATGCAAGTTAAGAATGTGACTGAACTAAGTGGTCAGATAGCGACCGCCAGTCAAGAGCAGACTTCAGGATTAAAGCAAATTAATCAAGCTATGATTCAACTTGATTCAGCCTCACAGGATAATGCAACAGCTGCTGAAAGTGTTTCCCTGGCTGCAACAGCGGCGCAGGAAGAATCGGGAAAAATGCTGAGCGTTGTTTTTAACATGCAAGAATTCATCTTCGGAGCTAACGGATTTTCAGAAACTGTTGAGTTGAGTCCAAAAGCTAAAATTCAAAACGCTAAAATTCAAAATGCAAAACAAACTGTAGTTAAGGTTTTACATAAAGTAAGTACTAAAAGCCCTACTAAGGCGTCGGGCGCAAGAGCTGAGTCAAAACTGAAGGTTAACAATCCTGCTGCTGCATCAAGCGTTTCAGCTGCTGTCACGGCAACTGCTAAATCTGCAGCACTGAAAGCTGATGTTCGACTTGGCGTAAAGCCAACAAATGTCGTCCAACTTAAAGCAAAAAAGTCAGGCCTTAACATGGGACAAGCGCCGACAGATAATAAAATAAAAAAGATAGAAAACTTTTAAGCTTTTAAGCTACAATTAGCCAATGAAAAATAGTTCTTTTAAAAACTACTTCCTGTACGTCCAAGACGTGCTGGGCATTAAAAATGTTTTCTTGCCGGCCACGGAGCCTACTGCTGTTACTACCGAGTTACTTATTTTAGTTGAGAATTTAGAATCATATACGCCTGCAGAGTCAGAGCTGCTGCATAAAATGATTGAGGCGTTAAAGTTAGACACTTCAAAGTATCAAATCATTAATTCGCACGATGACAATCTGAAAGCGAACTACCAATTGCTATTAGCAGATCAAGTTCCTCAGACTACAGATTCACCTAACTGCACGACCACGTATTCACCCCGACGACTGTTGGCTGAACCTAATTTAAAAAAAGTAGCTTGGACGTCCATGCAAAGCGTTTTAAAAAAAATAAAAACCTAGACTTTGATACTTACTTTTCAATGCAAATAACCTGGACTTCAGCATAGCTGGGCAAAGTCTTCCTAGTCTTAGTTGCTAACGCTAGAGATGATAAGCCCATGAAAATTAATGTTTGGTTTGTTGTCGCTGTTTTATTATTTCATCCAGCGGGCTGGGCAACAAATCTTGTTAATACGAATTCTTTTTCAACTATTCGTGTGCGCTTGATCAAAGAAATAACTATTTTTCCTGGTATTCAAGGGGCTAAAATTAAAAAGATTTTTTCACATGTTTGGTCGCTGGAAGGACAAAAATTATTTTTTCAGAAAAAGCAATTGGCTGAGAAAAATTTTATCATCGAAAATGCTAATGGCAAATTTGATATCATTGGGTTGTTTGATATAAATAGTTATTTAGCTGGTGTCATTTCTAAGGAAATGCCATTGTCTTGGCCGCTAGAGGCTCTGAAAGCCCAAGCCGTGGTTGCAAGATCCTTTGCCCTGGCACGAATCAGCGAAAGAAAAAATAAAACCTTCCATCTTGATTCAGACCAAATGGATCAGGTGTTTGAAGTCAGTTCTTCGGAAAAAGCAAGGCTTGCCGTTTTTCAAACAGCTGAAATTATATTAAAAGATAAAAATAATAAAGTTTTAAAAGCCTATTACCACGCCGATTGCGGTGGCCAAACAGTGCCTGCATCGAAGGTTTGGCCGGACGCTATAGATTCGGGAACGGCGACGGACCCGTGGTGTGCCGAGCGAAAATCAAACACCTGGACTTTCGCAATCTCTGCTGATGATTTTAATGGCCGCTTGGGCTTATCTCATAATGAAAATGATTTTGAAATACCAGTTGTTGCCGAAGCTTTTAAATCTAAAATCCAAACCTTAGGAATAAGTCAGCAAATATTTTCCGTGCAAAAGCTTAGGCAAATTTTTGGTTTCACCGTAATAAGAAATTCACCCACGACAATTAAATCCATCGACGGTGAAATCCAAATCGTGGGAAAGGGTTTTGGCCATGGTGCAGGACTATGCCAGTGGGGGAGTTTAGCACAAGCTAAGTTGGGGCTGGGTTTCACGCAGATTTTGCAGCATTACTATCCGGACGCAGTGCTATCGATCAATTCGTTGAAATTAACGAAAAATATAGTTTCCGATTTAGTCTTCAATTAATTGCTACCTACCAGTTCGCTGCCAATGTCCCTAAGTTCCAAATGGCTCATTTTGAGAACACTGTTAGCCTATTTACGGCTCTTTTAACGCTGTCGACATTCCTGACATGTATTAGAATCGAACAGACTTCTATTTTTTCAAGTGGTTTTAAGCAGATAGCCAAAAAATCAATTCGGGCATAGCTTTCGCATAACATTCTTGTAGAGCTCCAAATATTTTAATACGCGGACTCTAAAAAGGAAGGTTAGTTATGAACACAACAAAACTTATTATAGCCATGCTAGCGGTAGTTATGCTGGGTGCTGGATGTTCGAAGACGAGCACACAATCCGCACCTCCGATTACAACTTCGCCTCAGGGACCGGCTCCAGTTGTGGTCGATCCGAGTGCGCCGATTGGTACTGGTCTTGTCGGCGGTACATCTCCGTTATCATTTGCAACAGGAGCAACGGCCAACTTTCAACCTTTAAGTCTGCAAACAATGACAGATTATGTAGCGACTCATCCCTTAAATAATCCAACAAATTTTAAAATTAATGTGAACTTGGCGCAGGCTGAAGCTGGTCGTTACGGCGGAACAGTGACTTTATCTTACACCGACAACGGAATTAATTACGCGGGTAATTTCAAAGCTGGAATGGGACACAATCAAACATTTCCTGGCATGTATGACAACGGAGCTTTGGAAGCAACTTACAACTATTGGTTTCATAACAAGACGGCTGGTGGCAAAAGTGAATTGGTGTTCACGGCTTTTTTTGAAGATGAATACGGGGCGATTACCATTACGTTAACGCCAGAATTAGTAACGGCAGGAAATGACGGCGAGCCTTTATCTCCGACGTACAAAGGTTCTATTTATTACAAAAACTTCTTAGTGCAAAGTAATCCTTATGTTGGTGGAAATACCACAGCGACGATGGCTCCGCACTCACCAAACCGCTCATGTTGGTTTACTTACCGCGGGCCTTATGACTGCAGATCCAATGTAGTTCAGACCAAGTGCGGATTAAACCCAACAGTTGATGCTGGCTACAAATTGTTAGGAACTTTTACCGGATTAAATACGAAGGCTGCATTTAATATTCAATAATTTAAAAATGGGAATGAAGGAGAATTTATGAAAACAATTACAGCTTTAAAATACTCAGCAGGACTTATTGCGGCGTCAGTGATTTTGTCGTTAGCTGCTTGCGGAAGTAATAAATCTGATCATGCACCCATTCAGCAACCGGGAACTGTCATTCCGCAATGTGTAGGTTGTCAAAATTTCGGATCACAAATATTAATTGCTGATATGTTAGAGGCTGCGAATAATTCATTTAATATGAGGTTGGAATTCAACGGTCAGGGAATGGCGCAACCTCAGACAAATCCTTATACAAACCCGCAGTATCCGCAGCAATACCCTCAACAATATCCACAGCAATACAATCAGTTCGGAAGTAGCTCTTCGCCAATTGTTATTTACCACGGTCCGGTATCTGCTGTAGGCACTTTAACAGTTTCGGGTGGTTCAAATTCTGGGTACTGCCAATTGCCTGCTGGAACTTACACGGTCGGAACGATCGTTGCCGGTCAGTATAGTTCTGGATTTATTTCTAATTTACGTTTGCAAGCTAATGGCCCCGCCGGTGCGGTTGTTTTCACAATGATTGGACAAGTGGCCGCTAAAACAGGCGGCACTTCGTGGCAGTTATGGAATGAGGTTCCTGCGATCGGAAGAATTTTCGGAAATATCACTCTTGAGTCTGCCAACGGAGTTCCATGTCAGTCAATGTACGGCGGCGGAATTTCTTTCGGTCTTCAGTAAAAAAGTTTGCAAAATAAAAGTTAAAAAATATTTAATTGCTATTTTTACGTAAATCATTTGAAATCATGCCATGACGATGCCTTTATGGATTGATTTCTTCGATGATTTACAACATGTTCGCGGCAGATCAATAAATACCATCATGGCGTACCGCCGTGATTTAGATCTTTACCAAAAATTCCGTGAAAAATCCGATCGTATGATTGAATTTTTTGATTTCATGAAAGCTGAAAAACTTTCCACACGTTCTCAAGCGCGCGTGATCAGCAGCGTAAGAACATATCTTAAATTTTGTGAAACTCGCGGAGTTAGTTCACCTGAGTTGCGCGAACTTAGACCTCCAAAAATAAAAGCTTCGTTGCCTAAGGCAATCTCCTCTGGTGATTTTCAAAAACTATTTATAGCGTGTGAAGTTCTGACAGACGAAGCTCGCACCATTCGCAATCGCTTAACCTTACTTTTTCTATATGGGCTTGGCTGCCGTGTTAGTGAATTAACGGGACTAAATTTAAATGATTTTTCTGCGACCGAGCGTTGGGTGAAGGTTTTAGGCAAAGGCCGTAAAGAAAGATTAATTCCGCTGACTGATGCGTTGTACATAGCTCTTGATTTGTATTTAAAAAAATCGCATCCGGTTTTGGCGGAAAAAGCTTCGGCAGGACCATCCTTATTACTAAATGATCGCGGCCATCGTCCATCGCGTGTGGATATCTGGCGTTGGTTAGCGGCTTGGTCAGCCAAGGCCGGTTTTGCAGAGCCTATTCATCCCCACCAATTTCGTCATGGTTGCGCGACAGCCTTACTTGAAGGTGGAGCCGATCTACGTTCAATTCAAGTTTTACTTGGGCACGCCAGCATTCAAACCACGCAAGTGTACACCAACGTGACGACTACGACTGCGGCAAAAGCCATTGACGAACATCATCCGCTTTCAAAAATCAAAGACCACGGTATTTAAAAAAATCCGGCGGTCGAAGTAGCTACAAGCCTTACGAACTGTTAACGGACCAACAAGCTTAAATTAATTTTGCAGTTGTTTGAATGCATGAAACTAAAATCCTTGATTCAAAATGGCCAACGGCTTGAGATCGCTGAAGTTGAAATTGAATTCATTCCCGGCATTCCGCAAATTCATTTTTTAGGCTTACCCGATCGTATTATTAAAGAAAGTTTTTACCGGATAAAATCGGCATTAAAAAGCTCGGGCTACAAATTTCCATTGACGCAACAAATGATTGTGAATATTAAACCAAGCCACTTAAGAAAAAGTTCTCGCGGCGTAGAACTGGCCGTAGCCATCGGAATTTTGCTTAAAACAAAACAGGTTCCGGCCGAGAAAATTGATCTGGACTGGGTTATTTACGGCGAATTAGGTCTTGATGGTTCGGTGTATGAACCCACGGATCTAAGCACGCAGTTTAATAAGCAAAAAGACACAAAAATACTTACGGGCTACAGCAAAGAAAATCGAAATAATTATTATCGGTTGCACGAAATCAAAACTTTTGAAATCTTTCAAAATGAAAGTCTAGATCTTAATTTTTTCAAACGGCCAACAGACGGGTTGTGCCGATTGTATTCAAAACAAGAAGCTGAATTTTTATTTCTAAGTGCTACGACTGGCTTGCATGGTTTACTGGCCGGAGACTCGGGTGCCGGTAAATCGACATTGGCAAAAGCATTACTTAGCTTTCTGCCTGAGCCAGACTTGGCCGAGACGGGGCGTTGGAAAAATAACTGGCGGCCGCTGATCATGCCTCATCAATCGATCACAGCGGCCGCCTTTCTGGGTGGGGGAGCCAATCTTTATCAAGGTGAAGTTGAGCGTGCAGAAAATGGCTTACTTATTTTAGATGAGCTTTTGCAATTCGATACAGAAATTGTTGAAACCTTGCGTGGACCAATGGTAGGCGACAAGCTCCGATTGGTGCGGGCTGCGATGGACCGCGAAATCGATTGCAACTTTCAAGTGATCGCGACCACAAATCTTTGTCCTTGCGGAAAATGGACTCCACTTAAAGAAAATTTGTCGTGTCGGTATTCGCGACTTCGCTGCACCAAAAACCTTGAAAGATTATCAGGTCCATTTGTCGATCGCTTTGGCTTGATGATGTTCACGCATCTAAAAATCGACCGTGCGATTTCGGGCTATGAAATTTTAAAACGCATCGATAAAGTAAGAGCACTAAAGCTAAAAAACAAAATCGTAATTGATGTGACCCATGGAGAATATGTAAAAAACATTTACTCCGATCTTTCAACCCGAAGGACGAACTATTTATCGGAAGTGGCGCAAATCTATGCGCTACAGCGAAGTGCTGAAACTTCAAGCGACCTAAAACTCACCATTCAAGATTATAACCAAGCCGAACAGTGGGTAATTAAGCCATTTAGGTTATTAGAAAAGGGCATGAGTTGACTTTAAACAGAGCGTCTTTTACCTTAAACCCACAATCAAGGTGGCATGACCGAGGAGTTAGGTAGCGCTCTGCAAAAGCGTCCACGGGGGTGCGAATCCCTCTGCCACCTCCAAATTATTTCGGTCCATACCGGACACATAGTAAACATATCATTCCGAAGACATAGGTAACAACCTTGGACCAAAAGGATTGGCCAAAGGTTCTAGTCTTTTGCTTTCAATATCAAAATATCCGAGATCATAGTCCATAAAAGTAACCAGCCAAACACCATCTTCTGTTTCTTTTAGACCGACTGTTTGACCGGCAAAGACCTGGCTTAAATTAATTTTCATTCTTCCGATGCATATTCTTCCGCAACTTGTGACATCGATTGTTCGATCATGCATTGGATATTCGACGGCCGGTAGGCCGCGGTAAACTTTATCTGACTTGGTGTGGATTTCTGATGGGAACTTCATTCCTAAAGCTTCGTGCGGACGCTCAGTATTAAATTCTTCAATGAACGTATCGAACTTTGCTTGTTGTTGCAAAAAATTTTGTCCTGCAGGTTTCGTAGTTTCTTTTTTTAAAGTTAAATGCATTCGCTCATGTCGTCCGTTATCCTGCGGACATCCAGGCTGCGATCTTTCAATCGCAATACCTAAGCGAAGCCACCACACCGACATCCTACTTAGATTAAATAACGAGTTCGGTGAGGCAAACGGAACGCCATTGTCAGTGCGGATTGCGGTAGGTAATCCAAATTCCTTAAACACTCTTTCAAAAGTTGTCATCGCATATTTTTCTTGTGTAGTTTCAAGACTTTCACATGCCAGTAAATATCGGCTTTGATGATCTGTGATTGTCAGCGGGTAACAGTATTTTTTATTTCCTAGCAAAAACTGACCCTTGTAATCTGCACACCAAAGATCATTCGGTTTTGTACTCTGTGATAAGGCTGTTCCCGTAGCACGATTACGCTTTCTTCCGCGCGGCACGACCAAACCATGACGATCAAGGACTGCGTGTATCGTGCTGATTGCTGGTGGTCTGATGTCAGGATAATTTCTGATTAATCTTTCACGCAACTTTGGCGCACCCCAATGCGGTTTCTCTTTTTTTAAATTCAAAATACATTTTTCAACCTGCATCGGAAGTTGATTTGCATACCTGACTGGCCTTCGGCTTCGATCCGTCATCGCTTTGATGCCGCATTCTTTGTACCGATTATAAATCTTGTACCCAGTTTTTCTTGAAATTCCAAACTCGCGACAGATATCACTCATTGATTCACCGTCTAGAAGCTTGGCTACAAACCTCATTCGCTCATCCATAACACTTCGTTCCTTCCATGGCATAAAAACACTCCCCCTTGATTGGGAAAGTGTAACCTATGTGCCCGGTATGAAGTGTTACCCATGTCTCGGGTTGCACAATTACAAAAACTCGATAAAAAACTTAAGTTAGCGAATTTACTATCAATAACCTGGTTTAATTGCTGGTTACGCATAATTAAGTTAAATCCCTTCATCCATCACGTTTTATTTTCAACATTTCAATATGATCATAACGCAAAAGCAAAAGCTCCAAAATGAAGCAAAGTAAACCACTTTATTATTTTCTAAAGTATTTTAGTTTATTCACCGAAACTTTACTACCCAACCACCAGCACGTTAAAGGAGTCTTATGAAGTTTCTATTATCTTTCTTACCGGTGATACTATTTTCGTTTATAGCTAATGCTGCGAACAAACTTCCAGTCATCGTTCCATATATAGTTCTCGATGGACCCAAAAACCTTCAA
>JAYUWH010000168.1:0-2912 GCA_043753645.1 Bdellovibrionales bacterium
GAAGTTCTGGCTGAGTTCCTGCCCCGGCAGTTAAAGCCGCTTGGCGCGCTTGAAAAAGTGTTGTGGCTTTCGATTCACGGTTACCCGCGACCGAATAAGCTTTATTTAAAAAGCCACGCCCTTTTCGAACGTCTTCAAGAATCTCTTCTTGCTTTTGTTTACTAGCTAAATCTGATTTTGCTTCGCGTAACCATTTTACTGTACTATCAAAATCACTTTGTGCTAATACATCGACGTTTTTTAAAACCGCAGCATTAATATCTGAATCAAGTTTTGCGATTTCTTCCTGAGGATTAGCCGTATTTGGAATATCAGCTTTTTTAACATCCGAAGCACAGGCACTAATTGCTACAGCCGCCACAATCGACAACCATGATAAAACGATTTTGTTTTTGTTAAACATTCGAAGATCTCCATTTGTTTTACATTCGAAAAATTACGAATGGTGTTTAATCGTAATCAAGCCCTTTTTAGGCTAAAATGGCAACACGCTTTGCGAAATTGAAGATAAAGCAACAATTACATGTGCTTATAAAGACACGCAAATTGACAGAAGTTATTTAATTTTCGATACTCTAGTAATATCAATGAATTTTATCAGACTGCCCGATTATTTATTATCCGTGTTATATCAAGACGACGATATAGTAGCCATCGATAAACCCTATGGTATCAATGCCCATACCAATGATTCTAAAATCGAGCATTCTGAATTTATCCAAGATGGTCTGATTGAAATTTTCGAGAAGCAGCTTGGCCAAAAGTTGCATATCATCCATCGTCTTGATCAAACAACCACAGGCGTCATGATTTTCGGTAGATCTGTCGAATCTGCCAAGAAATACGCTGATTTCTTTTTCAACCGCCTTGTTAAAAAGAAATATTGGTTTATCACCCAAGGCCACACTACAAACGCTTCTGTCACGATTGATCAAAAGATTGTTCACAAAGCCAAAGAACTAGAGGCCTTAACTGATTTTAAGCACCTTGAAAAATACGGTGTTTATAATCTCTGGGAGGCCTTACCCCACACCGGACGAAACCATCAGATCCGCATTCACGCCAAAGCCGCCGGATTGTCAATTTTAGGCGATGAAAAATACGGTGGAGCTGCTTACGATTTTTTAATGTTGCACAATTGTGAGATCAAGTTTCCAAATGGGGTGACCATAACTTCAAGACCACCTACTTATTTCACGGACCTTTCTGTTTTACAAGCTCCCCTGTTAGCAAAAATATTATTTGAATGCGATCGCCGGCAAAGATTATTTAGCAATGTCATGGCCTCCGATGAATGTTTACGTTTGGCGCAAATTAAAACTGGCAAAGAAATGATGCTGACTTTAGATCAATTCGGAAAAGTTTTAGTTCTGAATTGGTACAAAGAAACCGTTTCAAATTCTGAAAAAGATATTTTTTCTTCAGTTGCTGAAAGATTGCAAAAAGATATTTTCGCAAAATTTCGCACCCTTGGCGAAAATAAAAATTTACAAAATAATGGCGTATTTTATTTTCCGAACCCGCAGGCTTTACCACCACCTAAATGCTTTACCGCGAAAGAAAATAATCTGAACTTTGAGATTAATCTTGATTCAGCGGGGCTTGCAACTCAGCAACGTTTGCACCGGCAATGGCTCGTGGCCAACTGCCAAGGCAAATCCGTATTAAATATTTTTGCCCAGACCTGCACTTTAGGAATAGCGGCAGCTTGTGGAAATGCAAGCCAGGTAATTTGTGTCGAGCAAAGCAAAAATTTTCTTTCTTGGGGCAAAAGAAATATTCAAAAAAATGGCCTTCCAGACAAAAGGATCACTTTCTTATGCCGCGATAGTTTGAGCTACCTTGATCAATGCCTTGCTAAAAATACGAAATTTGATATTATTATTATGGATACGCCTTCTTTTTTTCGCCGCGAAAAAAAAGTGTTCAAAATAGAAAAAGATTTGCCAGAACTTTTACAAAACTCGCTACAATGCCTAGATATAAATGGGCAGTTGCTTTTGGTGGTCGGTTCTGAATCTTTTTACATCGACGAAATATCGACAATTATTCGAAATGTCCAAAAAAAGTTAGGCTTTCACGACCTAACTTTTGATTACCTTTTGCCTTCGCTTGATTTTGAACTACCTCATGAAAAGGCCGGCCTTAAAACTTTTTTAATCTGGCGCTAAACCAATCCTTAAATAGAATTCGCTTTTCCCCGTAAATTCGCCGGGGCAACATAGCCAAAATAGGCTCCTAATAATCCAAAAACACCATGTCCAACGATTTCACCACCGAACAGCGGCCAGTAGCCAAAAAGGGTCGATGTTGCTGGAATCAAACCTAAAATCGCCAGCGGAGCCATGACTAAAAAAACAATGCGTGCATAACTTAGCGGTACAAAAAAGGATGTTGCACGCGAAGCCAAAATTCCTGCTGCACCAAATAGAAGTAGAGCTATTTTATTAAAAATATTCATTGGAAAGAAACCCAAAAATAAATCATAGCTTATCGTTACCTTCAAAGCAGGCAAAGTATCAGGATGTTGGGTTAACATTGGCAACAATGATAATCCGCCGATCAGTAACATGATAATTCCGCCAAATAATGCAAATTTTCTAGTGCTCATATTTTATTACCTCCCATGACATAAAATTATTATAGCAATTAACATGCTCGAACAGAAACCATTATATAGCCAGGGCCACATTTAATTATTTAGTTTGCTGATGCAAAATACACGATTTTTAATTTTGCTTCGATATTGCGGGGCATTCCTGGACATGACATTTAAAAACTGACCCACAAAATTGTCACATGAAACCATAAAGGAAATCTAAAACCCAACTGATTCCCGGACATTAGCACAGTCAGATCCATAATTAACGCACGTTCGTGAGATTCATACTTTTTGCAGACTATGAATCTCT
>JAYUWH010000169.1:0-8767 GCA_043753645.1 Bdellovibrionales bacterium
TGAAATTTAAACCGTCAGGCGAAGCGGAATTCAAATCGCTAGACGTACCTTGTGCTACACTTTCTTTAAACAACTTGGTTCTTAGCTCCAATGATCCAGCAAGGGTCAACACCGACGTTATTTTTTCAGTGAACCTGCCAACATGCAACAACCCTCAAGCAGATTACCGCTTTGGCGATGGCTCTAGTCCTGCCAACAACGCCGGTTCTATGGCCGTTCATAAATATCCTTATGCAGGGCTTTATTCAGCCTCATCCCGTGTAAAGACGTTAAATAACGGTATCGTTCAGCAAACAGATCTTTATAAGCAAGTTAAGATTTTCTCTGACTGTCCTAGCTTGCAAACTTTAGCCTTATTTTTATCAGGCCCGAGTTTAACTTACCGCTCAGAAAAAAATTTCTTTCAATTGCAAAATTATTTTTCTAAGCCAGGTTGTAATCTGAATGTGACCAGGGTTGTGTTTAAAAAAGATGGCGCCGTTATCGGATCTCCGCGGTTGTCTGAACCATTTTCTGCAGCCGATGTCGCGTGGAATAGCGTCGGACCAAAACAAATAACAGCCGAGGTTTCTTTTAATGGTAATAATGGCGCAGCTGATGTTGTTATTAATAAGTTGGTCACCGTCGTTGAACCTACTGCAAGTTGTTCTTTAGCCGCAGTTCAATCGTTATTTATATCAGGGCCCACGGCGGCGTTGATAATGTCAACTTTGAATCATTCTGTTTTCATTCCAGAATGCATGAAAGCCACCAGCTTTCGAAATCCCCCAGACGTCGACTGGTCGATTAGTCCTCCGACTGGATCAACGATTTTGAAACCAGATACTCTTAGCAGCAGTTTGCTTTACAATAAACTAGGTTTGTATCAAGTCAGTGTTTCGGTGGCAGATACTATTTTTGGTACTATCGATTTGATACAGCCCGTGATGATTTATGCAGGGGTTTGCTTGGCATCTGAAATTTCAGTTGAGGGAGTTTGCACACCACGAAAGATTTGTATGTTACCAGAAATATTAAATACCACGACCAATTTATGTGAATGTACCGGGTCTAATCTTATCATAGGAAATCCGGGAATTTGCACACGCCGTAATACTTGTGTGCTGCCGGAAGTATTAAACCCATCAACGAATACTTGTGAATGTAATTCGCCAAATTTAAAAATCGGAAGTCCTGCAGTTTGCAAAGTGCCGACTTTGTGCGTGTTACCGGAAGTATTAAGCCCATCAACGAATATTTGTGAATGCAACTTGCCAAATTTAAAAATCGGCAATCCCGCAGTTTGTAAAGTGCCAACGTCGTGCGTGTTACCGGAAGTACTAAACACGTCGACGAACAGTTGTGAATGTAATTCGCCAAACTTAAAAATCGGCAGTCCCGCGGTTTGCAAATTGCCAACGTCGTGCGTGCTGCCGGAAGTTTTAAATATGTCGACGAATATATGTGAATGCAACTTGCCAAATTTAAAAATTGGCAGTCCTGCGGTTTGCAAAGTGCCGACTTTGTGCGTGTTGCCAGAAGTGTTAGATACGATCACAAATACTTGCAAATTGCCGCCAGCTCGGGTGCCAAATGTGACGGCGGTTAGTGTTGGCTTTCTACATGGTTGTGCCATCGTTGACGGCGGCGCGCAGTGCTGGGGATTTAATTCCAATGGTCAGCTTGGGGACAGCACCAAGACAGATCGACCGACTCCGGTTAAAGTTACCGGCCTTTCTTCGGGTGTTACAGCAATCTCAGCTGGTTTTTTTAATACCTGCGCAATTGTTAATGGCGCAGCAAAATGCTGGGGTGGAAATACTTTCGGCCAACTTGGTGATGGCACGACAACGGATCGAGTTGCTCCGACACAAGTTTTAGGACTTGCTGCAGGAGTGACGCAAATCACGGCCGCCCGATACCATGAACAGGTCTGCGCCATTGTTAATGGTGCTGCAAAATGCTGGGGTGGAAATGATTTCGGTGAACTTGGAATTGGTACACCTTCGATTCCTTCTGCTGTAAAGGTGCCGACTCAGGTGACAGGGCTTACCAGTGGCGTTACAGAAATTTCGGCCGGTTTATTTAATAATACGTGCGCTATCGTCAATGGTGCTGCCAACTGCTGGGGCTTAAATGACGTAGGCCAAGCAGGCGATGGAACTTTTGGAGTTTTTGCGCAAAAAAATACGCCAAGTGCTGTCTTATTTACACCGAACTCTGGAGTTCAAGCTATCTCTGCGGGTTTTACACAAGCCTGCGCAATCGTGAGTGGTTCAGCTAAATGTTGGGGAGGCAATTATTATGGTCACGTCGGTGATGGCACCACAACCGAAAGACATGGACCTGTGCAAGTCACGGGGCTTACAGCTGGCGTTACCGCAATCTCAGCAGGTCACAACCATACTTGTGCTGTCGTCAGCGGCGCAGCTAAGTGCTGGGGTGCAAATGATTTTGGTAGACTTGGTGATGGAAGCACTACAAATCGGCTGGTGCCAACACAAGTCGTAGGATTAGATAGCGGTGTTCAAGCGATTTCTTCAAGTTTTTATAATAACTGCGCCCTAGTTAACAATACAGTCAAGTGTTGGGGTGGTAATTACAATTATCAACTTGGTAATGGCACGACGAACTCTAGTTCTGTGCCGGTTGCCGTTGGGCCGTGGCAGTAAGATTTTGGCAATAAGATTTGCTGGTTTAGGCCTAGGAAGATTTCGGCAATATTTACATAGGCATGTTGAGTACGCAATGACACCAAAGCTTTGTCAGCGCTTTTTTCGGTTCATCTAACGGGAAATCTTTCAGCGCACGCTAGATTTTCAAAAATCAAGAAATTTCGTTGCACCAAGCAAAAATTCGAAGTTAAGATTAAAAATCGTCGCAGGGCAATGGTTGATCAAAATCAGCCTCTACGCTAGAAAGGGGAATAAATGCGTAAGTGGGTTTTTAGTACTGCGCTTGCTTTTATTTTTATAACTGCGCTACTGTCTCTATTTCAAAATTGCGGTAACGTCAATTTGCAGCGATCTGAAAAAGCTGATTTGTCGTCGGTATTTAAAAACCCCGACGATATAGTTTTTATTTCTCCTAAAGTTGATCGTGATCAAACTTATCGTGCCATCATGCTTTTTGATATGAGCACATCGATGAGCTTAGGACCATGTCCTAACGATGCTGATACTTTTTTAGCCGGCGTCAACCCCGTGCCTGACTGCAAATTACCGTCTGGAACTGATATCGAAGGCAAGCGATTTCAAATAGCACTTCGCTGGATAGAAAGTCTTGAACGTGAAGTAGCATCAGGTCAGTTAAAGCCAGATCAGGTTTTAGTAAATGTCAAATTTTTTACGGGTGGCGAAGCGCAAGATCTTTTAGAGCAAGTATTTAATCGCAGTTATGCAAACCGCGGCATTTTAATTGAACGTCTGATGTCCGAACGAATTGATACGCCTTTTTTGAAGTTAGCCAATGCAAAAATTTTAATTTATTCCCTTTGGGCTATTCAGCACTTGTATATAAACACTAATGTTTTTGTAACTAACACATCTGAAATACCACAGTCTGTTTTAGACACTATAAAATCGATGAAACTGGCCCAAAATAAAAATGGAACATCGATACCAGCACCAGCAATGTCCATCATCAATTCACAAGTGCTAACGGAATTAGCCAAGCTTAGAACTTCGGATAGGTCTAGAAATTCAAGATTTGAAATGATTTATTTTAGTGATGGTGTTCCTAAACCGCACCCAATCCATATTGAAAAAATTATCGATTTTATTTGGACCGTGAAAAATAAAGTCAAAGATAGATGCGGTTACAACGATGTTTTTACAATTGATCTGAAGCGATGTAAAAAAGACTGTGCGGTCTATCGTAAAACCATGAGCGAGACGGGAACTTACGAAATTGATGACAGTGATCGATCCGGTGCCAGATGCCGCGAAAATCCTGGTTACAACTGCCAGACTTGCATGGATGCCATCGACCGCTTTGATGAAGATTTGGGCTCATCAGGATCATCTACATTTAAAGAAACTGTTATTCCGCGTTGGGGTGACTGGACATTAAATACGCACGCCTATATCTTTCAAAAAATAAATACATTGCTTGCCATTTTTAAATCCCAATACCCAGAATCAAGACTTAAACTTAGTTTTATTCGATTGGACAGCGTGACCAATGCATTTAAAGTTTCTGGTCCGGAACTTGACCCGAATATTAACTGGATCAACCGCGCAAAATTACTTTATAAAAAGCATAAGCATTCTTCCGTAGTTACAGCCGCAGTACCTTACAAGTTATTCAGCGAATCTTCAACCCAAGCCAATTACAAACTGGGGGCAATATTTGCAGTGAATTTAAATTACCGGGTTGGTGCAGCAGGTAAAATAGAAATCGATTCAGATGCTGACGGACTTTCTGATGAAGCCGAATTAAAGCTTGGGTTTGATCCTAAAAAAGCGCGCTCGGATGGCAAATGCCTTGATTCTATAAAGCAAAAATTCGGAAATTGTGTTGAACTTGGTTGTGATCCAACAATCGATGAAGATCAGGACGGTCTTAATCAGTGTGAAGAAAGAACCTTGGGCACTGACGATCAAAATTTTGATACCGATGGGGATGGCATACCGGACGGACTGGAAGTTCTTTTTGGCTTAAATCCAAACGCCTACGACGCAAATTTTGACTCAAATTCTGATGGCATTACAAATACCGAGCAATTTAAAGCGGGAGTAAAACCAAATGTTTTGTTCAGATCAGTTGCTGCTGCTAAAAAAGTGAATCTGTCTGTCAAATTCAAAGGACAAGTTCTGCAAACTGATGAATTGAAAAGAAATATTCTAGTTCCAGGATATACAATAAAATTAGAAAATATGCCCTTGGTGAAAACACTGGCTGTTTCGCAAAGTTTAGATATGTTTACAAATTCTTTAAAATCAGTAGCGGATCAATTGCAAATCTACCTAACCGGTGGCCGCCACGCCGCAAACACAAATCATATTTTAATTCTGATTCGCATCGACAATTCAGATAATCCCACGGAAAAGCAATGGATGTACATAGATAGCACTCAATCCGTTGGTGCACCACAAGCGATAGAAATAAAATACCCCAACTTTCGCGTATTAAGGACTGAATGATGACGTTATTAAGGCACGCGAAAAGGTTAAAAGTTTTTTTGGTAGCATTTACTCTTCTG
This sequence comes from Bdellovibrionales bacterium, assembly GCA_043753645.1. Classification (GTDB taxonomy): domain Bacteria; phylum Bdellovibrionota; class Bdellovibrionia; order Bdellovibrionales; family Bdellovibrionaceae; genus Pseudobdellovibrio. Next base: position 5,183 of record JAYUWH010000169.1, read on the forward strand.
CTAGTGGGTTTATTTCTTTTCCAAAACTGCAGCAATGTGAATATCTCAAGAACGCCGTCGTTAGTGCCTATTGAGCCATATATTGTACCAGCAGATAAGCCACAAAAAATATTTTGTTCAGAAAAGGGAAGCACTTTTGGTAATCCATTAAAAATCACGTTTATCCTAGACATGTCTGCTTCTAATATTGGCTTTATAGATGCGTCTCCAGCTGGATTTTGTGGTGGAAAATCTCTTTACAGCATGATTAATTGGGATCCAGATTATCCCCCATCCGATTTATCGGGTCGTCGCTTCAATGCAGTTGAAAATTTTTTGAATCAATGTGGTTCAAATCCAAATATTAAATACTCGATTTATGGATTTTCAAAAAATGCAACTTTTGGGACCAATGAATCGTGCCAATCACCGTTTGTCGATAAAACAGCGGCCTTGGCCTCTTTAGCAGGGCTTAGAAATATCCAAACAACAGACCCGGCTAAGGGCGGATGTTCTGAGTCGCCACCATTTATCATGAAAGATAGAACTTCCTACGATTCAGCGTTAAAATGTTTGGATAATAAAATGACAGTCGATTCAAATTTAGAATTTAATGATAAACCTTACTATTATACTTTTTTTTTAACGGACGGTGATCCCGTCGAAGACTCACCCAGTATTACAAATTCAACTTATATCAACCTGCTAACATCCATTACTAATTCGGTTCGACCATTGTCTTCGGGCTTTAAATTAGTGCCCGTGTATTACGGTAACTTGCCAGAATCAAAACGGGGACTGGCGATCGCTACATTAGATAGTCTTGCCCATGTGACGGATCCAACCATAAATACAGCCATTATAAGTGATTTTTCAAATGCTGCGGGCAGCTGGTGCAATAAACTGACACCTCCTATTCAGGTCAACTACACGCTAAAAAAAATGTACGCCGTAAATCTGAACCTTATCAATTCAAAAGGTAAAATTTTGGCTGATTCAGACGGCGATGGCATATCTGACAGTGATGAAGTCAAACTTGGACTTGATCCGTTGAACCCTAGAACCTATGGCATATTAGACAGCTTGTGTCTGCGTTCAGGATTAGCTCTTAACACGTGTGCAAGTCTTGCGGGGACGTGTTCAAATTTATCAGCAGGCTTCGGCTTAACTGATTGTGATCTAAACGCTGCAAAAACTATTTTCGGTAAGTCACTGACTGGTTTTGATACCGATTCTGATTTTATACCCGACCGAATAGAAATTATGAAGGGCCTAAATCCCGTCACTGCAGATGCTGAAAAAGACAACGATAACGATCAAATTAGCAATATCGACGAAATCATTTTTGGAACAGATTTGCAATCCAGCGAAAAGACGAACCCTACACCACTATTATTTAAAACCATTTTTAATGTCCAGGAAGTCGACTCAGCAAATTGTTCAGCAGATAAAACATCCTACGAATATATTTTAGAACAAGTGGCGCTAGCTGATACCCAAGCTTTTACTGACTCTGTCGCCAGTGCAGTTAGCACAACCCATTTAGCTAAAGAAAATATTATTTTAGTGTTTAGCATTTGGGAAGGGTTAGGCAGTAAAACTGTTCCCTACCGGCTGATGGTCGAAAAACTAAAAATGAAGCAAGGGAGCGAAACAAAGGTCGAACCCGCTATTTTTGTAGGAGAAATTACACCATGAAGTTAACCTTCATTTTAATCAGCGGGTTCCTATTTCACTTTCACTCGAATGCCCAAGCTCCAGCATCGAACGGAAAATGTATTCGCTTAGAACAGATCGAAATCGGCTGCGTGCCATCAACCATTCATGTCTGCTTTGTAAATAAAAATGTCAACAGCCCTGCCCAGTGCGACTATGTCGCGAACTACGCCACACACTGGAAAGCTATGGATGGTCCTATAGACTGGAAGTGTGCTTCTGCGTGGGTCTATGAACCGGACCGTGACCCACGAACACCAGAAGGTTCGCAATTCTCCCGCACACCGAAGAAAACATGTCCAGTTTATGAAAACCCAACTTGTGCTGAAGTCTGTGAGGGCTGTTGGAACGAACAAATTTCACCGCTGGTGGGCGTCTCTGCAGGATGCATTATTTGCACACGACCTAAATGCAATGATGAACCTGAACCAACAATGACATGCCCCCTGACAAACCAAGGAAAACGATGGGTGGCCGCTTATGAAGCTAAATATCCAAAGTGTGGCACTCCAAGACGATGCCTTGATCGGGAGGTCGACCCTAATGGAATCAGTAGGCCCGTAACTAAAATTCAAGTGGGTGATTGCCCGAAGGAACCCAAAGAAACTAATCCCATTGTGACGCCAAGTTATTGTCCGTGGATCGCTGATGAAAGAACCGAATTTGGGTGCGAGCCTATTAAGCCCGCTAACAAATATGTTCCACCGGCGCCCTAAGATATGAAAGGATTGAAAAATTGAATCAATTTATTCTGCGTTTAAAAAAAAATAAGATAGCTTTAATTACGCTCATCGGTGCTAGTGTTCTTTTTATATTTTTTCAAAACTGTGGCGGTGTTAATATCAATAAACCATCGTTACAGCAAGCTTCGGTGGTGATCGATAAATTCGCGATACAATCAAAAATTTGTTCCGCTTTTCAACCAGCTTCTGCTGTTTCAAAATACACGGTTGTTGATTTTTTTGCGATCAATTTAACAGTCACGCGGTACAATGGTGATTTCGCCGCGGATTCCAATTTAAATGGTATTGTTGATTCTGTGGACACATCAGCCATCACCGCTGGCAGGCCCACTGTGACAATAAATTCGAATGATACCGATGAGGATGGCATTCCTGATTTTATTGAAATCCTAAAAGGAACTGATTCATACCGTGCTGATGCTCATGAGGATGGGGTTGATAACGACACTGTTGAAAATATAAAAGAAATTCAACTGGGTACTGATCCTGCCTATTACGATCTTGGTGAAGTTTACATTGTCTCAAGCTTGACTAAATCGTCAGAAAATTTAATTGATTGTGGTTTAGGACAAGACACGCTTGATTTCAAAATAGACCAAATTCCGCTTGCAAAAGTTGAAGCCTTTACTGACACCGTTAATTCAGGACCTTGGAATTTATCACATGGTATTGATGAAAATATCATTTTCATTGGCTACTTGACCCATCCCACCGATACCGCAAAGTCACAGCCGCTATTTTTTGGCAAAATATTTAAAGTTAAATTCAAGCAACAATCTCCAGTCAGCTTGGTCGCGACTGATTTTAAAAAAATGTAATTTCTGTAATAACATTTCTGTACCAGTCGCACGAAAGATCTCACGTTTTTAGTCTGATCAGCCTGAATTTTCTTGTATTATATGTCAGAAAGGGCGTACCATTCTTACATATAATACAGCGAATGTCTAAGTTGTCCAAATCGCAAAGCTTCTTTTTATTTGGTGCACGAGGCGCCGGGAAAAGTACCTTACTTCATCTTTGGAAAAAAAATTTAAAGTGTCAGTACCTAAAGCCGAATCTACTTGTTGCAGCAGTCTTTACGGCAAAACAATGCCATGACTGGGACAGTCTGAAATGGCGAACAGCAGATTTTACAAACTGGCATAGG
>JAYUWH010000170.1:0-8720 GCA_043753645.1 Bdellovibrionales bacterium
AGTTGCCACTCCACCAATGTTACCAACAAAAATATTTGTGTTCGGCAAAGCATTTGATACCGGAGTGTATCCCAAAGCTGTTGTTACATCAGCGGAAGCCAAAGCACCTGCCGCTGTCACTCGACCCTTGCTATCCACTGATACTTTTGTAAATCCTGCGCCACCCGGAGCCACCGCTGTGTCCGCAAGAGTTAATGCGCCTGTGTTGGCAATCGTAGCATCGCCTGAAAGCGCAACGGCTGTTGCAACTCCGCCAACATTACCGACAAAAATATTTGTATTTGGCAATACCGACGTTAATTTATTATTAAATATGTTCCAATCACCTGTCGTCAAATAACCACTGGTTGTGGTATTTGCCGCGGTCATTGAAATAACTGGTGCTGTCGTTCCCGTTGCAACACTTATCGGAGCAGTTCCTATTACATTTGTTACTGTACCACCAAGTCCAACTGCCGAACCAATTTTCACCCACGTCGTTCCATCATCGCGGTAAATCTCGGCCGTATCTGTCGAAACATACACACGACCCGCTGGCATTGCCGGAGCAGGCTTTGATCCATTTAGACCTGCCTGCATTGAAGTTACTCCGCCGGCATTTGTCAAAATAGCGTCTGTAATTCCGTAGCCCGCGATGGTTGTTGGCGTGCTAACGATTTTAGCCCAGTTGACGTCGTTTATTTTTGCATCTGTGATGGCTAAATTATTGATTTTAGCTGTCGTGATCGCATTATTTTGAATAGTAGTTAATCCCGCACTGGTGATCGCAACATCACCGGTCATTGCCACCGGAGCCGCAACTCCAACACCGTTTCCAACAACGATATTTGCTGAAGGAACTGCATTTGAAATCGGAGTGTATCCTAAAGCCGTTGTGACTTGACCCGTAGTGATAGAATACGTCGCACACGTCACCGAATCTGTTAACGCAGAATAAGTTAAGGTTTGTCCAGCTGCACATAGGCCTGACACGTTAAACCAATTTCCAGCAACAAGTGATTTAATATCGGTATTTAGTAAATTTCGCGCGGTGGCGATATTGGCGCCATTTCCAACCCAAACCTGTCCGGTTGCCAGCGTTGTTGATAATTTATTATTAAAAGTGGTCCAATCCGTAGCTGTTAAATATCCATCCACCGCAGTCGTAGCTGCAGCCATCGATAAATTCGGAGTAAATCCACCCGAAGAAACAATCGGCATCGTTGCAGTCACTGCAGTGACTGCACCCGAAGTAGGATTAACCCATGACAAATTTCCAGCACCATCTGTTCGTAGCACTTGGCCTGCAACGCCATCGGTTGCTGGTAAAATTAAAGTGTAATTCCCTGGTATTACATTCGGGCTTTTTATCTGAACATAGTTTGCTAAACCAGCATCATAAAAATAAAAGTTCCGGCCCGAAAAATTAGTTGCTTGAGCCGTCGTAAATGATGAATTTCCTGAGGCATCCCGTTTAACAAGGGTACTTATAGTATTTAAATTCGTGGCAGCTAAAGTGTCATTAACTGAAGTTGCGACTTGCGCAGCCGTTTTTCCACCGATAGCACCAACCGAAGGATTAGGGTAAGTTCCCGTTAAATCACCACCAGCTGCAGCTCCGCCTTGTAAAGCAGAAACGATACGTGGATCATTACCCGCAGCTACAGTATTTGCCGCAGTACCAACATTTAATGTAATCACTGGCGTTGTTGCACTTGGAGACACATTTAAATATGTATTTGAAGAAGTGACACTCGTAACAGTACCTAGCGAATCATTGTCTGGAGCCGGTGCCCACGTGGCCCCGTTAAATTTTAAAACTTCACCAGCTGCTGGTGCCGTTGCAGAAACATTAGTGCCACGAATTTTTGAAACAACCGTCGCTCCTTGGGTGCCAGTGATGTCTCCACCTAAGGCACCTGTGAATCCAACAGCTGGATTGGTGGCTAACAAATACTGCGATGTCGTTCCGCCAATCAAGGCCATCAATTCTGAATACTGCGCATTACTTAATGGAGAAACACTAAAAGGCATTGCACCGGAAACTACACGTAGTAAGGCATCCGATGGATACCCACCAACATTTAAAGATTCAATGGCAGACGGAACAAATGCCACAGTCTGCGTCGGCAATGGTTCCCAAGTTCCTGCAGCCATTGTTAAGCTATCATGGAATAAAATATTTACGCGGCGACCGTCAGTTACTGTCGGAGTATAAACAATCGGGCCACCTAGCACGCAGGCCGCACCGGCAACAGCAAAAGATCCGAAAGTATTTTTATTACTAAAAACTTGTTGTAACGTGTAACCGCTTGTATCGACGCGCACGCCGGCGCCATTATTGATACCAATAACAAAAACACCATTATTTAAAAGCTTTGTCTGAGTCTCTTCATATAAAATACAGTTATCCGGAGCTGAAGGTCCTGTGCGAACTTGAATTCTAAAATCGATGGCTCCCGTTAAGCCTAAGTTTGTTGCGCTGTCTACGATACGACCATGATAACTTAATTGTTGTGCGAATGTGCTTAAGCCAAAAAAGCTTAGCAGCAGAAAAACGGCGATCGGAATTTTCGACCTAATAAATGTGATCATCCAGTTTTTCATTGTTCTGCTCCTGAAAGGATATTTCCTTGGGAATTAACATATATTTTATAATTACCTGAAGGTGTGACTAAAGAAGAACCTTTTGCAGTGCCCGCAGGAAAATTTCCATTCACTGGGTTTTCCGAGGCCGCATAATTTAGTGTGGGGTAATTCGCATCAGCAGAATCTATGTATCCCACCAAGGTTGAATTAATGATTTTCTGGGTCGTCGCTGTCCCCGGAGTATTTTGATATTGGCTGGATCCGGCAATAAATTCAGGACCACGAATTTTAAATTTAGTTGGCGTAGCCTGCACAGTATTACTATTTCGTGTACCAACTGAATTTCTAGCATTCACATAGAAATCGTAAGTCACCCCGTTAGTAAGGCCCGTTACATTATAAGGTGATGCCACATGAGAAATAGCTGTCCACGATGGTGTCCCTGTTGGTCGAAAGTATAAAGTATAAAATGGCGATGTAAACGCACCCGACCCACTCATGTACGCGGCATTCTGCCAAGTTACCGCGACTGAACGGTCGTCACCTTCGGCATCAACTATGGCAAAAATTCCCGGAGCCAAAATATGAATAACGTTTAAATTAAAAGATGATGTGGCATGAGTCCAAAAGTCATAAAGATCAACAGTGATTCGTGCCGATCCAAACTTGAATGCCTTCGGAGTAATTTGTAATGTGCAATTCGGATAAATTCCGCCAACAATTAATCCAGTGCCGTCGATGATGGTATTATTTGATGATGTGGCTTTTACGAAAACATTTGAACAAACCATAAATGTATCAGGATCGTTAATAACAAAAGGAATTGTTTGCGTATCATTTTCGTCAATGATGAAATCTGAAAATGAGCTTATCGTCGGTGGTGCCGACACGATATGTTTCCCAGGTTCAAAATTTGCACCCGTTGTCGACTTATTGCCGCCTAAAGGATTTAAGTCGCAACCTGCAGTTAATAGAAGTGCCGTTATGGCAATACCAATAGTGAGGACCTTGGCATTGCCAAGAAAAAATAGCCGAAGAGATTTCTTCTTCATAGCATTTTTGTTCAACGTACGTACCTCATCAAAAAGCAATAAAGACACAATTGTCTTTTCTGTTGTCCCACTAGTTTACCAATCTTTTAACTTCCATGCATAACCAAATACTAAACTCAAATCAGTCTGCTCCTGTTTCTCGATCGTTGTATCTTGCTGAGACTTTCCATATTTGATCGCCCCAAAAAGATATGCCTTCACACGGTCATACTGAACCTTAAGCGACAAATCTAAACCAGAACCTGCTTCAACCGCATAGCCACTACTTTTTCCAGCAGATAAACTATAAAGACCCAACTCGGTGTCGAAGCGAAATTTTCCAGCTTGAAAAAGTAAAAAACTAAAAGCTCCGCGGTATTCTGTGATTGGCACAAGTTGCACGGTAACTCCTCCATCATTAAAGATAACGATATTCTCTTTAAAGAATCGGTAGAAAACCTTGTCATATTGAGCAATTCCCAAAGAAAACCCGAAGCGGCCCACTTCATATTTCGCATAACCATATAGGTTCGAGATCATCTTCTTATCTTGATCAATTGGTCGGCCACGGGCTTCTTCATTGATAGCTAAGTTCTGAAATGAAAATCCTAAATCTGTCTTAAAATTGGAATACCAGTAGTTTTCCCAGCCAAAATTCAAACCGGGATTGAACTTACTCAGCAAAACTGCGGTATCCTTGGTCGTTGCATCGATTCCGTCGTAACGGTAGTAACTGCCAATTCCAGCTAAATAAATTACAGAATACCTCGTGATACATTCGCTACCAGTCCATTCACCTTCGCAAATCATGCGGTAACGTAAAGCTTCTGATACTTTATCTTCTGATGGTGCGCCTTCGGTTGAAACTTGCGGCTCGGCTGGTGTATCTTGATTTAAGATATCAATAGCTTTTTGTTCTACTTTTTCTGGTGGGGCTGGCTGCTCTTCAGCGGTCCCGCTTGTGCCGCCAGTGCCTACAGACATCTTAGATTTTTCCAGCGTAATCAACCGGTCTTCCACGCGGTCGATCAGAGTCCATTCAATAGCCTGCTCTTCGCATTGAAATGGAATCACTATTTCCGTCGCAGGCTCTATTAAATTTGGATTTATTATATTATTTATTTCAAGTAATTTGGCTAGGCTGCCTTTGGTACCAAAAACAGGCTCAAGGCCAATCAAGCGTAACACGGCCGCAATATGATCCGCTTTTTTCACAAAGTATTTAGTTGGTTTTTTTAGTGGAGTACAAACGTCTGCGTTCGCTTTTTGCACAAAGACTAAATAAATCATACTTAGAACTAGAAAATATTTTAATACACCCATCATTGTTAATTGTTTCAATGACTTACGGTAAATGAAAGCGAATGCATAGACTGCTGACATATTCTAGACTGAATCTTAGTCCTATATTGAATTTTTTTAATTCTAATATCTATTCAAAGGCCTAGTCTACTTGGCCTTTAAGCCAGCTTTTTGCATTGATATCTGCTTCAATGTTGGCTATTGGAAATTTTTTCATAGGCTCATTGTAAAATTCCAAAGAAAGCAGTTTCCATGATGGGGGCCAATTTTTTTTGTGATTCATAATATAAACCTTAGTGAGCTCATCCGTTGTGAATTCACCGTCTTGCACCGGAAATTTATAAATGTGCTGAAATGGAATCGTTACTGGCAACAAATCATACTTTTTATTATTGTGTCTGCAGGTGGCTACGATTTTTAAACGCGTATCATTGTCTGCAACGAAATTCATTTCTACGAAATGATACTCATTACAAATTCCGATTTTTGGCTCCTGCAGGAAAGCTTTTTCAATCGTCACTTGCAGACCAGCTTCAACAATTTTATATTTTAGTGCGAAAAAACCATGAAGCTGAATCCATTGACTGTAGCCTGCGAAAATTAGAATACCTACAATGGCTACGCCTAATGCAAATATCAGCCGGTTTTCGATTCTTGTATCAGTAGTTTTCAAGACTTGCTGGCATTCGTGATTTTGATTGGTCGTCAGGGTCTATAATCCAAGCGCGTTTATAAATTTTATCAAGTAGTCGTTCTTGTAAACCCGTTCCAGCTTCAATTATCTTTGCAACTTTCGCGAACGAATTAGCCTTGGTCGTTATGTGGCCTAACTGGTAAATGCTAGCTAAAGACTTAATATAATAATATTCATTAGGATTTTCATCGTAAAATCCTTCAATGACGGCAATCGCTTCGGTCGATCGATTCTGATCCATCATCGCCCATGCTAAAAGAGGTTTTAAATTACTATTCTGGGATTTTAGCTCAAGCGCTTTACGCACAAAGAATTCCACTTCGGAAGCACGTTTATTTTTAATGTACCAAAGTTCTGCCAGTCCGGCATAAATCTGCGCATTGTTCGGATTGATGCTAATCGCCTTATCGATCTGTCGTTTAAAAGATTTCTGATTATTTAAACGATAATGTAGAAATGCCATTCGCAGTCGAAGTTCTTCATCGTTTGGATAAAAGCCAACGCCCTGCTCTAATAGAGCGATGGCCTCGACGTAGCGTTTATTCTCCAGCAGTAAATCCGAATAGGCCTTGTAGATTAGTACTAGGTCAGGTCTTTTGACATGTGCTGCTCTAAGCCTATTGATCGCTAAGTTAAATTCGTTATTTTTCTTATCGTAGTCAGCAACCTCGACCTGAGCTTCACCATAGTATTCTGAAAAAATCGGCAAAGTATTTAGTAAAGCAACAGAATCCTTCATGCGATCGGTAACCTGATAAATTTTTGATAAATAGTAGATCACTTCATCATTTTTACGTTCACTTAATAAGGCTAAATATTTTTGCTCAGCCGTCTTATAGTCTTTCATTAAAAAATAGATGTGGGCTGTTTTTAAATCGATATTATAGCGATCATAACTTAACGGTCGCTGCTTTGCGTATTCACGCAAAACGACATCATAGTTTTGTAGCAAAATTGAAACGTAAGCTAATTTTTCTGATATTTCAAAATTAAAATCGTTGGTGTCAGTAAAGCGGTTCAGAATAACAGAGGCCTCGGGCCATTGCTTAAATCTAAAATAAGAATCACTTAGTAAAGTCACATGACCGCTAAAATTAGGCTTGTAGTTATAGGCACTGATCAAGTATTTTTGCTCTTGCTGCCAATTTTTCTGCAGACGATAGACGGCCGCTTTTTCGTTCGAGACATGATACCTTTTTTCATCATAATCACGACTAAATTGTACTTCCTTATCTTCATCAGTTAAAAATAATTCTATTTTATCTAACCGAGTTAAAGCTTCTTTGTATTTTTTCTCTAACTTGGAAATAAAATAAAGGGCCCACTTGGCTTTTTCATCTTTTGAATCAAGCCATAGTAATTCATCATAGGCGGCACGCGCTTTTGTGTAAATTTGCGTAGATAGATACAAATCAGCGATTTTCTGAAGCGCCAATTTATTTGCGGGTTCAAGTGCAAGCACCTCTGCTAACTGACTGCTGGCCAAATGTTCCATTTTAGCTTTGCGAAATGCATCGGCTAACTCTAATTTTGCCGTGATATTCTTAGGATCGTGCAACAACGATAAGCGAAAAAGCTCAATCGCTTTATCTGTTTGCTCGTCTCGTGTATAACCAACGGCTAACTGGCGATAATATTCAGAACGCGTAATGTAGTCTGGATAAATATCTGAAGTCACAGTTTTGGGATGCGAAATAGTTGGCAGCTTGTGCCCGCATGACATCATAAAAAGACAAAATAAAATAATACCTAATTTGAAACTGCTCACAGCTTATTTATCGGATTGCAGGGCTAGGCACTGTATGATTGTAGACGGAACTAGACCTTCATTCAAGTTACTGTCTCGGAATGATACGAAGGCGAATTGCCCGGCAATTCCTGTTACCGAAAAAACAAGTTCAATAATCCCAGAAATAGCCGTTTTTAATGGATGCCTGGTAATTACTGTTACCGAAAATGGTACTAAACTTTGGTCCATAACCTTAACAGGGGGCGAAGTTTTGGACCAAGATAGCAAGGATGCTGTCTTTTACCAGTTAGCGCTTCGCTATAACTGGCTAGAGACTAAAAAAGAAAAGATGAATTTGTTAGTTGAAGTTGAAGGGGTCATTTTACCAAAGCTTGGCATAGCGAAAATGCACCGAAAAAGTTTAATCAGAAAACTTCGTGCTGCCTTGATTATTGAAGAAATAAAACAAAAACGCGGTCGTAAAAATATTTATACAGACTTTGACAGGCACCACTTGATTCAACTTTGGAAGTTGTCTGGGTACCCTTGCAGCAAGCGATTAAAGTCTATTTTAGAGGAATGGCTAACAAGCTACGATTGTTCGGAGTTAGTGAAGATCAATTTAAAAAAGATGTCGCCAACGCTGATGGATGAATATTTGCGTGTGGCAAGGGCTGAGTATTTACGCAAGGTAAATAGCGGAACAGTCCCTGCAAAAAATCACATTAAAAAGTTGATTAGACTGCGTGATCCGTCCGTTCGGTATACGGATCCAGGTTATATTGAGTCCGACACAGTTTTGCACTGCGGTCATTACATCTGGGGTACTTATGGTCATACGGTATCGGTCACGGATTTATATAGCGGCTGGACGGATGGTGGCGGCATTTACGGCAAGAACGCTGAGCTGGTTGTTAGAATACTTAAAATTCTAACTGGCCGATTACCGTTTGCGCTGCGATCATTATTTTTTGACAATGGGATTGAATTTATAAATCATCTTTTAGTGCAAGAATTTAAAGATGCAAAGGGTGTCGATGTGGCTAGAGGACGGTCTGGAAAATCAAACGATCAATGTCATATTGAGCAGAAAAACAATACGTTTGTTCGAAGTGTGTTTGGTCACGTTAGAATCGAAGATCCAACACTAATACCGCTGATGAATGAAATTTATGAAGTCTGGGGAAAGTTGCATAATTATTTTATGCCGCAGATGAAATTAATTTCAAAAGACCGCATAGGTTCAAAGGTTAAAAAGAAGTATGATAAACCAAAGACACCGTATCAACGACTTTTGGAATGCGACACTTACCCTGAAGAAGAAAAAGAAAAACTTCGAAGAATCAAAGCAACGTTGAATCCATTTGAACTGCAGGCACTACTTCAAACAAAACTG
>JAYUWH010000171.1:0-8638 GCA_043753645.1 Bdellovibrionales bacterium
ATGATTAATTTTTTTGAAAATTTTAAATCTTTACCGAAAAAGCTTCGTTGTGACAATAGACCAGAAATGTCATCGAAAGAATTTATGGACTGGGCATGTCGGAATAATATTGCGACAGAATATATCCAGCCCGGAAAGCCCGTGCAGAATGCGTTCATCGAATCATTTAACTCGCGGTTCAGGGATGAATAATTAAATGAAGAATTATTTTTTTGATTTGGTGGCATTCAGCTATAAACCAACTTCAGGAAGTTAGTTTATAGCTTGCAGCTTTTGAAGAATAGCCGGTATTTTCAAGCTCATCAACATCTTCGCCTTTAGCACGTTCTTCAATAACTCCTAATTACAGACGGAGGGCCATAAATGCCACCACTGGTTGGTACTGGACACAGTGAAACTCGGCTGCATGTTTTGCCACATCCAGCTAGATTTGGGCTGCTGGCCGAGTCGCAAGTTGTTGGATAGGTCAAGGGAACCGTTCCCGTCGCTGTTCCATAGGACCTTACAACGCTGCAGCCGGTAGGATCAGGTTTTTCCGTTTCGTCGACTTGTGGTGGGATTGCACCTGCAACGTTACCTAAAAGAATTTTCAAAGCAAATAAATATTTATTTTTTTCGCGGAATTCGTAAGAGGTCCAAACTGCATTGGAACAATCAGCGCTACATTCGCCATCAATCCTATCTGTGACAGTGCAAGCAATGAGCGATGCCGCCGTGCAGGTCGTTCCAGTAAGATAATATCCAAAGGCGCAGGACGCGCATGAGGTGCCAGCACCAGTGCAAGCAGTGAGCGATGCCGCCATGCAGGTCGTTCCAGTAAGATGATATCCAAAGGCGCAGGATGAGCATGAGGTGCCAGCACCAGTGCAAGCAGGAAGTGCCGATCCACAAGCAATCATTGACGGCGCAATAAACCTTGAGAAGTCAGCAGCAGCAAGAGGGTCTGGCACGTCCGCTGGAACAAAGGTGCACGCAACTGTCGTTTCGCCGTGCTGCTCGGTTAGGGGACAAGATGCAAAGGTGACGGAAGCGCCACATCCCAGTGTACCGGACCCCAGCGTTCCGCACAGCCCCAAATAGCTAGGGGACGGGGAATTGCAAAGATTTTTATATACGCATTGAACATAGTTGGCACAATGACTTGTTGGTGTGCACTGATCTCTGCAGCCCCCTTTAATCAGATTCACATCTGATCCGTCCGTATTGGATAATGAAATATCGCCAGTTGTCGGATTGCAAGGGGTCGAACATTTGCCAGAGTTGGAGCCTGAAGAAATCAGCGTCATTCCCAAAGGGCATTTGGTTGGTGCTGGTGGGCAAATAGGGCCAAATATTGGCACCGATACACATTTTGCATAGGTGATATCGGTGGGGTGGGCAATTGCCGTTGAGCTCCAGCGAAAGTAGGGGTAGTTTTCCAGATTAATAGGAATTGAGTTAATCGTCACAGTCTGCCCTGGGCGCACGCACGAATCCAAGGGAAGATTGAACTCGAAAGGAAGGCTCTTGGAGTTTTTGTTGGTGATGATGTTTCCGCTGTCTGTCGTCGCAGTACAAACTCGGTAGCTGCATCTTGTGCCACAGGCTGGATTGCAGGAGGGCTCACTTGGTGTTTGGGCGCATACGTCTTTATTCCAGCCAGTGGAATTTGTCACATACTCAGCATAACCCTCTAAACTGACTAGACTGAAAAGCACCAAAATAAAAAAGAATTTCATGTTATTTATTCTTACCCTTTCTGTGAAGCAAGAATTTGATTTGAAATTGCGAATCATGGCTCTACGCAGGGGTTCGCCGGCGCTCAAATATAGTGCTATAAAAGCACATTAGTTATTTCGGAGGAATACCCCAAAATCTTAAGCGAACCTTGTCGATACGTGTCCCAAATCGACGCTACCTGGCGGAGAGACTACATTGTCTGTTCGTAAATCCTAAACTACTGAAAAAACATTCAAATTTCAAACTGTTTTTTAGTGCTGTAGCAAATCCACAAATTGATCGGCTTTGAAAAGAAAACAAAGCTAAGCGAGTTTCAGCAACTTTGCTGCTTCACCCGAGGGCACTTTATAGCCAAGCTTTTCAGTGCCACCAAGCTTAGCGTAGCCAGTCTTAAGACGCCTTCTTCATTTTCTTTTGCCCCTTCACGCATCAGGACCAATGTCTATTTCTATAGATGGCGATTTCAATTAGAATACAAAGAATGCGCCATTTATTATTTTTCTTATGCCTTTTCATATCTTTAGTTTTCATAAACCTTGCCTTGGCAGATATCGTTCTTGACTCCAAACTTCAGGAAGTAAAAAAATATTCACAAGTGCCCGTTGCGGATCGATGTCGAACAGTTTCACAGGAAAAAAAAATGGGTGCGGTCTTTGATCAGGGCAGTTTGGGTTGGTGCTACGGTTATGTTGCGGCCGATTTATATTCTTTTGAACTGAACCTGCCTGCAAAAAGTCGGGTTTCACCTTTATGGATGTCGGCAACCCATCAATTAACCGACCGAGATGAAATTAAAGAAGCGTACTTCAATAATGTAGTTAATCGGCAAGATATTGCTTCTTTGCTTATTGAATACGATATAAAGCATAGAAATAATGAAAAAGATGAAGAGGGTAAATATAAAAATTCTTATCAACTTACTTCGGCAGAAGTGTTGAGTCAGCGCCAAAACTCGATGGCCAGTAAAAAGAAGACAAAATTATCTGAATCCGCAGGCGGGCTAATTCGAAATGCTTTAGAGATTTCGATGAGTCTCAATCGAGTGTGTACGATTAATGATTTAAAAAATTTTGAAAATCTAAAACCATCTACAGCAGCTTGGGTTATCGAAAAATCTGCAAAAGGAATAAATTGCGGACATAAAAGTAACTTAGAAAATAATATCATTGATTTTGTTGAAATTCAAAAAGCGGCTGTCAAAGCGCAAAAGGATTTCATTAACTCACGATGTTCACTGCCGAACCCCAAATACAATCGCAACAAAGTCGTCGATTTAAATTATACCGTAGATAATCCCATGCCAAAAGAAAAACGCCAGCAAGCCTTGTATGATATGAATGAGTCTCTAGACAAAAATTCAATTTTTGGAATTTCTTATCGTGCAAGATTAATCACTCAAGATGATCCTGGCCAGCACGACTACCATGCCGGCACCGTAATTGGGCGAAAACTAATCGATAACAAATGTTTTTATCAAATACGAAATAGTTGGGGCCCCGGTTGTGATCAGTACAAAGATAATAACCCCAACGTTAAATGTGAACACGGCGGTTCTATCTACGTAGAAGAAGACGAGCTGATAGATCATTTAAACGGAATAACAAAATTTGTGGATCCTAAAAATTGATTTTTTTACGTGTAAGATCGTGTTCCTGGTAAAAGCGATCCATTTGTACAAGGCCGTGTAGACGTAATTTCATTTTCAAAAAAAAATCCAAGCTAAAAGCATGTTAATTCGGTTAAGTTTTGATTTCCGTCCCCATTCTAAAGGCTTCAGAAGGTTAAAGCGAACATGTTAGCGCTGGGCTTCAGTTAGATTCCCTTGCTGGTCATAATTTTTGCGCATGATTCAATTCGGTCGATCTACGTCGTCTCTAATAGGCGCATAAGAATTGCACTTTCAAAGCTCCGTTACTCGAAAACCAATATGGGAGCGCTAGGTATGAAACAATCGACTTTTTTGAGCCTGGTGTGGATTTTTTTGACGATTTCCACTTCAAGCTTTGCGCAAGAATCAACTCCATCCAGTGTGGCTTGTATCAATAGTCTTTGCGGTGAAGCTAATCCTTTCGGCCATCCTTTTGAAGGGAATAAGAAATTAGAAGACGCCACAAAAGCTAAAATGGACATAGAACTTAAAAAATCAGTCGAAAAATATATGGGCCGCCTTATCAATAAGGCGCTGATTCAAGACAATTTATTTCAACAAATGATCGCTCAAAAAGACAAACTCTCGATCACGCCAAAAATGGCGGCGCTTTTACAGTCTTTTCGTTACGCCAATAAACTTAACGAATTTTGGAAGGCTTTCGATCTATCTGAAAATAGCGGCGGGTATGTTCTCAATCGTGATAAACTGAAAGGAATGATGCCAAATCTTAACGAGGATGAAATTAATGCTATCGCTAGTTTCAACCAGATGATAGGTTTTGTCCTCAAGAATAATTCCCTTTTCAACATGCCATTAGAATTAGTCCTTAAAGCTCTTAATCCGGAACTTACTTTAATTGAGGCGCAAAAAGCCAAAGCCATTCAAATCATCATGGTGAAGGGCCTGATCCAGGATATTTCACCGCTGACTAAATACACAAACCCCGTTAGTGTATTTAGTCAGCGGGCTTCTTCTGGGGCAACTTTATCTGAAAATGAAAAGGTTATTTTCAAAAAAAATTTACAAAACAGTTATATAGTTTCTTATGTCTTACGAGCCGAAGTGCAGGAAAAATTTGCGAAACTGCCTCTTGATATTTCTCAAGCGGTAACCGAATTTCAAAAAACTTACAGTGAAAGCAAGAAATACAAAGCCGTTCATAACCCAAAATCCATCCGAAACCTTCTTCAAGAATCTGTGAGCACTTGCTCAAGTCGTTTGGCTTACGCCTATATGGCCCTTCCCACGGATAAGCAAAAAAACAATTTCAAAGCAGATTTTGAAAAAATTCGTCTAACAGCCCAGCAGATTATCGAGGCGAAGACAAATAGCTCTTTGACAGATGCTTTCAAAATTGAAGTTTTGTTGCCTGGTTCCCGAGAGAGTTTTCTGTCCGATATAAAAAGTAGTTTTCAGGATTCGACTGCAAGTTATGACGAAGGTATTCGCGAATTGAAAAAATTGGATCTTAAGGACGCTGCAGTACTAGGATCTGTCTTTGCTACCTCAATGACTTTTCCAGATGAGGATTTGCTTGGGGAAGCTCTCGAATTTTGCGATCAGGCTAAGTCGCCAGGTCTTAACGATGCAGCACTTTCCCAATTGAAAATGATCAATCTCAGCTGGCTGACAGTTTTACATCCCAAGCTCGGTATTGGAATTGTCGCTCATGAATTGGGGCACATTGCATCAGCAAACTGGAAAAATTATTTTAAAAGCGAAAAAAATTGCCTTACGCAAAAGCAAGGCTCAGAAAAATATCTCGAAGAGGATTTCGCTGACCTGTTCGCTACAGAAGTCTTGCGACGAATGGATTATAAATCCAATGGGACTGTGTTAGGAAACTTTTCCTGTGCATTTCAGAATAGGACCGATGTTGGGTGGTCATTGGGTGAATTAAAAAATACTAATAAGACAGATGATCATGCAGCGAGTTTCTACAGATTAATGGCCGTTGCATCAAGTGGCACACAATTGACTAATCAATGCCAAGCCTATCTAAACAGTCAGAGCGAAATTCGATTTGAGAATTACTGCAAGTGGGGTCAGTAAGTATTTTGAAATTAAACTGAGAAAATATATGCATTTTAAATCCCTACTTACAAAGGCAAACGGCGCTCATTTTTGTAGGCGCCGTTGAGTTTTTATTTTTAAATATTCGATCTGACTAAAAAGCTCATTCAGATTTACAAAGTCACTCAAAATGAAGCTTTTACTGCGCCTTATTTTTTTTGGAAGTACTAACGAATGGCGCAATTTAACAAAACTGCGGGCGCATCGGAATCAGTTGCCCGCAGATCTTTAAAGTAGGTTTGTAGTTTTTTATCTTTGCACATAAAGCCTAAAATAAGTTTGCGATCAAATTCAACAGGGCCATTTAAGTCGAAGCCAAATTGTGAAGTCAGACCGTCTTTTTCACATTGGCCACTGAAAATTTGTGCAAAAATCTTTGTGCTAATCCCGAATCCACGTAAATTGCGTGTGCTAGCGCCAATATAGTCAGAGCCGCTCGATAGCAGGGGATGAACGTTGAATAAAATGTTATCTGGTGAATTGGGATCTGGTTTTCCCGTTAAATATAATACGGTCGGCGCGTAGGGTATTCCCTCGTGCGTGCAGTACAGTGCACCGGCGGGTATGATATCCGCAGGAGTCAGTAGAAATTGATTTCCGCTCATGACGTATCCTACCGCTCGCCGAGTGCGTATTGAAGTGACCTCTTGGGCCAACGATCGTAGGACGGCGTAATAAGCTTCATGCGCAATTAGGGCCGCTTGATTTGCAAAATTTAATTTTTCGTATAAATCTTGATTCACCCAAATTTTTCCAGGTTGATAGTTAATGATTTGTTGTATTTCACATGTTGAAGGCCTAGCGACTTCATAGGAATCAGTGGTTAATTCTAAAACGACATTGCGTAAGCGAACGACGTCATTGTTCGGGCTCAGAAAAAGATTCGCCTGCTGAGTTAACATTTGTAGTAGGCAGTCCTCATTTTTACACTTCTTGCCAGGTGAGGCCTTTTGCCCATAAAATGGATAACTGATTTTAAGTTGATCTAAAATCACGGAAACTGCAGCCGCTAAATTCTTTGGCAAAGGCAAATTAGGCTGTTCATTAAAAAGTGCTCGAGCTTCCCATAAATCCAGCAGCTCGACCGAGGCGATCTGCCCTTGAATGTCTTTGCAGACGACGCCCTTGCCGCCGCCGCCATTCATCACGCCCGCAAAAACGGATACTGAACTAAATAAAACCACAAAAATAATATGCTTCACGAAAATCCCCCTTAGTTGAGTTTCAGTATTTATCTTCTTACCCAACATTGATAGATTTTTATTCTATACAATGTAGCCTTATATAGAGTAATAATCTAGTTCATGAAGACCAATGTATTTGAGTATCTATCTTACCGTCAATATTTAAAGGATCACCTTGAATCACAAGGACCCAAGGCCGGCCTGAAAAAACGCGCCGCTGAGTATTTAGTCGTGCATACCACCTTTATTTCGCAGGTGGTCCTAGACAAGGCTGATTTGTCGCTTGATCAAGGCGAACGCAT
The DNA here is from genome assembly GCA_043753645.1 of Bdellovibrionales bacterium. GTDB lineage: Bacteria > Bdellovibrionota > Bdellovibrionia > Bdellovibrionales > Bdellovibrionaceae > Pseudobdellovibrio. The sequence goes on from JAYUWH010000171.1 coordinate 6,930, forward strand.
GAACGGATTTTTAAATCATAGCGATGAAGAGGGTAATTTTTTCTTAGATCTTATTATCTTCGAGCGAGCCAGTGATCCCAAACTCAAAAAACGTTTTGAAAATAAAATTAAAAGTAAGCATGCCGAGCATTTTCAAATTTCTAAAAGACTTGAAAAAACAAAATCCTTGGCGGCAGCAGATGAAGAAAAGTTCTACTCATCGCATATTTATGGCTTGCTGCATGTGCTAGCTTCAATCCCTGAGAACCGCACGCGCGAGACTTTGGCGGCAGCGATCGGTGTCTCTTCAGTTGTCGCCAACGAAGCCATTAATTTTCTTATTCGAATTGGAATTTTGCAAATGGTGAAAAATCAAATTATGCCAGGTGAGCAGCATATTCATCTCAGTGGCCAATCAAAAAGCATCTGGCGTTATCACGCTAATTGGCGATTAGCCACCTTACAACACTTTGGTTTTGGCGAAGAATCAGACCTTCATTACTCCTTGGCGTTTAGCTGCTCGAAACAAGATGCGACTAAATTAAAAGAATCTTTAATGGCACAGTTAAAAGCTATGAGTAAAACCATAGGTACATCAAAAGAAGAAAATGCTTACGTTTATTGTTTTGATTTCTTTAAATGGAAATAGCGTGCTTCATTTACTGCACACGCCAACATAGATTTTACCCCAATTAAAGACAATACTCGACGTGAGCAGTTTTCAGCTTTACTTGTTCATTCGGAAAAAATAAATCTTACTAATTATCAACGACGCAAAATCTTTAAGATCTGTAAGGTTCAGCAAGTTGACCGTTAGGTCAAATTTCCAGACCAGCGAACAAAAGGACTCTTCGGGCTGATTTTAAAATATTCAACAACTCGATTTTTTGAAGCGTAATCATTTAGAGATTATATGGATCCAGAAATTTCCAGAACAATGTTTTCTACGGTAATCCTTTGATTGCTATAGAATTTTTAAAATTGCAGATTGAAGTATTTAAGTTTGCGTTATTAAAACCACTCGCTATTAAAAATAATCACATCAAACGGGCTCCAAAAAATGGGGCCCGTTTCTTTTGCGAGTAGCGCGGTGGGCAGGAAAGCTCAGTGCTTTTTTGATTGATAATGAATCTTTAGGTTTGATCTAAAAGGCGGCTTTTTGTTCACTTCGAACAAAAAAAGGGTGAGCTCCACAAAAGGAACTCACCCGAATAAAAATCAATCGTAAGTTTCGTAACCCACGACACCTTGGATTTCACGAACTTTTTCTCTGGCATTGTTTTCTATATTTTCTTGAACTTTTTTGACGACTTGGTCATCCAGATTCATGGCTTTCATCTGTTCAATTGTTTCATTCAGTTGACCACTGCCAATATCTTTCGTGAGCTGATCAATTTTATTTTTTTCTGCGTCTGATTTTTTCTTCAGAAATTCTTTCTTGGAAGCCGAAACAGAGCCATGCGAACATTTTGCAATTCTTGCAACCTCGCGAAACGAAAGCCCAGCCTCTAAAAGAGAGTGAATTAAAGCATCGTTTCTTTTTCGGACGCGGCCAATTTTGATGCCTTTAGCAATCGCATTCCTCATACCCGCGCGGACACGTTCTCTAATTAATTCACGTTCTAACTGACTAAGACAGCCCAAAATGATCCAGATATCCGGTGAAAGTCTAAGTTCGCCTAAGTAAATACTATGCTTTTTTGGTTTTCTATTTTTCTTAATTTGAAACA
>JAYUWH010000172.1:0-25451 GCA_043753645.1 Bdellovibrionales bacterium
TGAAGAAAAAAAATGATAAGTAGTGAGGTTAAGACCCAAGAATAACCCTGGTTTTAGGTTGTCCCTTTGGGCTTAGGTGCATTTGTGTGATGGAGTTTCTAAAAATAAAATAAAATTAAAGCTCGGCCGCCGGCGCCTAAAACAGTTGTTGCTGTTGTTGATGCTGTTATTTGTTGGTAATCGGCATAGGCCTCAAGACGAAAAGCGGTTAGGCCTTTGTTTGGAAAATATGAAAAAAAACCGCCGCCATTAAAGTCGATAAGATTTGCAGAGCCTCCTTTTTTTTGTACTGAGCCTATCAAAACCAGCGCGAAAGGCCCGTAAATAAAATTGCGGCCATCACGATTCGTTAACAAATTATAGTCGAAGTAGCCGCCAGCCAAGAAATCGGTTTTAGCTCCACCGCCGTCGTCAAGGTAGCCGACTTGGCTAAGCACTCCAAACTCAAGATAAGAAAAATTCCATCCGTAGCGTCCTTGCAATGAAAAATTAGTCATTTGAATGTTATCTGAACTAAAAGAAGAAAAATTCATTCCTAGTGTCAAGGAGTTGCGACGCGATTTTAAACCTTGGGCGGCATAATTAACTTCGGCCGTTATGGGTGAATCTTGCAAGTCATAGGTTTTGCCCTCCTCAAGCGGCACCGAAGATTCAACAAGCGCAGTCCTTCCTTTCATCTTTTTAACTGTAATTTTTTGAGCGAAAGCCTGAGTGCTAAAGAATAAGTTGATGGCCACCAAAAGTAGGATCCAATTTATATTTTTCATCGTCTTATTATGAGAATTTAAGATGGCAACCTCAAGTCTAGGTTATGGAAACCCGATCTATTTATTGCAGGGGGACAGCATGTCTTGGGGAGATATTCCGGATTGGGCCTACGAATCAGTAGGGTCCCTATTACAAGCATTAAACTCTGTCGAGCCTTCGACGTACCTACATTGCTTAAGGGTCGGCGAGTACTGCAGAAAACTTTCACTTGAAATCGGCTTGAACGAATACGAACAAAAGGTTGCTGAATTTTCAGGTTTGCTTCACGACATTGGTAAAATTGGCATTGATAAAGATATTTTATTAAAGCCTGGAAAGTTAGATCCTAAAGAAATCGACATTATGAAAAGCCATAGCGCCATGAGCGAAGCTATCATTAAACCGCTTAGTGCTCATCCCTTTTTCAAACAAATTCTGCCAGCAGTGCGTGGCCATCACGAGCGCATTGACGGCGAAGGTTATCCAGATAAACTGGCGGGTGAAGAAATTCCGTTACTTTCGCGCGTTATCCTGGTTGTTGATACCTATGATGCTATGGGTGAAAATCGTATTTATAGAAAAGGACTTCCAGAGGACGTAATATGTTCGGAAATAAAAAGATGCACGGGCACTCAGTTTGATCCGCAGATAGCGAAGACGTTTCTTGAGGCCCATGCCCGCTGGGAAACCACGGCTGATAAAGAAACTTTTAATAAAATTATTCGCCGCGTGGCCTAGACCATCAAATATAAACTTAAGGCAACCTACGTACTTCGATTCGTTGATTCGAAAATTTTATCGGCTGATTTAGCAATGAAACCTTGGTACAACTGCCCATTGGGTAGTGAGTAGCGCTTAGCAAATTCATAATAACAAGCTGGGATCGCATACACGCCGTCAGCAAACTGGCACTGGACTTCTCCGGCCATAGTAGAACTTTGCTCGAGAAGTTCAGCAGGAGTCCCCTTGATCTCGCCCCCCGAAGTATTAAGTTTTATCAAATTGGCTTTCAAAAAATCATTTAATTTCGCAAGGTCTTTATAGTGCTTCAGATGGTTCATGCTGACGGTAAAATGATTTGGTCTAAAGCCAAAAGCATAAACCCAAGAAGCGTATTCACTTTCTTCAGCTAATTTTAAATACGTTGAATAAGTGCTGTTCCAATGCCGGCCGCTGAAACAAAAATTTTCATCATGCACAGTAGCGTCTGGCATTTGGTCTACACAATTTTTTATTGTTTCTTGCACAAAAGAAGAAACTTTTTCCAATTCTAATTCCGAAATAAAAATTTTTGGAAGCGTACTTTCAGGATGTTCAAAGTGCTGAGCATAAAGTCTTTTTTCTTTAAAAAAATATTCTCCGGCATATTTGTAGCCTAACTTTTCAAATACGTTCGAAAATGATTTGATGCCAAGCTTTGGATGATTGAAAGTGCGTAGGGCGATATGATCGTTCATGACGTTTTCGCCATTCTGAGAAAATAACTGGTAGATTTTCTCAGCTTGCGGGTTCATGATAATGTAGTCAGCCCACATTTTAAGCAGCAGGGACTTGATATGGCTTATTTGATTCAAAATGCCTCCTAGTGTCGACGATGGGCGGGCGATCCCATAAGGCTAATAAATATTTAATTAGAAGGCTAGAATTTATTACATTTTTACTACTGAAAAGCGCCCCTCTGCGGCAAATTATTGACTCCACATCATCGACATTGTTCATTAAAGGTCATGCCCAAAACAACCAAATTTTTATTTTGCGTAGCTTTAGTATTTCTACGCGTTAGTGGCTCGTTGGCTGATCAGTTGGCGCAGTCCACGGCCAGCAATATCAATGTAACTCAGTCTGCAACTGATACCAACCGTTTTCCGAAATCCCTAACGCTTGATTTTTCATTAGTTGGAATTAGTTATTTTTCAAGTTCTGAAGCTGACAGTAATTTTCAACAGCGCGCGCAACTTGATTTACAATTCGGGAAAGATTTTGGCAATTTAGGTTTTAATGGCTCTGCTTTAGCTGGTAGTTTTAACCTTCCACGTAGTTCCTACTTTGCAATTCCAGAACTGAACGCAAGTGTGACAGCCCAGCTCGAAAAAAATATCCTTTCCGCCGGTCGCAAAATTCAAACTTTATCTTTTATCGACCAGAATCTTAATCTTGGTGAATATAATTCTTATTTTTCGAATGATCTACTGACTTATCGAACTTTAGGATTAACGGGGCTTCACGCCCAAATGCAAAGTTCAATTTTTGGTTTTATAGGCAGCTACTGCCCCCTTTACTTTCCCAATCAAGGTCCGCAAGTCTACGAAGATAATGGTGCTTTAAGGACTGCTAACCGGTGGGCGCAAAAACCTCCAACTGAATTTCAATTTGGCAGTCAGAACCGGGAAATTGTTTATGCCATCCGTGACTATGATATTAAAGAGATCGTAAATAATCCCGGTTATGCCGTGTCGACGTATGTTGGGCTTTCCGAAGACCGCCCCTGGGTTCAAGCTTCGTATTCCAGAAAACCAGTGAATGAGCTGCCCCTTTCGCGTGACACATTTGGAACAGCGGCTAATTTTACCGGACAGGTCAAATTATCACCGACAGTGTTATACACCCAAATCCAGTCTGTCGATATAAACGCCGACTTTTCAACAATTAAAATGACTTTTAGTTATCTAGAAGATCATCCCGAAAATAAAATTGCGGCTGAAAATGAAACCATGCAATTTTTAGAGCCATTAAAAGTCTACGGTATTTGGCTATCAACTGATTTAGAAAATTTTCTGTCTCGTCGACTAACCACAGAAATTTCTTATGCGGAAATTCAAGAAGGCGGCATTAAAGATTTGATGTCGGATGGACGGCCAAGTCTATTTACCTTCAGTTCGCGCCGAACATTATTTAAAAAACCGTTTTCGGTAAAAGTACAATCGGATTTAGCATTGATTCGAAACAAACCTCTGGTGACTTCATTAAAATGGACTTATGACACCTTTTTTAAAGGCTCGCTGTTAATGACTCGACTTCAATATGAAGCTTTCGCTAAACTTAACTTAAATATGGGCTTTGACATCCTTGGGGTTGAAAACAATAAAACAATGGGCGAAAATTTCCTTCAAAGCAATCAAGCTAACGACCGAATTTACGCGGGTTTAGATTATGTTTTTTAAAAATAAAATTAAAACAGTTTTAATAATGATTATGGTAACAGCTAATATTAGCTGTGGTTTAAAAATTGGTGAAGACAACGTGCCTGTGGCTCCAGCTAAAGTAAGCAGTGCGGCTTGTTTGGAATTATCAATTCAAGATTTAAAGTTGTATTTTTCAGGCGAAGCTACAGATGATCAAGTTGTCGACTCTTTGCAATGCCTGCAAGATGTGTTTATTGCGTTTAAAGAAAATATTCGCGGCGAAAATAAAGATGTCTATACAGCCCGTGAAATCGCCAACTTCATTGAAAAAAACTTTTTGAAATCGGCAGATTCTGGCGTGTTTACTAATAGTTTTTTAACCCAATTCATGAAGTTTAAAGTGGCCTTAATCGGCGGCAACGAAAAATACATCCACAAAACTGAAATTGATAAAATCTCATCATTAATTGCTACTTTTAAGCCGGAGCTAGTCCGCTTAAATAAATCGATGAAAATTCTTACCTTCAAGTGGACCGTGCTGTTGCGACCGGTAGACCAGAATGAAAAAGAAAAACTATTTCTTGCTGCTAAAGCAGATCTTGCCAATTTCGTTCATAAGGTCAGTTTAGAATTTGTTAAAACTAATAATGCTTATCAAATTGATGATCTTATAAATTTCCTAAAAGAAATTTCGATTATGGCTGAAGCTGGCAAACCCACATTAGAACTTTTTGAAAAAGCCAGACCTTTTGTTAAAAAATTTAAAACTACGTTAATAGGCGGTGATTATTCTTTACAGAGTGACGAATGGACGCGCTTAGGTCTGACCTTAAGTGAAGGCTTTTTTCAAGCCTTGCGGATTGAGTACTTTGTAAAAGATCTTAACCCCGAAGATGTGGACTTAAAATGGGCCGGTTATGAAAAAATTGCCGTCGATCTTTGTGAGCTCGTTGAAACTTTACTTATTTCAAAAGATACCCGCACGTTATCAAACTTTGAATTGTTCGAGCTTTCGCAGACACTAGGTTCAATATTTCCGGATTTTTATATTTCAATAAATCTTTTAGATAGCCTAGGTTATGTTAAAGTTGCACTGCTCGGAGATAGTCCCTCGGGCCGCCTTGGATGGTCAAATACAGATTTTCTTAAGCTAAGGCAGAAAATTCCTGTGCTTTTTCATGAGTTTTCTAAGGTTTTCGCCAGTTACAATTCACTAAAAAATCCTGACTCAGCTAGAATTTCTTTCAGTGAATTCCAGTCCATAGAAGACGGCACTTTGCTGGCCGTTCAAAATTTAGCAAGTCTTATTGAAAAGCCTTACAATCTTTATTCATTAAGACAATTGCTAACAGAGCTTTCTAAAGGCTTATTAAAAGATACACTTAACATCCCCGAGAATTTTGAGTCTTTATTTAATGTTGCCACGGCATTTAAAACGGTGATTACAAGCCAAGAAGATAATAATTTAACAGTTGAAAACATGAAATTATTAATGGAAATAGGCAGTCGGAGCTATTTTCACTTTCTTCAGTACACACTTTTCGTTAAGCCCTATGATGTAAAATCATTTGTATTTTACGAGAACACAGAAAGATTGCTGCCAAAAATTCAAGCCACGCTGGCGACAAACTTAGCAAAAAAGCCAGGCGCTTACTTCTCAACAGCTGAGCTTGCTCAATTGTTTGTTGCTTTTCAGCATGAAGGCTTTTCTTCACCACAATTAACTACTACTAGCTTAAATTTATTTTTGAATGGTTTATGGACTAATATTTTAAATCCAGTCGATGCGCGTTTGGCTGGAAAATCCCAGCCGGGCCTTAACGACACTGCACTTCAGCAGCTCCTAAGTGAATTTCAGACTTATTTGCAACTGCAGAAGACCTTCATTTCTATTTTTTCTGCGCAGACGGTTATTGAAAAAGAAAAGTTAAAAGCGATTATTGATGCTAAAATTTCGACGGCACCAAATGCTTTATTAAAGGAAGGCCTTCAAGAAACGAAAGCCCTTCTGGGCCAGGGAATAGCTCTTAATTTTGACGACTTCGAGTTTCTCAAAATTAGCACGGATGATATCGGTCGGTATCACCTTGTAGATCTAACGAAAACAAACTTGGGGCGGGCTCTATCTCGTCTTCTGATTAGATCTTATGCCATGGACCGAGCCCGCATCATTGCTTTAGGTGAAGATGCCGTCGACGAAGCTACTACCAAGGCTTCCGTAACGCTTCAAGAGGCGAGTCTTGCTTTTACGCATTTTGCAGGAGCCGCAAAAGATTTGGAATTTCTGCAAGCCAATGTAGATGTGCAATTTATAGTTTCTAGGTTTCGTGAAGCTAACTTATTTTTATCAACTTCCGATGGCGATAACTTTGCAAACTTCAGTGAACTTCATAGTCTTATCCTGCATATTCTTTCCGGCATTAAACGCGCGGATATGATAAAACAAAAAGTTCTTAAGAAATGCCCTGCAGTAGTGCCTACCGCATCACCTTTAGAACTTGCGGTGTCTGAGGATTGTCTTTTGCAATTTTACAGCGAAGAAAAAGAATCGTTTTCGAACTTACCAAAGTATTTAAGTCTAAAATCACAATTTTCAGCTGAGCAAATGCAAGTTTATTATTTGGGGCTGTTAAAAACTGCCGGGCACGTGCCGACGGAAAAGAAATTAGTGAAGCTAATAGATGCAGATCTATTTCCCCATATCGTTCAGTATATTGAAATGGTTTTTGCAAGATATGATCACAACCAGAATCAGGCCTTAGAAAAAGATGAGGCTCTTGAAGCCTTTCCGGTTTACCATGACCTGATCAAAGATTTGTCGAAGGATTATAACTTAAAAGAAACCGAATTGCCGGGCGTTTTTATCTACTTACTAAAGTACACGCGGCCGCCTAAGACATTACTAGAAAAAATATCGTTCAAAACATTTATTGGAAATCCTGATAAGTGGATTATTCAAAGTACACGTTTAGATTTAGGTAAAATATTTAACTTTATTGCAGACTCAACGAAGCCAAAGAGTCTTGTTCCTACTGAAACATTGTAAATTTGCAAATGTTGGCGAATTTAACAGGTACAAAAATTTAGAATTTATTTTTAAACATCATGGATTCAACGGGTAGAGCCGTTTTCGTATTGTACTTAGCTGATGGCTTTTTATTGTAAGCGTTTAAGATCTCGCCCTTTGTTTCAAAATATATAATCTGACCAATCGGCATTTCTTTATAAACTCGAACTGGCATTTTTACAGATATTTCTAATGTCCAGTAATTGCAAAAGCCGACATCGCCTTTACCGGCTGTGGCGTGAATATCAATACCAAGCCTGCCTACGCTGGATTTACCCTCTAAAAAAGGGACGTGGGCATGAGTTTCGGTGTATTCGTGTGTTACACCTAAATAAAGCCGGTCAGGCATTAGTACAAAGCCATCGTCCGGTATTTCGAAAGTGCGAATTTTATTGTGAGCTTTTGCATCTAAAATATCAGATTCGTACAAAGCTAAAGTTTTCCCCAGATGCACATCGTAAGAATTGGTGCCAAGGCATGATATATTAAAGGGCTCCACTTTGATGAGCCCTTTTTTCATGCAGTTCAAAATTTCTTGGTCAGTTAGAATCATAGATAACTAAATTACCGAAAACTTAATTACTTAGTTTCACGGTGCACAGTGTGCTTTTGCATATTTGGATTGTATTTTTTCTTTTCTAAACGACCTGGAGTTTTGGTCTTATTTTTTGTTGTTGTGTAGCGAGAAACCGGTTTGCCGGCAGTCTTTGCTTCTGTGCACTCTAAAGTAACAATAATGCGACCTGATTTTTTTGCCATAAATACCTCGTAAAAATTAACTAAGGTAAAGTTATAAGTAAGTTTACAGCAGGTAGTCAATCGAATATAGATACGATGGGGGTCATATGTTCAATAAAACTTCGAATTTTAAGTCTCATTTAAGTACTTTGCCCTTGTTTACAACACTATTTGTGTTCTTTTGTGACGTAAGCCCGGCTTGTGGCCAGCTGCTTGAGGGTTCGACTTTGGCTCCAGCCACTTTGCAAGATGTGGTTGCAAAGGTCGGGGCTGGTTCCATTCTCATACTTGGTGAATCCCATGGCCTTGCGGCCCACCGTGACCAGCATATCGCCGCGATGCAAGCCTTAAAGAATTTCGGCAGAAAAGTTTCTGTAGCGTTAGAGTTTATTAATTACACCGATCAAACTTTCGTGGATCAGTATGTAACTCAGCAATTACCAGAGGCTGAATTTTTAAAAGATATTCAGTGGCAAGGAATCGATTTTCAGTTTTATAAGCAACAGCTTCTGTTTTCGCAGTTGTCCTCTGGTTATTCAGTAGGAATCAATTTACCCAGAGCGATCACATCAAAACTTGCAAAAACGGGTTTAGCCAGCCTATCGCAAGAAGAGGCGCGATTACTTCCACCAAGCTTTCAGTTGGGCCGCGACAGTTACAAGCAACGTTTTACAGATGTGATCCATGTTCCCAGCGGCCCTGTATTAGATCGCTATTTTCTAGCCCAATCGGCGTGGGATGACACAATGGCTTGGCAAAGCACTGAATTTATGAAAGCCCATCCCGAGCAAGTGCTGGTCATTGTGGTGGGAGAGTTTCATGCCCAGTATGGTGGTGGTTTGGCCGACAGAATTCGCGCCCGAGATGCGTTAAGGCACGTGGTGGTGCTATCACAAATAAATGCCATCAATGTGTTTGAAGATGGGCATAGTGAAAACTTTAGTGATGAACAGCTGCAAGAGGAATTAAAAGTTTCAGCAGTGGAGGGGCCACGCGGAGATTTTATTTGGCTTACTAAATTGCCAACTTCTAAAATCCCGTAAAGCCGGAGTAATCAAATGCAATGTCTTTAAAGGCAAGCCACGATCGCATCATGGCCAATCCACGCCACCGGATGCTTCGGATCGCGGCCATCATGAAGCATCACATAGCCGCAGGAACGAAAAATAAGTTCACTTAACGTGCTGGTCATAAGAATTTTTTCATCTTGGTGCAAAGCCATAATGTCATCTGATGTTTTTAAAGCTAATTCCAATTGCTCTTTACTTGAGTGTTGCGGCCATTCATCGAAATTGACTGTCATCGTAGTCATGGGCGACTTAAAAAAATTGTCCACGCGATTATATATTTCAGTCAAAGACTCTGGCGATTTTAACACGCTTTTACAATCCGCTTCAATTTTCTGAGTCAATGGAAGTTCTGACCTGTCTTTTTTTAAAGCCCGGACTAAATTATACAAAGCAATTTCGATTCCTTGAAACACAGAGCTGGAATTGGTCAAAATTTCTGGGCAATTGTAAACGCAGCAAGAGACGCCTTTTTTGAACCAGGATTTGGCAAAGTTCTCAAGATCACGTTTAGCCCAGCCCTGAATATAAGGCGCATAGGATTGCCACTGATATTTACCGTCAATAATAACTTCAGTGCCATGGTACCCATAGGCGACATAGCTAACAGACCCTTTTTGCGATTCAACCGATGCGCGTAAGGCCGTGGTCTCTTCGACTAAGATATTAAATGTTTCGGCGGTGACCTCATGAAAATTCATTTCTAAATAGCGGCCGATGCCACTTTTCCAAAAAACTTCGGACGAAATATAGCGATCTCCGGTGCCTTTAAAAACCCGGTTCATCAGCGGCATAACAATTTTTGTTCGTGGGACTCCGCCGGCCATAAGATGCGCGAAGTGCACGTGCTGCCCTGGCTTTATATACTGGGCAAGTTCCGCCGCGAATTCTTTCGTATTTTTTCGAAATCTTGTTCTTGCCTGCTCGCTTGCTTTTACAAGAGTTTCTGCCGGAACTTCAGCTGTCTGCCACTGACTTAATTTGATCTCTTTTAAATAATCATTTGGAGTTACACCGCTGGCATCTTTTTCTAAATCAAATCCGGCTTCAAGCGGGACATTGATAAACGGTTTTGGAATTTTTTCAACTTCTTCGGCATTCAACTTGCGTAATTGGCCATTTTCATCTCGCCGGCCGACTGTGGCGCGAACGACGGTAAGGCCCTGCTTTTCTGCTTCCTCAACCAGTCCGTTGGCGTAACCGCGATTAAAAAGTTCGCCGAAAAGAACTAAGAGGTCTCCTTTTTTAAAGGCGCGAGTTTTTGGTTTTCCTCTAATAGGTTCGTAATCTTGCATAGTTACTCCGGTAAACTTAATACCCTACTTGAAGCCACGAGTTGACTCAACAAGCAGTCTTTTGACACAATACGATGATGCCACTAAGTAAGCTTCGCGTAGTTAGTTTAGTACCGTCTTGGACCGAGACTTTAATTGCGGCAGATGTCGATGTGGTTGGGCGAACTCGTTTTTGCATTCACCCAAGCAAAAACGTTACGAACATTGCCATCGTTGGCGGAACCAAAGACATAGATTTGGATAAATTGTGCATGCTTAAGCCTGATCTTGTGGTGCTTGATAAACAGGAAAACACGGAACAGATGGCTTCCCAAATTGCTACCGTAGGCTTTCAGTATATTGCAACGGATGTCACAGGATTTGCATCTTTGGCTGAAGAATGCCGGCGGCTTGGGTCTACTTTATCAAATTCATTTCTGACTGGATTAGCAACACGGTACAAAAAAGCAGTAGCTTCGGTGGATTCAGAAAAGATGCGATCGTCTTTAGTTCTTACAGATCGCTGTAAAAAACCAGCAAGTAGCGAATCCTTTGAGTACGTCATTTGGCGTAATCCATTTATGGTTGTAGGGTCTCACACGTTTATTGCTGACAATCTGAAACTCATGGGAATTCAGGTTCGCCATGTCGAAAAGTATCCTAAAATCGAAGCTGAGCAATTAAAAAAGGCGTACTGCTTTTTCTCGAGCGAACCTTTTCCATTTTTAAAATTCTATGATGAGCTATTAAACGAAGGTTTTCGGGGATGTGTCATTGACGGCGAGAAGTTAAGTTGGTTTGGGATCAGGAATTTAAACTTTCTTGAGTCTTTGATATAATATAATTTAATATTTTTTTAGTGGCGTATCTGTTTTGCTCAAGATTTCCAATGAGCAATTTCTTGAAATTATTAAGCGAAGTCGCCTCAATCTTTTGGACAGCCTCAAAGAATTGTAGTGAATTATGAGTGACCTGCACGACTTTTAAATCGTTCATGGTAATGCGTTCATATTTTAGTGCTTCGGGGTTGTTCTGAATATGAGGTCCTACAATAACGGGAATCGCACAACACAGGGGTTCCATAACTGAGTGAACTTTTCCCTTATAAGATCCACCTACAAAGGCCCAAGCCGCATTTCTATAAAGGTCTGCCAAATAGCCAATGCGATCTACAATTAACACGTCAATCTCAGTTAAATCTATTTTTCCAGTAAAATCTAAATTTGAAAATCTTTGCAGCCGGTACAATTTAAGTTCTTCATGATGAATTAAGCGATCGACATGTTTATCGTCAATTTCATGTGGGCACCAAATAATTTTATAACCTAAATCGATTATTTTACTAATTTGCGATAAAATAATTTGTTCGTCTTGATCCCAAGTCGATCCAAAAACACAATATTTTACAGCATTTTCAAAATCGATTTTTGATGGTTGTTGCAACCGCCAGAAAACTTGGTCGAAACGCGTATCACCTACGGAAGCAAGATGAACCGCAGATGGTAGCAGAGGCCGCAGCATTTCCGGTTGCTGCGGGTGAACACAAAATAAAGCATTAAACTGTCGTAAAAGACTTTTTACCGCCAGTTGGTTTTTCCAAGTTAAGCTTGGATTATAGGCGATGATGTACGTTCTTGTTCTTCGCTTGTTAAGTTGAAATATAAGTTCTGGCCAAAGATCCGTGCGCGCGAAAAAAACGCTGTGCGGGTTAATTTTATCTAAGAAAAATTTAATGGGAGATGGTTGATCCCAGGGTAGTGGTATAAAAAGATCCACATCGTTTTTGATATTTGCAAACAAGCGTTCAGCTGATGGTGATGAGTAGGATACCACAACAGTGATTTGTGCACCGGCTTGTTTTAATTCACGGATTAATGATTTTACATATTCGATTTCACCACTGGAGGCATGAAATAAAAAAACAGGCCGACTGTCATTTTGAAAACTTATTTGGTTATTATTTCGTAGTGCTATCCAAGCTTGCAATTTAACACTCAGCAAGGGCTTGATTATTAACAGAACAATTTTCACAATTAAAACAAACGGGCGGTAAGCAAATATAAATAAATTCAACATACAAGTGTGGCCAATTTTAATGAGACTTCTTCAGGTGAAATGGTACGAAGACACTCTTGAAAAGTAGAGTTGATACACGGCCCCTGCCCGTGCTTGCTGCAAGGCCGGCATGGAAGCTTTCTTTCCAATAAAATTGTTGTTGTTCGTGATGGAAAACCAAACGGAGCCGGACCCATAAGCGCAATCGCAGGTTTCCCTAATTGCTCGGCGATGTGCAGTAAACCGGTATCGTTACTGACAACGGCCATAGCATTTTTGACGACGACTGCTGATTGTAGCAAATTAGTCTTCCCTGTTAAATTGATAACATTTGGTAAACTATCCAATTCACTTGTAAAGTGATCTGTCGGGCCTGCAAGCACTACAAATTTTCTTAGCGGATTTAGTTCAATTAGCTTTTTCCAGTAACTGATTGGCCAACGTTTAAGTTCGTATGTCGCCGATGGAGCTAACGCAATAAAGGGGCCGACATCGAGATTTTTCAGGATTAGCTCGGTTTCAGAAATTATGGCATGGTTCAAAAAAAGTTGTGGAGCTGGAGGTAAAAAATATTTTAAATTCCATTTTTCCAGGGGCTTCACTAAATCGCGTTGACCTGAAAAAGGCTGTTCAAAAAAATTTAAATGAAAACGGAGCAAAAAAAATCTTTTCATCCGCATCATGGGTCGGACAAGTTTTTTTGGTCCCCATAACGACATGCGAATAATGAAAGAACGTAAATTATTGTGAGCGTCATAAATATGAGAGAATTTTTCAGCACGAAGCTTAGCTATAAGGCGAAATAAACCCTTTAGCCCATCTGATTTTTGCAACATCCAAACTTGTTTAACAAATGGATGCTGCAGCAGCAGTCCCGCAAATTCTGAGCGGGTTACAAAATGAATCTCAGCACCTGGCGCATGGCTATGAATGAAGCTAGGAATACTTAAAGCTTGGGTTACATCACCGATACTTGAAAAACGAATAATTAGTACTTTCACTTTCTGCATTTTATTTACAAAATCTGGCACCTGTCTAGTTTAGTCTTTCAATTTAAGCTTATTGAATTTCAAGTCTGCTAAAACGGGTCTACGGCAGATAAAGAAGGCATAATCATTGATATACTTCAGTCTATGAGGAAACTTCGGATTGCTGTCTCAATATTGGTCATTAGCTGTTTTGCTTTGAAATCTCAAAGTGAAACAAAAGCTTCTATTGCCCTGCAAAATCTGACCTTTATAAGTCCTGACTTTGATAATCCAAATAAAAGCAATTTTACCTTCCTTGGAGCGACTTTGAAATCAAACCCGAAAAGATCTGATTCATTTATGGTAGATTTAGACGGGTATTACGCTGTTGGAAATTCAGCCTTAAGTTATATGAATATTCGAGAAATTTATTTTACCATCGAGCCCGAATTGAATTCTCATTTTTATATTGGACGCAAATTAAACGAGTGGTCAGCTTTAGACAGCGATTGGAATTTAGGATTTTTCCAGCCTCAGTTTCGCGCCAATCCCTTAGATCCTCAAAACCAAGGTCTGTTCGGACTTTTTTGGGATCACGAGCAAGATTTTTGGAAAGTTTCGTTGTTTGCGTCACCATTTTTTTTACCGGATCAAGGACCTAGCTACGAAATTAAAGATGGCCAGTTTGAAAGTTCTAATCCTTGGTTTCATTCACCCCCTCAGCGAATAAAATTTCAAGGTCAGATTTTACCAATTGATTATAATATTAACCGACCCGAAACCGAAGATGTTGTGCTGCGCTCGGTCTATGCGTTAAAACTTCATGTAGGCCAGCGTCGTGGTTTTTTTGCCGATGCAGCAGCAGCCTACAAGCCAGCGCAACAGTTTGCCTTAGGTTATACAGGAATTTTAGTCACCAACCGCGTAAAAATAGATATCAATCCGGTAGCTTACAACGAAAATTTGTATGCCGCAGACATCGGCTACCGCGATGACTGGGGAGTGGCGCAATTCTCATTGCTGCAGACGAAACCCATACAGCCATATTTTAAAAATTCAGATAATAAACCAGTTTTGGAAGATAGTTTAAGCTTTGGGCCAAAGTTACTATATAATTTTCGCCCCTTTCAATTTGAATTTAGTTATCTAAGCACGCAAGGCGGTCAAGTGTCAGAAACGGGCCCCGATTCTTCTGCCGATCGAATCAGCTTGACCCAAAGATTTTTATTTCGTGAAGCTGTCCAGTTGAAAGCAAAGTACAGCCAAATATTTTATAATCAGTTCAAATTAGATAGTGAAATTGAATACCGTTTTAGCGCAGCTGACCAGTTCAAGCAGCTACGACTTAAAAACAAACTTGATCTTCGCGGACCATGGTGCCTTTGGTCAGATCTTATTCTTATTGATACTGCAGATGACGCCAAGTTAAACATGAATACCTTTCGAAACCTTGATCAATTTTGGATCGGAGCTAGTTATGACATATAAAAAATATCCGCGTTTGAAGAAAATAATTTCGATTATTTTCCTAGGACTGGGCTTGGTCGCGTGTTCTGATTTTCTTCAAGGTAAGCCGAATAAACCGGAATTTATTGAAGTTAAAAAAGAAAGTTTAGCGTGTTTAAAAGATGTCTCTGCCCGAATGAAACAATTGCTAAAAGCAGAGGCCCAGCCTAAGAAAGTCGAAGATACCTTTGCTTGTCTGGACAATACCCTTGTTGAATTGCAAAGCCGCGTCCAAGGGACTAGCGAGGCGGATGCATTTAGTCAGAGTGATTTATTTAAAATATTTGATCAGTTTGTACATGATGCAAAAATAACAAATGAATCCACTTCGGATCTGTTGAAATTAAAAACGGCTTTACTTGGCGGCAACGAACAAAAGATCACCAAACTGGAAATTGGCTCATTGCGGGAATTGCTTAAGAAAATAAAAATCGAAGTTTTACAATTACTTCCTTACGGGAAAATCTACACGAATGTTACAAACGAAGCGGCAAAGCCATCAAAAGAAACGATCACACAGGCTTACCAGCAACTTGAAGTAAGCTTAAATAATATTGTGAAAAGCACTCAGCTAATGCGATCTGAGTATGAATTTGCCGACTTCAAAAAACTGATTTTGAATCTTAAATTTTTCGACAATCAATCAGGTGAATTATTCGATTTGGCATTGGAAGTTAAAAATTTACTTGTGGGTAATGAGGACTTAAGATCAGCCAACGACTACCAAGCATTTATTGGAAGCATCTCCCAATTACTTAAACTTTGCTCAATGCAAAGCCAAGGTTACTTGGCGTTTGAAATTGGATCGGCTCTGCAGCTTAATGATACTCTTGATTCTATCGGCGATGCGATTTCAATTTTGGAAAATTCAATTCAATTTAAAAAAACAAAGTTAATCTCCGTAGAGACCTTAGATCCGCTAATTGCTAAAGTTTCAGAAATTAATATTTTACCAATAAAGCTTAAAGCTACAACACTTTTGCAGTTTTATAAAATCGTTATGGTTCGGGCTTTTCAATCAGGATTAACGGGTGATCCTTTGGCTTTTACTGGGTTGCAAAAAATCCATTTCGTTAATATCCGGCGAGAATTAACGATTTTTAGAACCTACTTAGCAAGTATCAATTCTTTAGAGGCCTTAAATGTTGCTGACCGGTCGGTCGAATCACGCGTTGACATTTCTGAAGCTCAGACGGCACTTAGAAATTTCAATTTCTCTGCACAAGCTCAGTTTCTGGGCCAGCTTGAACCAAGCGAACGCGATCTTGCCTTAGCGGCTGTGGATGAATACAAGTCTGAGTTTTTGTCGGCAAGACCCGTCGTTTACCGCTTTAATAAAATGGTTATTGCCGCTAATCAGGATATTTGGAAGCAAAGCTGGCAAGATTTAGCTCGTGCCGCTTACATAAAATTCTTAGCAAGATCTTTAATTATTGGTTGGGGTAACGGTAATATAAATAGATTGGTACAATCGTCTTACATCACTGAAGGTGGATTGGTAAAATGGTATGGCGAATTTAAACAATTCTGTATTGAAATAAAACTTTTTGATCCGCGTGCTCTTAATTCTGGGGCGAAGAGCTTTAAGGAAGCAAATCTTTTTCCTTATTCAGCTGATGGCAATGATAAAATGGATTTTATGGAGACAGTCCAGTATCTTAGTATTTTAGCGACTGGTGGAGGTCAAATTTTTGGAGAGATAAAGAATGGTTTAGCAAAAGCTGGCTGCAATCTGCAAGAGCTGGATGCTTTTGGATTTCCCTGGAATCAAGAGGCCTGCACGTACACTGATCTTCGAAAAAATTATAAGTATTATTTTAATAATTTGTCTTATCTTGTTGCTTATTTGGATCAATTTAATGAACAACAATTTCAAAGTTTTTATGAAGCTGTTATGGTCGTTGCCAGGAATGATCAAAATATAAAGGGAAAAATTGAATCCGCTGATCTAAGAAATTTTGTAATTTTAATGCATTACATTGAGTCCATTTACGCGCAGTACGATGTCGATCGAAATTGGAACATCTCAGCTGCTGAAATTCGCAGTGCGTATCCACGTTTTATGTCCTTTGCTACCGAATTTGCTTTCAAGACGGCAAAGAATAAAATAGACATTTTCAATTCGCCAGCAGTTCAAACTTTGGGTTATGGATGTTATTCTGAGCAAGATTTAATCCGTGAGTCGTTTATCTATTTAGTTTTTAAGGGCACAACTCCGGGAATTACAGATTTGAATATTGCGCCTTGTTTTGGATCTCGTTCGCTGATCGACTTTACCGGTGAAGTTGACCGCAAAACCATTTTAAATACTTTTAAAATATTGAAAGCCGTACTAGGATCCTAGGATGTTTTCAAAGATCGATAAAAGAAATTGGGCGTTTATTTTCGCCTATCTAAGTATGTTCGTGTTGGGAATGGCAGATAATATTCGTGGGCCGTTATTTCCAGAGCTTATAAGTTTTTTTAAACTCACCAACACCGAGGGGTCTTTGAGTTTTGCGGCCGCCTCCGCGGCTGCTCTGGCGGGAAACATTGCTTCAGCGGCTTTACTAAAAAAAATGAATTTGGCCCAAGTTTTAAGTTTATCGCTGTTTCTTATGGCTGTAGGCCTTTTTTTAATGGGAATAGCCCCACAGTTCAATTTTTTTATCGGTGCCGCTATCATTTTCGGAGCTAGTCTTGGACTCATGGGCGTCATTCAAAATCTGATGGTCGCTGAAAATGTTGGTAGTGTGTCGCAATCAAAAGCTTTGTCTGGGCTGCATGGGATTTATGGTCTTTCAAGCCTTATCGCGCCTCTAATTGCGTCTTATGCGCCTGCCGTATTTGGCAATTGGCGAGCCGCTTTTTTTATAACGGCATTGATCACTTTAGTGTTTGGATTTGCGTCAGTTATTATAGGATCTCAACCGCGGTTTGAAGTTCATGTCGTTGATAAAACAACAGTTAAATCCAAGAATTCGTTTTGGGCTCTTTTATTTTTTGGTGGGATATTTGCCTTTTACGTTGTTTCTGAAATTATGCTATCGACGCGCTTGGCATTATATATGCGAACTTACTTTTCTATGGATTTAGAAAGTTCAAGCAAATATGTAACTTACTTTTTTGTATTCCTACTTTTAGGCCGAATTATTTTTGCCTTTAAATCTTTCTCGGCCTCGCTTAAGACTCAGCTTAATGGTTCTTTGGTTTTATCTTTGATTTTATTTATACTGGGTATGTGCTTTCATCCTTTATTTTTTGTCTTGATGGGACTTTCTATGGCGCCGTTTTATCCCTTATCGGTAGCCTATATTTCCGAGCAGACTGGAATTCATCGCCGGCAGTTTATAACATTTGCACTTAGCTTTCAAAGTATTTGCGTTATTAGTATGCACTTGGGAGTTGGTTATTTAACCGATCAGTTTGGTTTATTTTATGCTTTCGGAGTTGGATTTATTTCGTTACTGTTGTCTTTAGTATGCGTGAATTTCCATCCAAAAGCTTTATCCTCTTAATTTTTTTATTCTCGTCTTTTGCTCGGGCGGATTTTAAACATGGGCATTCAGCGATCATTGATAAATTTATCGATTTTCAAAAGGTAACAGCAATATCTGATACGGATGACTGGGAAGTCGGAGAAGTCATTCCTGTTATTTCGCAAAACTCTAAATTAGGGGTAATTGCTTTTCTCGAGTTAAATTCAGTGAAGTCTTTGGGGCCTAAAAAATTCGAAATACGGGCGAAACTTTTACGCCAATCGCGAAAATATTTTATTCAGACGGGTGATGTTATTCGTCGCATGGAGCTGGCTAAAGAAAATGATGATTTCGTAGCGACAACAGATTTATTAATCCGACAAAGTCGAATAAAAATTTCCGCCCGTTACCGGCCTCTTGTGTACCAAGGATTTTCAATCGGTGAGACTGCCCAGACGCTTTATGAAAACGAATTGTTGGTAACGTACCTTGGAAATTTATTTTATGGTTATAAGGATTGGTTAACCATAAATACATTTGCTACTGCCGATGTCGTAGGCCGTCCAAATTTTGCCTTTAAAGCACGTCTTATTGATACGGAGGCCAATACGCTGGCGACGGGACTATCTTACGTTCATTTGAATGAATCTAGCGAATCAACAGTCAATTTGAATTTGTATTGGGATTCGACCTCAACGGATGCGTTAATTTCGCATATTTTTATTAGTCTTGGTTTATTGAAATGGCAGGGTGCTGCTGATGCCGCGGCAATTAAGGCATTGGGTTCAAGTTCATTTCAATCTGGATACGAAATTATTATGGATAACTGGAACCGACTTTTGGTCGGACCTAATTATAATTTTGAAAAAAAAGCACTGGGTGGTTACATTTCTTATATTTGGGTGTGGGATCAATTTCATGCGCAAGCTTCGTTGAACAGCACCGACATCACTCATTTACGGCTTGACCCCTCGGATGGGTACTACGGATTTATCGATTTATTCTGGAGATTTTAATGGCTCAGTTTTTTTTAAGTTGTCCGTTGAAATTTGAAGAGCATTTAATCACAGAAATAAAATCGTTTTGGTTTGAACTGATGGATCTCGACGGCTTACCAACACGTGAACCTTTGCCGGATTTTGCAATAAGCCCCGGTGGAGTTGAAATGAAGTGCCCAGAGCACTTAGGCTATCAACTAAACTTTTTTACTAAAATTGCCCATCGTATATTAATTCGTATTCATCATTTTCCAGCTCGGTTCTATGACCAATACGAAAAGGAAATGAAAGTGCTGCCACTAAAAAAGTGGCTGGCTGGTAAATCCGTAAGTTTAAAAATTGAAACTTCAAAATCACGAATAAATCATGAGCGAAATCTGATCGAAGCCACGACCCGGGCTTTAGAACTTTTAGATTTTAAAGTTATGCCAAAGGAAATTGGAGTGCAGCAAATTTACATTCGTATTCATCGTGATCAAGCCATTATAAGCTTAGATACCTCAGGTGAGCACTTGCACCGCCGCGGCTATGCAGTCTATCGGGGCGAAGCTCCGTTAAGAGAGAATTTAGCAGCACTACTGAGTCAGCAAACTTATTTTAATAACGCCAATTTAGAAAAAATAACGTTATTAGATCCATTTGCAGGCTCGGGCACCTTAATATTTGAAACAGCAAGTTTTAAAAGTCCAAATTTTAAACGAGCCTACAGCTGGCTACAGTTTTTAAATAAGCCAAAAATCTTTAACTCGGAGTCGTGGTCCAAAAATTATCGCTGGCTAAACCAGGCCCAAAATTTTTATGCCACAGCTATCGATTCTGACCCGCATGCATGTGACAATATAGAACGGAATAAAATCTTATTTGCAGAGATATTTCCGCACATAAAATTATTCTTAAATATCATCCGTGGAGATAGTGCTACCATTGAAAAAAATGAGTTGAGCGCTGACAGGCCAACCTGGATTATTAGCAATCCTCCGTATGGTATTCGCTTACTTCAAGAATCCGTTTCAGATATTTTTAGACGATTCGAAAGCAAAATTGATGTCTGTGGTGCCATCATTTTACATCCTGAAAGCTTGCACATTCGCTTTGACCGCTTAAGCTTAAGTTCTGAAATAGACTTTTCAAATCAGGGACTTAACATAAAAATGTCGCTATTTAAGAGCCGAACTCATGCGGGTACCTTGTAGACAGCTGTGAGTTTTCTTCAAAAGCGGTCCAAGCTATGGACTAAATTAGGGTTTCTGGGTATACATTTGCCCTGAGCTTAACGGGGAGTTGCTATGTCACTTAAGATTGTATCTGTTTCTTTACTTACGACAATTTTACTATTTTCATGTGCTCCCAAAGATGAAAAGTTAAGCCGGCCTGATCAAAATTCAAAGTTGAAAACAAACGAATTTTCAAGCGACGATTCTGTTAAGTTATTGGCAATTGCCTTTGATAAAGAAGTGGAAGCTTTGCATTTTATGAAAGCATCACTAAATAGTGATTACGCAAAACTAAAAAATTTAAACGTTCAAACTGTTTCAGAATCGGCAACAAAAATTGTAAAACATCTAACTTCGGTATCAGCAAACGGATCGAATGACCGTGTGATGGTTAGTGATAGCAATGATGTTTTACAATTATCGCAAGTGGATCTACTGGCGACTATAGACTTGGTCGATGGTCGTATCCAGCGCTTAGAAATTAAAGACGACTCTGCTGGGCAAAGCACAGAAGAGCTTTACGTTAAAGATAAAGGCAAAAAACCAACTCTTTCAACGCTTTTAGTAACTAATAAATTAAAACATATCACAGTTCAAAAAGCAGATGCCGACAATACGTATTCGGTGGATGTGGATTCGGTGGACGCATTAAGAACCTTTAATAAGAAAGCACCTGCTGAAGTCTATTCCGATCTGTCCCAAGTGCAGGCACAAATGTTAATTTCGTGGGACGGTAAAGCAGAATCACTAAATGATAAAATTAAAGTACTTTCAACGTCGGTGAGTCATCTTAAAACGGCGCAAAATAAAATGCAGGCGGCAATGCATTCCGAGAGCGACAGTGAACTTTTTGTGAGTCTTTCAGAGTGCGCAGCTTTAGATGGTAAAATTGTGATGACGACGACAAAATTAAGGGCGGACAGTCCTGTCGATAAGCAACTTTTTCAGTTTGATAACTCTTCGTTATCTGTGAAGGAAAAAACGGTTTTTAAAGCTGGTGATTGCGCTTCTAGACCTGTTGTTGATTTGCGAAAATTACTTTAATAATTTTAGTCTGGCAAACAGCGGGAAATGATCCGAAGCGCCCCTAGAATTTTTGTGGGCACTGAAAGACATCGGTAATCCCTTTTTTGTCATATTCTCGGAGGTTTTAATGACTTCAATGGATTCCGGGACCATTTCTAAACCTGCCGCTTTCAAATTACTTGAAAAAATTAAAACATCCAAGAAAGCCCAGTGGCCGCGGTAGTTATGAGTTCCAGAGCAATGACTGCAACCCACTAAGTGCGATACCGAACCCACTTGGCTGAGTTCATTCTTAAAATAACCATAGGCTGCCTCTTCTTCGGCGATGATATTTAGATCTCCACCAAGGATGACAGACCGGCCTTGTTTCATCAGGTTTTGCATCAGGTTTTTTGCGTACTGCACTGCCTGAGATCGCCACTGTGTCGGATTTGATTGAGACGGAAAATGCCCAACTAAAAAGGTAAGATCATTTTGATTGGGCAAAACAACTGTGACTTCTAATATACCACGAGAACGTTTTGCCCATTTTAATAGTTTTGGATTAGCTTCCTGGTAAGGAATAATATGCAATTCAGGTTTACCTTTTAACGGAAACTTAGAAATAAATGCGGGATCAATGCCGCGTAGGTCGGGACCTTCAATTAGTACCACGGTTTGATAACCTAAATTATTTAGCTGCTCATTCACCAGTCGTTTTAAAATGGATTCATTTTCAACTTCAGCAAGAAGTAAATTATCAGGTCCATGTCCATTATCAACACTGCGGATGACAGCACCAATATTTTTTAATTTGGTTTGCACGACCTCATCATTCCAATCCAACTCTTGGCATTCCTTACGTCGGTGATGACTTTTCACAGTTTCACAAAAAGCGACAACTTCGCTTTGAGACTTTTGCGCGAGTGGCAAGAAGGTGAAGTCTTCGCGGTCGGCGTCGTGAAGCGCATCGAAAAGGTTTTCAACATTGTAAGTCATTACAGACACTTCACTATCCGCAGCTTTTACTGTTCTTTGGATTGTAGGATTAGCATCAGCTGCTGGAGTGTCTATAGATTTGACAGACTGGCATCCAAGATTTAACAGGGAAATCGCTGCAACCAGGAGTGCACAGTAAGACACATTTTTTATTTGTATTTTTTTCATAGACCAAGGATATTCGACATCACAAAAGATAGCTAGTTTAGACATTTTTAGCTGCTATGTGATAAGTTGATGTTCAAATATAAAAGCGTTAGTTGGGATTAAATACAGACTGTCAGGAGATGTCATGAAGCTAGGTTTAACGATCTTATTGTTTCTTTTTTCGAACAACTTATTTGCTGCTGATACCAATGACAACACGTCAGCGACGGATATAAAAACTGAGTCCCAGCACTCTACAGCTCCGGTGGATATTGCAACTGATCTACCGGATACTAAAATTAGCATTACTTTATTTAGTTTAGGTGGAATTAAAGATCAGCAATTTAAAAGTGCCGATCCATCCATGGATTTTTTCGACAATTATATTTCATTTAATTATAAAATTAATGGCAGTTTCCGAATTTCAGCTCGTCCAGCATTTGGCTATTCGACGGCAGGTCTAGATTACCGTGGTCAAGAAGTAACCAATGCGATTCGCACGCGCGATTTTTCACTGGTCGCAAAGATTACACGTCTTTTTGAAGAATCTTTTTCTCCGGCATTTGAGTTATCAAATCAATTTCGTTTATTTTTACCAACTAGCGATTTTTCTAAAGATACGGGAATGATTGCAAAATTACGGTATGAAATTGAGGGCGGTTACTACTTTACTGACATTTCTTATTTTCGTTATTATGTTAAACCAAGTTATTACTTTCAACGATCGACTGTGTATTTAGATAATTCAAATCCGAGATACCCAGGTTCTGTAAAAACGACTCCGAAAATTGATATAGAACACGGTGGAGAATTTAAATTCAGCTTGAACCGTAAGTTTGCATTTAAACCGGGTTTTGAAATTCAAGAAAAATGGTCCAATTCTTCAAGTGCGGAAGCTAAAGATGAATACCATGCGACAACAATTCGCACGTCTGCCGGCGTTGAGTTCCGACCGAATAGAGATCTGAATTTTACCATAGCTATAGATAGTAGCCGCGATTTAATTGCTGCCAGTAAAGATCCTGAGACTGGATACACGCTAATGACAAACGTCAGCCTGTTCTAATTAAACTCTTCCGGCAGTTTATATAAGCAGGCGCGTTCGTCCCAAATAAATTCAATTTCACAGGCACGAAGTGCAATGGCATTTTCTTTCCAAGGTCTGTTGGCGCCGTACAGAACATCGCCAACAACCGGCGCCCCCATGGCACTAGTCTGTGCGCGAATTTGATGCGTGCGGCCTGTTAATAAATTTATTTTAATCCAGCTTTGGTCGACTTCGATAATCTGCTGCAAAATTTCAAGTTCGCAAAGCGCGGCCTTTTCTTGGTAGAACTCAGTGACTTTTTTTGGCGCTCGTAACGACGTTTCCATGTAGTGAATTAATTTGGGTGGTAACAGCTGCATGGTTTCAATCATCGCGACATATTTTTTATGAACTAAACGATTCTGAATCTGGTGATTAAAAGCATTAACAAAGCGCTGCGTTTTCCCATACACAATTATACCTTCAGTTAGCGTATCTAGGCGGTGAGTGATAAATAATTTGAGATTCCGAGCGCGCTCGACCTGATAAAGCGAATTGTCTATAATATTATCAACCGCCGCGTGGCTGGGAATTCCAGCTGGTTTATTTAAGACCAAATAATTTTCGTCTTCAAAGATTATGCGCTGAAGCCAATCATAATTTACATTATGTCGTCGTGGGCGTGTGTGAACGCGAAATAATTTATTTTCTTTAACACGCTCATCATTTGCTTGCCGGTAGTTATCGATATAGATGGCTCCTAGATTTAACAATCTAGCTACTTCAGCTTTGTCGATTTCAAGAATTTCGCAGACTATGTCCGAGATAAAACCAGCAACTGGATTTTTAAAATGCTTCACGCCGTACTTGAAACCATGAGATCCAATTTCAGCGCCTAGTTTTTCAGCCATAAAAGTAGTTAGCACAGTGTTCCGTTATGGTTCAAGAGCTTAACATTAACAAGTTTCTTCTTCATGATAGCCAGATGAATGTTTCCTTAGTGCAATGCTTGCTGCACAGTAAAGACACACTGACTTGTTTGATTCCGTATGCGTATGAGCCCACGTGGGTGTATGCATTTTTAATTGGAATGATGATTTTATCCTCGATTGGTCTTCCTTTTCCTGAGGAAGCTACGTTAGTTAGTGTTGGAATTTTGGCTTATATGGGGGCTCATCCCGATAAGTATCCACCGCCTTATCCAAAAGCTCCGTATGTGCATGCTCAGGGGGCGGCAGTTGTGGCGTTTATTGCCGTCTTTGCTTCTGATTTTTTAATTTACAGCATAGGCCGGGCGTTTGGTCGCCAAGTTTTTGAGTTAAAGCCGATGAAGGCAATTTTATCCGAAGAGAATCGTAAAAAAATTGAATCTTGGACAATAAAGTACGGAGCTTACGCCTGTGGAATATTTAGGTTTACTCCGGGAATTCGTTTCCCTGGGCACATTGCCTGCGGAATGCTGAAATTTCCGGTTTGGAAATTTGCGTTGATTGATGGAATTGCGGCGCTGATATCTGTGCCCACACAGATTTTATTGTTGGCTCACTACGGGGAAACTATTTTAGGGTTCCTGAAGCAATTCAAGATATTTGTGCTTTGCATCTTGGGTATTGCCATCCTAGTTTTTATTTACAAAAAATGGATTAAGCAGCGGTTGACTCAATAATTAAGTCCTGATTTGAAATTTCAAAACTTAATTTTAAATGTGAGCTAACTTTAGGTTTTAAGCTTAAGCTTTCAGGCCAAAATACTTTATCATAGCCCTCAATAAGTCCAAAAAGTTCTTCGCGTATTTTAAACAGTAAGCCAGACGGCGAACCCAGTAACCAATCCATTTGGATGTGATGAAGAGTTTCTTCAAGCTCAACTTGGGAAAGTGAATTTAACAATGCTGGCGGTAGTTGGTCGATCAAGCAGCATGCGTTGTGATTGTATTTATAAAAATATTTTTCTAAAGGTTGAACCAATAGCTTTTCAATTCGAACATCTTTATCTTTGTGGGAAACAAACGGGGTAGTTAATTTTTTAAATTGCCAAAAAAGTAAAGCATCATTGGTCG
>JAYUWH010000173.1:0-2733 GCA_043753645.1 Bdellovibrionales bacterium
CAAAATTGATCGTCCCAACTTGATCGATTATGAAGATGGTGGTCAGGTGGCATGCCATGCGGTGGAAGAAAAGCGGATTAATATTCGGGTGGCGGCGTAGCAATCGCTTGTAGAATTCGTACTACTTGATGCGTAAAAATGATGCATGGTTACGATTTTATTGACTCACGATCATAATCTTTCAATTACTTGTGGCGTCTTATCTCGATAGACGCCAAAACCTTCTAGTATCACCTCAGGGGGAAGGGGTCGAGAGTCAAGGGTCAGCGGAGCTAGGCCTTTGCCGATCCTGTCTCGCGAAAGATTAGAAAGAATCTGCACAATATCTGCACCTATAACGTCTCTGCGGCTGATTGCTCCAGAATCTTGAGGCGCAACTGCATATGCGTGAATAAAATCGGCTGTGTGATCGCCGTAGGCTAGCGACATGGCGTAAGCAATTTCGAATTGCATAGAATATTCGCGAAGAACTTTTTTCTGAAAATCATTTCTCTCAGACTCCGGAACGAGATAGTATTCTTTAACAATGTCGCTGTAGACGGACATGGCTTTTGAAGCTGCGTAGGGTCCGTCATAAACTATAGAAGTCCCTAGTTCACTAGCAGCGGACTCAGCTTTAGTTATGTCTGCTCCTTTAAAAGCAGTTTTCATTGCACGGGCGATTAAATGTACTTTTGCGTTATTGTCACCAATCTGAACTAACGCTTTTAAGCCTGCATCAGACAACGTCTCAAGTTTCGCTTCCTCACTAGGAGTGGGGTACCCTTTTTTGTCTAACCACGCGGCTTCTTCTGGAGATCTTGCGTATAGCCACCACTTTGCGTTTTTGCTATTAATTTCTAACTTTCCAAGTATCCGTTTAAAACTTCGTGCAACACCAGGTAAATAAGTGACACCGTTGCTAGTAGAAATTGGCTTTGTTCGCTGAAACTCCGGCAATGTTACAGGTGTACCAGATTCCTTAAAGGAAGCTTCGGTTCCAAGCGCGGCCCCCTTATCTAAATAAACCTCTGAGTTCAATCCGTCACTTAATTTATTTGTATTGCCCCAGAAGCCCCGCGTTAAGAACATAGCTACGCTCAGCAAAATAATTGCGCCCGCAATAAACCAGCTATTTTTTTTCATGTGTTGAACATTCATATTTTCAGATATCCGTAAGGGCCTCATTGGATTGGATCGCACCCGTCTTTTACTGCTGCTTCTCGCAACGCGGCACAAACCATTCCATTTACCTTCGGAGTGAGTAATTTACTTGCCGGCGAAGTTTC
The DNA here is from genome assembly GCA_043753645.1 of Bdellovibrionales bacterium. Lineage (GTDB taxonomy): Bacteria > Bdellovibrionota > Bdellovibrionia > Bdellovibrionales > Bdellovibrionaceae > Pseudobdellovibrio. The sequence continues at coordinate 1,269 of JAYUWH010000173.1, forward strand.
AAATGTCGGCTTTTGAATTTGAATTGAAAGAACATTCGCCAGCCAATTGATATCACCGAAAGGTCCTAAATTTGGTATAGCAATGTTAGTTTGTCCGAAATAGCGCCAGACTTCAGCCATGCAGCTAGTGTCCCCACTACAACGTTGCATTGAAGAATATAACGCAGAGTCCCAGCCTCTCCATACAGTCAGATCATCGCTCTTATAGACAATGTTCATGAAGTCGAGAACTGCGGGTCGCCACAACCCTTGTGTGACATATTCCCTCGGGTCAATGTTGAGCATAGTAGCGTAAGCCGGCGGCACTCCACTACGCCCACTGCACCTGTAGTAAGCCTGCGAACTTGCATTTTGGTAAAACCTATCTTGAGGCTTACCGTTCAGAGTAAGTCCTCTCCCTCCAGGTAAACCCGCGACAGGTGTAAATGTTGGAGGTGGCCCAGACGGTTGCGGATCTCTTGTAGCAGTAACTGTCACCACATCACATCTATAAGAAACTTGGCCGTCAGAAGAAATTATCAAATAACAATTTGTAACCTGTGCGTTGGACTGGTCAATTACAGCATGAGCATTTACCAAATTTAAAGTCAATAAACCTACCGTACAGCTAAATAAAAATTTGATACTGAAAATGCCCTCTAGTTTTTTTTCACAACATACCCAAAACCACAACCATCAAACTCACACCTAATCACACTGAGGCCTGTTTTCCAAAACGTTTTTATACAAATTTCCCTTTTTAAAAACGATGATTTTTAAGTATTCAATACTGCATTATTTAACGATCATTTTTTTATCGCTAATTGCTAGATCAGCGTTGCATCTTAAGTATTTTTTACTACATGTTTCTAAGCATTAGCATGAAGGCTTGAAATGTCAAGCGCGGGAAAAAATGTTCAGAATGAAAACAGGCGTAATAAACGAGGCAATGGGTGTATCGCTTGTGAAGCTGCAAATTCAGTTGTTTTTAGCGATCCACAATTCAGGCTTTCGTATTGAAAGATTCTGAACATTTTGTGCAACTCACTTAAGGATTATCTGTTTGCTACCAGGTACACACATTTCTAAACGGCTACAAAACGCTTTTTTGCGAAAGGTGGGGCGGTGAAGGGTTTAACGACGCTTGCAATGCGCTCGGATTGGAATACTAAGTTGCTGGCCAAATGCTAAAGGCTAGGTCTCGCTCATGCTTAGCCGAAGATGCAGTGGCGGCTTTGATGGACATCACCAAAATCGCTATTTCACGCCTTGAGTCAGCAGGGAGCATCCGCCATCATTGGCAACGTTGAAACGCTAAGCGCGCGGTGCGGTCTGAATTGCAAGTCAAGCTGGTGCTCCAGACAACGGCTTAAACGATTGCACTAATTCCAATCGAATATTACAACTCCACCAACGTCTTAAACCCGCCCCAAAACATGCGCTTGCCATCGAATGGAGTGGTGCTTGGCTTCATGCCGACAACGCG
>JAYUWH010000174.1:0-25175 GCA_043753645.1 Bdellovibrionales bacterium
AATTTGTTAGCAGTGTCACTACTAAATTTGTTAGCAGTGTCACTACTAAATTTGTTAGCAGTGTCACTTGCGTTGGTTTGATCAGAGTTACTGCTGTCGTGTGCGATAGAACCATCGCCAATCTGCTGTTCATCAGCATGGAACCAGCGGTGCATTTTTTTATTGCTGTAGCGGAAATAGAAACCGCCATTTTCACCGACCACTCCTGATACTGGCCATTGGCGGGCGATCATTTCGCACCAACCTGCTGGACGTCCAGTGATGGGAATTACTTTTAGACCTGCGTCGTGAAGCTTCCATAAAGAGTCGTATGCTTCCGAGTGAAGCTGGCCTTCAGTCGTAAGAGTATCGTCGATATCGGTTAGCACAAACTCGATCTTAGAATTAAAGTCTTTCAAATTTTTCATTGTGCTTTCCATGAAATCAGTGTTTTTTAGTAGTCTAGAGGAATACTGATGGCGAAGAAAGCTGCAAATACTGAAAAATCGATTTCTGGATCTGGGATAAAGTTGGTCATCGTTGAGTCACCGACAAAAGCCAAGACGATTCGTAAATTTTTAGGACCCAATTATATTGTCGAATCTTGCATGGGGCATGTGCGCGATCTTCCTCAGTCTGCAAAAGATATTCCTGAGAAAGTTAAAAAAGAAAAATGGGCGCAGTTGGGTGTTAATGTCGATAAAAACTTCGAGCCTTTATATTGTATTCCCAAAGATAAAACCAAGATTATACGAAATTTAAAAGAGAAGCTGGAAGAATGCAGTGAACTTTACTTAGCGACGGATGAAGACCGCGAAGGTGAAAGTATTAGTTGGCATTTGTTAGAAGTATTGAAACCTAAAGTTCCCACTAAGCGCATGGTTTTTCATGAAATTACTAAAGAAGCGATACAGAAATCTTTACTTGATACGCGCGAAATTGATTATAATTTAGTTCGGGCGCAAGAAGCGCGTCGTGTGCTGGACCGGTTGGTCGGCTACACAATTTCTCCGCTATTATGGAAAAAAGTGGCGTATGGCTTATCGGCCGGGCGAGTTCAATCGGTAGCGGTTAGGATTGTGGTCGAGCGTGAAAAAGAACGAATTCGTTTCAAAAAATCAGCCTACTACGGCGTGTTGGCTGAATTAGAGAAAAGCAGTCAAAGTTTTGAATCTAAACTTTTTAGTTATAAAACTCAGCGAGTTGCCACTGGAAAAGATTTCGATGGTCTGACTGGCCAATTATTAGTTGGCAAAGATTTAATGGTGCTAGATCAGAAAGCGGCCGAGAAAATTCTTGCTGATTTAAAAACAGCGACGTGGATTGTTTCGGAAGTTGAAGAACGACCCGTTACACGAAAGCCGTCGGGTCCATTTATTACCTCGACCTTGCAACAAGAATCTAATCGTAAATTGGGTCTAAGTTCGCGTGAAACTATGCAAGTGGCGCAAAAACTTTATGAGCAAGGTTTCATTACGTATATGCGTACAGACTCCACGTATTTATCAGAAGAAGCGTTGAAAGCAGCTAGGCAGTCCATCAAGGAAAAATACGGTGCAGATTATTTGCCAGATGTGGCCCGTAGTTATGCTGGCAAAAAAGTAAAAGGCGCGCAAGAGGCGCATGAAGCGATTCGTCCCGCTGGAACTAAGTTTCAAGATCCTGATGAAACCGGTTTAATCGGTGCGCAATTTAAACTTTATGATTTAATTTGGAAGCGCACGATGGCTTCGCAAATGACCGATGCCAAGCAAAAACAAGTCAGTTCAAAAATTAAAGCTGGAGACGCTGTATTTTCTGCAAGTGGAACTACCATTGAATTTCCGGGATTTTTACGAGCTTACGTTGAAGGTAGTGATGATCCGGATGCAGATCTAGAATCACGTGAAGTTAAATTACCAAAATTAGCTGTCAACGATACATTGAATGTTCAAAAAATTGAGCCCACGTCCCATGAAACAAAACCTCCAGCACGTTTCACAGAAGCATCACTTGTACAAATTATGGAAAAAGAAGGCATCGGCCGTCCATCGACTTATGCCAGTGTCATCGGAACTATTATTGATCGCGGATATGTACGAAAACAGGGAAGTGCTTTGATTCCTACTTTTACGGCGATGGTGGTTTCAAAACTATTATCGCAGCACTTAACCCAGTATGTCGATTTAGGGTTTACTTCTGAAATGGAAAAATCTTTGGATACCATTGCTGAAGGCGAATTAAATTGGGAAAAATATTTAGCTGGAGTTTATCACGGACCCAAAGGTTTGAAAGCCATTGTGGATTCGCAAGGGGATAAAATTATTCCTGAAGAAGCAAGATCCGTAAAACTTGAAGGCTTAGATCAATATGAATTTCACGTGGGCCGCTACGGCGCTTACGTTAAATCAAAACGCGGCGAAGATAGTTTTAGCGCTTCAATCCCTGATTCGGAAGCGCCCGCAGATATGACGGGCGAACATGTTGAAAGATTAATTGATCAAAAGTTAAAAGGTGCCGATTCATTGGGTATTGATCCTGTAACAACTAAGAAAATTTACGTGTTAAATGGACGGTATGGGCCTTACGTGCAATTGGGCGAAAGCGATGATGAGAAAATAAAACGTGGTTCGCTACCACCAGGAGTAAAGCCCGAGGATATCGATTTGCCAATGGCTTTGGAAATTTTATCGATGCCGAAAACATTAGGCATGCACCCCGAGACAAATAAAGAAGTCAAAGTTGGTATCGGACGGTTTGGTCCATTTATTTTACATGACGGAGATTACCGGTCTGTTCCTAAAACTGAAACTGTGTTTACGATGGATTTAATCAAATCTTTGGAACTATTATCGCAGCCCAAAAAAGGTCGCGGTAAGGCCTCAGCACTAAAAGAATTCGGTAATCATCCCATTCATAATGTTTTGGTAAGTTTATTTAATGGACCATATGGCCCTTATATAAAAGCCGGTAAAACCAATGTCAGTTTGCCGGAAGGAATGACTGTTGAGGCTTTAACAGGTCCGAAAGCCTTTGATCTAATAAACGATAAAATTGGAACTGTGGCAGTTAAAGAAAAGCCAGCTAAGAAAAAAGTTATAAAAAAAGCAGCCGCTGGCAAAATTACTAAAAAAGCGACTGGAAATCCTATAGCGGCTGTGCCCAGCAAAGCTTCGGGTAAAAAAATAATTATTAAGAAAGCTGTTAAAAAGGTCGATAAGAGATAAGAATGAGTGACTCGGATTCAAAACCTATTTTAAAAAAGCTAGGACAGTTGGAACTCGGTGAAACTCGCATCAAAGAGCCTGATCGAAATTTCAATCAAGGTGGTCGTAGCTTTTATTTTTTTGATTTCGACGACAACATCGCTTTTTTAACGACACCGCTTGTACTATTTCATAAAAAAACCGGTGATGAGCTGAACCTTTCAAGCAGCGAGTGGGCTTTGCACCATGCCTCAATTGGTAAACCAGGTGCCTTTAGCGAATACGAAATTAATTTTGATGATTCTGTTGGTACTTTTCGCTATTTCCGTGATGTCGATTTGCATGAGCTGGAAAAACAACTCAGCAAACGCCAACCTTTCATTGAAGATGTTTTAGCGGCACTTAATTTGCCAGATATGCAGTGGAAAGGCCCTTCGTGGGATTGCTTTTATCATGCAACTTTCAATCAACGCCCAATTTCGGTGATAACAGCCCGTGGACACTCGGCTGAGATACTGAAAGAAGGAATTCATGAGTTTGTAAAAGCAGGTCATCTGCCAGCTGCGCCCAATTATTTAAGTCTGTTCGCTGTAAATAATAAAGACGTACGACGCCATTTGAATGATCATGATTTCAAATTATCAACAGCTGAACTGAAGCAAAAAGCCATACGGGCATCGGTTGAAAAAGCCATCGAAGTTTATGGGTATTCGCCCCATCATCGCTTTGGCATGAGTGATGATGATCCTAAAAATATTCAGTTGGTTGTCGAAGAGATGGCTAGACTGAAGTCCAGCTACCCGGAGATGTCCTTCTTTATGATCGAGACGCAAAATGGCGGATTTTTAAAGCATGAAGTTACCCAGCACGGCATCAGATCCCATGCACTTCATAACTCAGATTCCCAACAAGAACTGTTCATTCCAACACGACGTAAGACTTAACTGCACAACACGGTGTTGCAAGCCCTTACCATTCACTTGAAGCAGGCATATACTTTTTGAATCACCAAACTTGTTTGAAAAAGGAAAATCATGACAATTCAAAAGGTTTTATTTACTTCGCTAGTCTTAATAAGCTCGCTTGCATTTTCTCAAGGCTTAAATTTTTCTAGATCATTAGATTGTAATTGGGTCGATCCCATTCAAACGGGTTTTTTGCAAAACCATTTGGTTTTCAAACAAGCAGATAAAGAATTACAAAATCGTGTCATTGATCAATATATTAAGCGACAAGATCCTGCGAAAATTTATTTGCTTGAAGCAGATGTCGTGCAAATCAAAACAATTATGAAAGATGTTTTTGCAAACATTGCAAAAAAAGATTGTAAATTTGCTGATGAAATTCAGACCATTTTAAACAAAAGAACTGAAGAGCGGGCTGAGTTCGTTAAAAAGGTTTTAGGTAAAGATTTTAAATTCAATAAAGACGTTGAATTTGCTTACGACCCTGACCATAAAACTCATCCAAAAACAAAAGAAGAAGCGGAAGAGTTTTTAAAGAAATTTGTACAGTTTCAAATAGCTAATTATCTAGCGACCGATATTAAGCTTGAAGAAGCTAAAGCTAAGGTCATTAAAAATTATGCACGAAATTTAAAGCGTTTAATAGATACTAAGCAAGAAGAACTGATTGCTAATTATTTAAATTCTTTTGCGATGTCGCTTGATCCCCATTCGAATTTTTTCTCGAAAGATTATTACGAAGATTTTGAAATTGATATGAGTCTTTCGCTTGAGGGTATTGGTGCTACGCTTTCACAAAATGATGGATTTACGACTATCGAAGGACTTGTTCCGGGCGGGGCGGCTGCGAAATCAAGGTTACTTGAGCCTCAAGATAAGATTGTTGCTGTCAGTAAAAAAGATGGCAAAATGGAAAACGTCATCGACCTGGATTTAAAAGATGTTGTTAAAATGATCCGCGGTCCGAAAGGGACCAAAGTAAAGTTGTCAGTGCTACGTAAAGAATCTGAAGGTAATAAAAAATTTGATATCGAACTTACGCGTGAAAAAGTTTCGTTAGAAGACAATGCCGTTTCGATCACCTATATTGATAAAGAAGTAAATTCTGTGAAAAAGAAGATTGGAATTATTAATTTCCCATCTTTTTATGCCGATAACAAACGCGGGGGCCGCTCTTCGGCAGCTGACATGAAACGAATTGTTGCTGAAGCTCGTGCGAAAAAAGCAGACGGTCTTATGCTTGATTTATCTAATAACGGTGGTGGATCTTTAGAAGATGCTGTTAAAATTGGTGGATTATTTTTTAAAACTGGAAATGTTGTAAAACAATCTTCTAGTAAAGAAGGCGCAGAAATATCGTTAGCGGATACGGATGAAGCTGTTGATTGGGCAGGTCCATTAGTTATTCTAACATCACGAATTAGTGCATCAGCTTCAGAAATTGTATCAGGCGCTTTAAAAGACTATAACCGCGCCGTCGTGGTTGGATCTGATCGCACTTATGGTAAAGGCAGCGTGCAAACTGTACTGCCTGTTCCGGGAAAACTTGGCGCTTTAAAAGTTACAATTGGAATGTTCTTTACACCAGGCGGTTTTTCAACGCAGCATCGTGGGGTAGAATCAGATATTATTATCCCTAGCCCGTATGCTGTTGACGATATTGGTGAAAAAAGTATGGATTACTCTTTACCTCCAAAGAAAATTGAAAGTTTTTTATCGAAAACGGCTTACGTTGAAAAAGGTGAAGGTGCTTGGGCTACAATAAAACCAACATGGCTTAAATCTTTAAAAGCACGTTCACAAGAGCGGGTCGCAAAAAATGAAGACTTTAAAAAAATTAGTGATGAATTAGAAAAAACTAAAAAATTAGGAAAAACAATTAAAGTTTCTGAAGTCATTAAAGATAAAGGCGAAAAAGAAAAGAAAATTAAGAAATCTCGCTACTCATCAGATAAGGGCGAAAAAGAAAAAGAGTACTTAAAGCGTGCCGATATTCAAGAAGCATCGAATGTGTTAGCAGACTTAATCCTTTTGGAAGATGGAAAAGAATTAGGTAAAATCGCGCAACTTAAATAGTTTTCTGGGCGAGGTTTAGCTAACAAGCGAAATCTGGCTGGCTGGCTCGGCTGTTGAAGTGCCAGCCTTCTGCGCACTTCAGCTTCATTTTCCTTTTTTATGCGCCTCATTAATTAGACCATTTCCATAGTAACTTCGATAGGATAAGCCTTTCAAAAGGTGACTATGGCTCCGGCAAAAAAAACTCTAAAAAGTGCTGCAAAAAAATTGGACTCTGTAATTCAAAAATCGTTGCGTAAGAAAGACAATCTTGGTGGCCTTTCAAGCAGTGTCGTTCTTAAAATTTACGATTTCATGGTGAAGTCACGAGTTCTTGAAGAACGCTTAATAAAAATTTATCGTGCTGGAGAATCGTATTTCTGGATTGGTGGTACCGGCGAAGAAGCGTGGGGAGTGCCACTTGGAATGCTTGCAAAAAAAGGCCATGGGCTGGCGTATGATTTTATGCACTTACATTACCGTTGCACTCCGACGGTTATCGCAATGGGTGTTGAAATGATTGATTCCATTCGATTGATGATGAACCGTTCGACCGATCCTTCAACGGGTGGACGGAATTTTTCAAATCACTACGTTTTTCCGCATTTAAATATTGCCCCGGTGACTTCGCCGCTAGAAGTTCAGTATCCGATTGCCTGCGGAACTGCACATGCGCAAAAGCGTTTTGGTAAAAAAGCGATTTCCGTAGTTACGGGTGGAGATGCCGGTACTGCGGAAGGTGATTTTGCTTCAGCGCTTATATTAGCTTCTCGGCGTGGCCAAGAATTGCCGGTGCTGATCACCGTTCAGAATAACAAATGGGGAATTTCAACGTCTTATGAGGGCCAGCATGGTGAAAATCAAATCGCAGATCGTGCTAAGGCTTTTAACATTAAATCCCGGGTCATAAACGGTAATGACCCCATCGAAACTTACTTAGCTGTTGAAGAAGATATGAATTACATTCGAAAAACTGGGAAGCCGGCATTTATTGAAGCCCACGTATCTAGGCTAAATGGCCATTCTTCTGCAACCGGAGCCAATCCCGTCGCGGAAGAAGTGGATCCCGTACGAGAATTTGAAAAAAGATTATTAGCTGCTGGAATTTTGTCAGAAGCGACAATAAAACATACGTGGCTGAAATATGAAGATGAAGGTATTGCAGCAGTTCTAAAAGTGCGAGGCGAGTCTTCACCAACGGCTGATAGCATTTGGGACCACACCTATGCTAATAATGAAAATGCAGACTGGAGAAAATTTTAATGGCTCATATGGCTCAAGCTATTCGAATGGCTTTGCATTACGCTGAAACGAACTACGCTCTAAAAGATATTTATGGGCAAGATGTTGGCGCTCCGTTGGGTGGAGTTTTTACGGCCACTCAAGGTCTAAAAACAACTTGGAATTCCCCACTGGATGAGCGCGGAATTATTGGAATGGCTATGGGAATAGCCATGGCGGGCGACCGCTGTGTGGCAGAAATTCAATTTGCTGATTATATTTTTAATACCATCGATTTGTTAAAGATTGCGGGCAATACTTTATGGTGCTCGAACGGACAATATAATTTACCTATGACGGTAATGACTCCGGTCGGTGCCGGAATTCGCGGAAGCGTTTATCATTCTCATTCATTTGATGCATGGGCCTCAAGGTTAGCCGGCTGGAAAGTAGTTATGCCGTCGACGCCACTGGAGGCTTACGGATTACTTTTGTCATGTATCTTGGATCCGAATCCTTGTCTTTTCTTAAAGCCAAAAGCGTTGATGCGTGTGCGTGGTGAAGAATTGATTCCAGGCGAACCTGAAAATGAAAAAGATTTAAAAGCGATGATCGATGCTCCACTTGGTGACCGAACAAAATGGAAAGCAAAATGGCCGCCTGTGAAGGAATATTTAATTCCTTTTGGAAAAGGTAAAATCACCCGCGAAGGACATGATATTACTGTGGTCAGTTATGGTCGGCATTTATTAATCTGTAACGAGGTTGCGGATCAGTTAAAGGTTGACGGCTTTTCAGTCGAGGTTATTGATTTACGTTCTATTTATCCTTATGACTGGCAGATGATAAAAAATTCAATCGAAAAAACGGGTCGAGTGTTATTTGTGAATGAAGACACTGAAGTCACCAATTTTGGCGAACATTTGGCTTACCGGGCAACGACAGAATTATTTTATCACTTAGAGGCGGCGCCAAGAGTTTTAGCTGGAAAAAATATTCCTGGCATTGGTCTGCATCCTAATTTAGAAGATGCAAGTGTGCCGCAGAAACACGAAATAGCAGATCTTATTAAGCAAATTTGCTCTGAGGTTCCGTAGATGACAAAGAAAAAAAAATTGTGCACTAGTGAGCTGCCCTTTGATAAATTCAAATTGTACAACGACGCCGTTCAGTCCCCAGAAGGTGATGTTGAATTTTATGAAAAAGCGTTTTTTGAAATTCACAAATCAAAAAAATTAACGACACTACGCGAAGATTTTTGTGCAGGCGGGGCGATCAGTGCCGAATGGGTTAAGCTGAATAAAAAGTACAAATCTTGCGGTTTGGATTTAGATCCTGTTCCGATGGAGTACGGGCGTAAACACTATCTATCAAAACTTACAGCAGAGCAGCAAGGCCGTGTTGTCCTAATTCAAAAAGATGTGTTAGAGCCTGGTTTACCCAAAGCTGATATAGTTGCTGCCGTGAATTTTTCTTATTTCTTTTTTAAAAAACGAGAAATTTTGAAAAGTTATTTTTTAAATGTTTTCAAATCGCTTAATGAAAAGGGATTGTTAATCGTCGATATTTTCGGTGGCTCACAATGTCAAGATACGATCGAAGATCGATTTAAATTCGATGACTATACTTATTACTGGGATCAGCAAAGTTTTGATCCGGTTTCAAATGAGGCCTTATTTCAAATACATTTTCGCTACAAGGGGCATAAGTATGAAAATGTTTTCACTTATGACTGGCGTATGTGGACTATTCCCGAAGTGCGGGAATTGATGCTTGAAGTTGGTTTTAGCGATGTCGAAGTATACTGGGAAGGCACCAATCGTAAAGGTGGCGGTAACGGAATTTTCACAGCCGTTGAAAAAGGTGAGCCTTGTTTGAGTTGGATTGCCTACGTGGTTGGAATTAAAAAATAAATGAAGCAAACATTGAAGATAAATGATTTTGAAGTTTGGGTTCATCTGGGTTGTCTGACTGAAGAACAAAAACATTCTCAACCGGTGCATTTTAATTTTGAAATTAATTATCTGACCCAGGTAGATGGATCAACTTCAGATAATTTAGACGATGCCACAGACTATGTGGCTGTAATGGAAATTATTCGCACGACAGCGCAGAAGAAAAATTACAAATTAATTGAATATTTAAACCATGAAGTCTTTCTTAAACTTTGCGACCACCTAACGAAACATAAGATTTTAGGCGATGTAAAGCTAACTGTTCGAAAAATCCGTGTGCCCGTAGAAAACTTAAGAAATGGTGTCGAATTCTCATGTCAGCTGACCTTGTCGTAGTCGGCGTAGGCTCTAATTTAGATGAGCCTGTAAAAAATTTGCGACAAGCCTTGGCCGCGCTGAAAAAAATAGAAAACATAAAAGTTTTGCGAGTCGCAGGGATTTATGAATCAAAGGCTCAGATACCAAAAGATGGTCCGGCCGCATGGTCAAAAAATTTTTTAAACTCAGCTATTTCGTTGGAGGTAAATAATCTAACACCCTTCAAATTGTTGGCTGCACTTAAAAAAATTGAATTCCAGATGGGGCGGCAAAGTAATGAAGTGTGGGCGCCACGGATTATCGATCTTGATATTCTTTATTGGCAAGGCCTACGAGTTAACGAAAAGAATATTAAAATCCCGCATCCAAGTTTAGGCCTTCGCCCCTTTGCTTTACTACCTTTATTAGAATTAGTTCCACATGCCGAGATCGAACGGCCCAGCTGGGCGCAGGAATGGATAATGGAAAAACCATTTGAAACCATTAAATCTAAAAAATATTTTTGGCCGAAGTTAGTCGGAATTGTTAATTTAACAGCGGATTCATTTTCCGACGGCGGTCAGTTATTTAGTGAAGAAAAGATACTGACACATATAAAAAAATTAATCGGGCAGGGCGCCGAGGTCCTAGACTTTGGCGCTGAATCCACAAGGCCGAACGCGATAGCCGTAGAATTAAAACACGAATGGCAGAAGCTTGAAGCAGCTCTTAAGCTTGTGAAACAAGAGTTGATTAAGACTGAAATTAGCATAGATACTTACCACTCAGAGACGATGCAAAAGTGTTTACAAGATTTCAAAATTACTTACATCAACGATGTCTCCGGTTTGCGGGATGTTAATATGATTCAGCTTATGAAAGATTTTGATGTTAAAGCGGTTGTCATGCAATCATTGTCAGTGCCGCCTAAGCCTGCAGAAATAATTTCTGAATTGGAAAATCCGATCTTTCAGCTTACAGATTGGTGGAACAGCAAATTGCACGACTTAAAAAATCGCGGTGTTAAAAGCGAAAAATTAATTTTTGATCCCGGCGTTGGCTTTGGGAAATCGAAAAGCCAGAATCTTTTTATTTTAAAGAACTTGCACTTGCTGCACCAGATTACGAATGATATTTTTATCGGTCATTCTCGGAAATCCTATCAGACTTTGTTCTCAGATCGGGTAGCGGCCAACCGTGATTTAGAAACGGCCTTAAGCACGTCTCAAATGAATATGGCTTACGCTCAGTTTTTACGTGTGCACGACATTGAATCCCAATCTGTTGCTTTGAGTTTCCAATGATAAAGTCTTACAAAGAAGTCGTCGAATTTTTAGAAGGTCTTAGCATCATGCCTAAAGACATGCCCGGTATAAAAAAGTTGCAGCAGGCTTTGGCTAGCACATCATGGTACGCGCAAATTGATCCTAAAAAAGTTATTATTGTGGCCGGCACCAACGGCAAAGGTACCACCTGTGCAATGCTTGAAAGTTTGCTTGATAGCGCGGGAAAGAGTGTTGGATTTTATAGTTCTCCGCATCTTATCGACACGACCGAAAGAATTCGTACCCATCAAGTTCAAATTTCGCAAAGCGATTTTGTAAAATTATTTAACGCCAATGCTGATCTGATCGTAAAATTTCAGTTAACTCATTTCGAAGCTCTGACGTTAATGTGCGGGGATTATTTTTTTTCATCGCTATGGCAGCAGAATTTAGATTATGCGATTTTTGAAGTTGGTCTTGGTGGATTATTTGATGCGACCAATGCAATTCCGCACGCGACCAGTGTGATTACAGCACTTGGCTTAGACCATACAAATATATTAGGTTCTGATCTTAAATCGATTGCAAAAAATAAATTCGGTATCGTTCAACAAAATAATTTAGTGATTCATCAAGCGCTGCCGATAGATACTGGCGATTTAAAAGATGAAGTTCGTGCGCAAACAAATTCGGTATGGATTGAAGCTGAAAAATTCACTTTAAAAAAGAGACCGGGCCCTACATATAATTTAAGTTCAAGGTGGGGAGAGTACCAACTAAACATGCTTGGAGCGCGTGCTGCAGAAAATGCGGCGCTAGCACTGACGGTTTTCGAAAGGCTGGGATTTAAGCCCGGGGATTTTTTAACGGCGTTATCTGAAGTTATTTGGTATGGCCGTATGCAATTAATTCCTTGGCGGCAGCTAAAAGCCCCATTGTATTTATCGGGCGATCATAACGTTCAGGGCATCGAAAGTTTACAAGACATTCTAAAAGATTTTACTTTTAAAAAGCTGTTTGTAATCGTAGGTATCGGACATGATAAACAGGCTGAGGCGATGTTAAATTTATTATACGACATGCCTAATACAAAAATTTACTTAACTGAAACTCCATTCAAGGGATTAAGAATTTCGGATTATCCTGAAGCTTTTATCCAAAAGTCTTCGGCGACGGCTGAAAATATTTTTGATTTGCTGGATCTTATTCAAAAAGAAGCTACGAAGGAGGATCTTGTTATTGTAACAGGATCCCTTTATTTGGTTGGAAAAGTTCTGGCGCAATTGACTAAAGAGCAAAGAAATAATTAAATCTTTTCCTAAATAGCTATTTGCCAAAATCAGAACGAACAAATGCACTGAATAATTTTAGCCCAATTTCAGAAAGTTTTTTTTCTGCGTCAGATCCGCCGCGATTAATAACACAGAGAACGTTTGTTACAATGGCGCCTGATTCACGAAGATCTTTAGTGCTTAAAATGACTTGGCCTCCAGACGTTATGACATCTTCAATAATACAAAGTTTTTTTCCTACAATCTCGATACCTTCAGCGTACTGACAGGTCCCGTAGTCTTTAGCGGTTTTGCGAATAAACGCGCACGGAAGGCCCGTCACCAAAGATAAAGCGGTACCTATTGGAATGCCGCCCATCTCTAGTGCGGCCAAGCATTCCGTGTCCGAGGGTATTAAATTTTTCATCAATTCAGCAATTGGTTTTAATAATTCAGGACGAGATTCGAAACGGTATTTATCGAAATATTCTGAGGATCTAATGCCACTACGAAGTAAAAAATCGCCTTTGAGGTGGCAAATAGCATCAATTTTTTTTGCTAGTTCCGCATGAGTCATGTGGTCCCCTTTGGGCTCTTTTTTTTGTTGGCTTACTTTATGCTTTTTACATACTTGTTGAAAGGCACAAAGCGCGAAAATGTTGGAAAAAACAGAAATAAAAACTAAAGAATACCAAACACTACGTCTTTTCGCGACGTTAGGGGCGCTGACAATTATTGCTGTTTTACTGTTTAGAGTGGTGCTTTTTGGATCATTTTTCGAAGATAAGGCGCGCCAACCTGCTGAATTATCTAGCCAACCTGATATTTTAAAAAAGTAATTTAAATGATTATAAATTTAGCGCAAAAAATTTAGCGGCGAATGTTGTTTTTTCGAAGTTGCCATTGTTCCATTGCATACTTTCTCATATCTTCAATATTATCAAATTCATCTACGATTTCAACGCCAAGAAGGGTTTCAACCGTGTCTTCTAGCGTAACTAATCCGGTAACTCCGCCGTAGTCATCAACTACTAAAGCCATATGATCTTTTTCTTTAATAAAAAAATCTAAGGCTTGGGAAACTGTCATGCGTTCATTCACCGAATTAATCGGTAAAATTAATTCGCGCACAAGTTTTGAATGCTGGTCTTGTGATAGCGCTTCCAAAATTTTATAGCGATGGGTCATTCCAATAATGTGATCAAGTGACCCTTCATAAACCGGCAGGCGAGAAAATCGAATGGGTCGAAATTTTTTTGCAACTTCATCCACATTCAAGGACCCATCAAGGGCTGTGAAAACAGATCGGGGAGTCATAATATCAGACACAAATATTTTATCTAATTTCAAAAGGTTACGAATGATCGTTGATTCTTTGGCTTTTATGGTGCCCTCTTCCACGCCAATTTCAGCACTTTTGATCATTTCATCGCGGGTTACATCTGGCTGCGCAGAAGGGCTCGATAAATTTTTGGATAATAATTCTGAAAGTTTAACGAACGGATAAAGGGCTACTATCATGACTTGGATGCCGTAGGCAACCAATGGTGCAAAAGCTTTCGAATGATTTTTTCCAACTGTTTTTGGAATAATTTCTGAAAAGATCAAAACCATAAAAGTTAGAAATACCGAAAACAATGTGACGTAAGCATCGCCAAATTGCTTTTGCACCTGAGAAGCAATCCATGCCGAGCCCATCGTGTGCGACACTGTATTGAGTGTTAGAATTGCCGAAATGGAACGATCAGGATGGTCAAGATGATGTTTTAAAAGTACGCCATACTTACTTTTACCTTCAGCGACCACCGCAACGAAGGCAGGTGATAATGAAAGTAAAACAGCTTCGCATAATGAGCAGAAAAAAGAAGTAAATAAAACAAAAGTGAAAGATAAAAATATCAGCAACATGTGTGGCGGTTAGGCTATCATTGCCTAGTGGCTTCAGGCAACTTTTCGTTTTTAGTAGGTTGTGGCTTTCGTGGGGTTGTATTAAGGCGAATTACGTTAGATTTTGGCTGAATCTTGCTTATGATGACCTTGGATACCGACTTAAGTTTGGGTACTGAAGCGCATAGACCAAGAACTTTTTGTAATCTTAGATCGAGTTCTTGGCGCCGTGCTTTTTTCGCATAAGTTTAAGGATCGTAATTGTAAGATGAGGCATCACGATGCTGGGTAAAATCAGCTTAAAGATCTAATATTTCACTATTGGTGGCACGGAATGTTGATGAATTTATCATTTTTTGATCCGTCGTCAGTGCGCAATTTACGCTGATTTTATTGGCCTTGCTTACGGAAGTATTTTCAACAGCAAAAAACCTACGCTCGCAAATTCCCCTGCTACTTATTTGTTTTCGTTTGAATTTTTATAGAGCCAATGTCTGACCAATCAGACTGCTGCTCGGTACTTTCTGCGCGAACGCGCCAGAAATACGTGCCTTGGGGTAAGTTTTTATTAATTAGAAATTTATTTTCCTTTGTTATCAGATCATAATTTACACTTTTGAAATCATTAGAATTAGAAATTTGCAGACGGTACTTCAATTTTTCAACTTTAGCCACGCTATTTGACCACCGAAGCCAAATAAATTGTCCAAAATCCTTCTGAAAATAGTATGCAATTGATTTTAAGCTGGCTTCAATTCTAGGAGAAGCCATATTGAAAATATTTTTGTAAATAATTTCACCGGTGGTCGAAGTAGAGCTTATTTGACGGCCTTGTTTATTAAAGGCAGATACGCGGTAATGATAGTTTCCAGTTTTTGGAACCTCAATAACACTTGCTGGTTCACGGGCCGTCAACTTGACGGCCCGTGAAAAGTCAGCATTATCGTCGTACTCAACAACATATTTGTCGGCAGAGGGAACTTCACTCCAAGAGACCGGAAATTGCTTTTTCACCCCTTGATCAATCGAATTTCTAGCTTTGTATACTGCGGCAATTTTTTCCTCATTTAACTTAATTGCTGGAAATTCCAATTTTGCTATCGCTAGATCACTAAAAATGCTTTCCTTGCCGGCTAATGATTTTGATTTGGCGCGAAGATAGTATGGTCCTGCACCAGTCGGCTTAAAATTAAATCGTGGTCTAGTGACTGAAGTACTTTTGAAGTTTTTAAAATCAGGATCTTGTGCTATTTCTACGATATAAGTTTCGGCTTCTGCGACTGGCTCCCAGCGCATCTTAACTACGGAATTTTTTGAAAGAACCTCATGAAAAGTTTTTACTGCAAACTGGGGTGGCTGCAGGGGAAGTTCGACAATAGCCGGAGGAGCTTCTGTTACTTTGAGTTCAATTGGTACTACAAGTGGTAATTCAGGCGGAATCACTGCAATTTCTTTTTTTACAAAAAAATTTGGCGGTAATTCAAAAATTTTTGCTAAAGCAGATGTGGGTCTTATTTTTCGAAACTGCCTGGGCTGGGTTGTTACTTTTTTTGAATCCACTTTGATCTCACCCGATTTAACGTCAATATCTAAAGATCCGCATTTGTCGCTTTTTGAAAGTTCGAAGGCGGCACTGCCTGGGTCTATCTTGTATTTTTCGCCGCAATCAACCACGACCACCGGGGCGCTTAGTCCAGAAGCAAATATTTTTCCAAATTCAAGATCGATGGATAGTCTTTTGTTTTTTTGGGAAAAGTGCAGAAGAGTATTCTCTGACAGCAAAATTTTCTTACCGTCTTCGAGTACAACTTCGCACGAGGACTTTGGTCCAGTGTAAAGACTGTCGCCTTCGGAAAGTGCCGCATTTTGTGAAGTAATCTGCCACGAAAAATCTTTTTTATATTTTTGGCGTACTTCAAACCGGGTTTTTTGGATGTGGCCAAGGCTACCCCTGGCTAAATTTCCAGTGTTTGCAAAATTGAAAATTTCTAAATTATTTAACAAAAAAAGGCAGACTACAATGGCAATTAAGCATAGTAGCAAGACCACTTTTTCTGACTTATCAAGAAAATTTTTCATCACTGTTAGGTCCATCGGCAAATTTAGAAAATTACTTAAGTTACGGCGACTTAAGTCCTTTAACTGCAAAGACTTAAGTCGGTGACAGGTTGCCTGTTGAAATGAATTAGGTCAAATTTAAGGTGTGTACAAAAGATTTAGTTTAAAACGTAAAATACTAATGCTTTTACTTGCCATCAGTTTGTTGTCAGGCCTGGTCATTCTGACGACTTCGATCGCGACTTTTAAAAACGATAAGATTGCCTACATTTTTGAAACAAATAATAGTCTAATCACCTCAATTGCGGAACAATTTAAAACTGAAATAAAACAAGCCGTTAATGCGACTAAGATATTAGTATCCAACATGAGCCCAGACGGTAGCTTTTCAAGATTTCCGATCAAGACTTTACAGCCTGAAGAAATTATTGATTCGTTAGAGGTATATAAGGTTACGGATAATTCATTAAAACTTTTTACAAAACTATCTAAAGAAAATATTCCGGATGTTTCAACCAACGCTAGTTTATTATTGCAACTTCGATTAAAAAAACGAATTTTGTCTTTTCAAAATGAAAACGTTTTAGTTGGTGAAATTATCAACACAGGAACTGAAGAGATTGGTCTTATTTTTTCTTTTAAATCTGACGCAATGATCTCATTTTTTGAAAACAATAAGTCGAATTTATCCTTTCTAATCGCTGCTAATGGGAATATTATTCAAGCCGATAAAAGCCTTGATAAAAAATATGCTCAAAGTAACTTCTTAAAATTCTTTCAAGATCCTAATTTATTAGGCTCTGTAACTTTAAAAATTAAAACCGACGATAAAAAAAACTGGCTTATGACGTCGGTGGCCGTCGGATATGATAACTATTATTTAGTTTCTCTGGTTGATGAAGAAAATGCCATGAGCGCTTTAAGAAGTTTAACAAGCAAATCAATATTAATATTTTCAACAATATTTTTTATGATTATCATAATTGGTATCATTGCCTCACGCTATTTAACTTCACGGTTATCATTGCTATCTGATGCGGCCCGAAAAGTAAGTAACGGTGACTATAAAAATATTATTGAGCAACGTGGCAATGATGAGATTACTGAGCTTACGGCCAATTTTAATCAAATGACTTCGCAAATTGTATTACTGCTTAATGAGGCATCGCACAAGGCACGAATGGAATCAGAATTAAAGACTGCCAGAGCTGTGCAAGAGACCTTATTTCCAAAAGCAGAAACAAAATATCTGGACGCGCACATCAAGGGAAAATATGTATCGGCCACTGAATGCGGTGGCGATTGGTGGTACTATTCTGAAGATAGTGATAATACTTATGTTTGGATCGCAGATGCGACTGGCCATGGTGCTTCGGCGGCACTTTTAACAAGCGCTGCAAAATCAGCAGTAACAATCATTGAATCCATGCATTTAAAACCAAGCGCCGCGATGGCCGCATTGAATAAAGCTATATGTAGTGTTTCAAAAGAAAATATGATGATGACTTGTTTTATGGCACAGATAAATAAGAAGACAAAATTATTAACGTATGTGAATGCGTCGCATGAAGCGCCTATTATAATGAATGAATGTGACACGTTGGTAAAAAAAGATCTTATTTTTTTAAACGAAGCTGCTTCGCCTTGCCTTGGACAATCTGTTTTTTCAGAGTACACCGAAGTGACGCTGCAACTAAAAAAAGGCCATCGGTTATTGGTATTCACTGACGGGGTCCCCGATATTAGAAATAATGCCGGCGAGGCCTTAGGTGAGCGTGGATTTTTAAAAATTCTAATTGCAGCCTACAACTCTAAAAAAAACTTTTCAGATTTTACCGATGAATTTGCAGATCTACTAAACCATTTTAGGCAGTCATCCGAATTGGTTGATGACGTGGCCTTTTGCTTTACGGAAGTGACATAATTATGAGCTACGCCATGACCTTAGGAACTCGAGAACAGATGATCAAGGATTTACACCATGATCAGTCACACTTGTATATTGGAGCCTCGAGAAAGTCTTTCCAGGTGTTGCAAAATAAAATGAGTGCTTTATTCGAAGATGCTATTACAGAAAACCAGCTCTTAGAGCTTGTTTTGTACCACGGTATTCGCCATGTGGTGCAAAATTCATTACAAAAAGTACAAAGTAAGTTGGATTTTCTAAAAAAGATGAGTTTTAGCCATACTGCTTATTTTGATATGGATTTCAATCTTCTTGGAGATCAAGCATCTAATAAAGTTTTTGAATTTAATCACTATACATCACGAGACAAAATTATCAATCAAGTTTGCGAATTCGCAAACTTAGATCCAACAAGTTCACGTTCGTCTCGCCCACTGCAAACGCTTGAAGAATTGTTGATGAATGCACAAATTACTGCGGTCGGCGGCAAGCCCAAAGACATTAAGGTTATGTCACACCTTAAAGTTGAGTTTGATGACCAGAGTTTAATTTGTTTATCCGCAATTGATCCTTATGGATCATTAGAAATTAAAAAATTTTTGAAGAAGGTTGAAGCGGGTCAAGCCCTTGGTCTGGATCAGTCGATGAATTTTGGAAAAGGTGGAGCCGGCGTCGGATCTTCGTTAATTTTTCAAAATTGCGATTCGCTATTTTTAGGTGTTCAACCTCAGAAAAAAACAAGAGTATCAGTCATAATGCCGTATAATGTTACGGAACGGAAATATGAGGGCATTCAAAAATCTATCCACATATTTAATCCTAAAGTTGGTGCTCTTTGAGAAACTGTGCCTACAAAATTATCGATAACATGTACCATATCGTGGGACGGATAGACGAGACCTTCGTTCAAGATGTCGATGGCATACCTTACGTTGGAGAAATTAACTTCAATTTGAAAAATCTTATATCGATAAATTCTAATGGCATCCGTGCATGGGTTATTCTTATGCAAAAAATGAAAGCAGCACAAATTAGCATCTATGAGTGTCCGAAAGGATTTATCGACCAGGTCAATATGGTGAATGGCTTTATACCGAGTACTGCTAGAATAGTGTCCTTCTATGTACCGTATTTTAATGAGAAGAATAAAATCGAAAAGCAAGTGCTGTTTGTTTTGGGTCAGGACTTTAAAGATGGCAAACTAATGCCTCTAAAAAAAGTTGTTGATGACCAAGGCGAAGAAATGGAATTAGATGTTATTGAAGCAAAATACTTTAAATTTTTGAAGAACTAGACGGATTATCAATAAAGAAAGTTGAAGCATGGTTGCACGAAGTGAAATAAAGTATATAGATAAAGTATTTTACATATCTGGCCAAATAGATAAGTCATTCCGGGAGACTGCTTCCGTTATTCCGACAGTGGGCGAAGTACGTGTAAACTTGAAAAATCTTGTATCTATAAGCTCTGGTGGTATTCGAGAATGGGTTGTGCTGATGCACCGTTTATCTGCCGCGCAAATATATTTATACGAATGTTCAAAAATATTTATTGATCAATTGAATATGGTTAAAAATTTCGTACCAAGTAATGGCAAGATCATTTCATTTTACGTGCCATTTTTCAGTGAGGCTACAAAATCTGAGAAGAGCATTTTGTTGCAGGTAGATAAGCATTTTCATGGCGGGAGAAGATTACCGTTAGAGAAAGTGCTAGACGATCAAGGCAATGAAATGGAAATAGATATTATAGAAGCGAAATATTTTAAATTTATTAGTGGTTAAGTCATTCTAGAAAGGTTTTTCTATGCGTTCAAAGTGCGAACTTAAAGTTGTTGATAAAGTGATATATTTATCCGGGCGCCTGGATGAAACTTTTGAGATTGTGAAATCATCAATTCCGACGAATTCCGAGCTAAACCTTAATTTAAAGGATTTAATTTCGATTAATTCCAGCGGAGTTCGGCAGTGGATACTACTAATGCGGCAGATAAAACAAGCCAAGATTCTTTTGTTTGAATGTCCCAAGGTTTTTGTCGATCAAGCAAATATGGTGAGAGACTTTATTCCGGAAAATGCTAAGATCATGTCATTTTATGTACCTTACTACAACGAAAAGAATGAAACCGAAAAAAGCATTTTATTTAAATTAAATGAGCATTACACCACCGATATAGTTTTGCCTTTGCAGAGAGTCATCGACAACAGTGGTAGTGAGATGGAAATTGATGTTATCGAGTCGAAATATTTTAAATTTATTAATGGGTAGGGGTAGTTTATGGGATCAAAATGCGAAGTTAAAGTAAATGGCAAAGAGTTAAGTATTTCTGGAAGAATTGATGAAAACTTTGCTGAACACACCTCGGCCATTCCATTATTCGGCGATGTTAATATTTATTTAAAAGAACTCATATCCATAAATTCAACTGGGCTGCGCGAGTGGATATTATTGATGCGAAAAATGTCAGCTGCCAAGATTTGTTTATTTGATTGCCCTAAGCTTTTTATAGATCAGGTTAATATGGTCAAAGGGGTGTTGCCATCTAACGCAAAAATTATGTCCTTTTACGTACCCTATTTTAATGAAAAGAATGGAACTGAGAAAATCGTTTTATTTGTTGTCGGGGAGCACTTTCAGAATAATCAGCTGATGCCTTTCAAAAAGATAACAGATGAAAAAGGCGATGAAATGGAAGTTGATGTTATAGAGGCGAAGTATTTCAAATTTATCAAAGGTTAAAGCGAGTGAATGAAGAAGAAATTGGCCAGCAAGAAATACAGCCATCGCCTAGAAAAGAACTCTACGATGTCTTTAGCCACCCTGAATATTCTGTTCGCCAACAGAAGAAGGTCATTGAAGCGTTAGATGACATTGATGGCTTTGATATCACATTTGTCATTAGTCATATTTTAAATATTGAACTTATGGGCCACCTAAATATTGTAAGCCAGGCCAACGAAGTCAGCGGAATTACTTTTGGTAAGGGCTTCATAAGTTATATAGATCTTCCTGATAAGAATACATATTTTGGAACACTACTTTTGGAAGAAGGTATGATAAAGCAATCCGATCTGACAGAAGCTATCAGCCAAACGGAATTGCAATTAGGTCAGTATCTTCTAAGAAAAAAAGTTATCACTGAGCAGCAAATTTCAGAAATTTTTGCGCGCCAAATGAGATTACGTCTAAGTAAACTCATTTGTGACCACTCTTTTAAAATAAATTTTTTAGAAGTGGCAGAGCCCGCATTTCCTGTTCATATATCGCAGTTGGATTATTATAATATTTGCCACGATTGGATTGCCGGGCGGTTCGGACACGCTTGGTTGTCCATACATTTTTTACCTTGGGAAAATGATGAAATCGTACTTGTGACTGGCGCACGCAATTTTGATAGCATTTTTCAAATGCCAATGCTGTTACAGTTGCCTAGCCTAATTACAGATTTAAAAAATAAACTTTCGATCAAGGATCTAAAAGAAAAATACGTTGAAAATCAAATTATGTTTTTGAAAAGCATTTATTTTCTTTCGATGACCAGTCTTATCACCTTCAAAAGTAATTCCGAAAAGCATGGAAAGAAACTCAAGAAGCTGGAGTCAATTTATCTTGAGCTTAAAGGAAAAAAGGATGCCGATCTAGCAAAGTCACTTTCGATTCTAACCAAGCTAAATGAAGCAGATACCGAAGCGGTTTATCTGTCGTTTATGAAATTAATTGAAGACAATGCAAGTGATGAGGAAGTTAGCTTTAAAAATGAACTCATAAAAATTGGCCTTAGTTCCCTTTCGTATAAGAAACCTGCAGCTGCTAAAGGAATCGCTTCAGCATCACAAATCACAAGCGATATCACGGCGCGTGCTGTGGCTAATGTTCAGCAAGATTTATTAACTGGAAAATATTACGAAGCCATGGGTAAACTTAAGAAAATATACGTAGGCACTGAAACGGTACCCAGTACAAAGCTTTATTTAATTTGGGCAAAGATCAGCCATGCTTTAGCAGTAAAAGTGCGAATAAATCTTGCCGCTTGTGAAAATGAACTTATCCAAGTGCTGCCAGAAGATAAAGAAACTGCAGAATATTACTATGTTCGAGCTATGTTTGAAAAACTTAAAAATGATGAAGTTAAATGTCTGAATTATTACAACATGGCTGTGAAAAAGAAAATTTCGTTTTCTAGGTTTCCGATAATAAAAAAATCTTTTGGTTATCAATTGCTGGCATTATTGGGCCTTAAAAAGTGAATTTTAAAAAGTTATTTCTCATGGTAATTTCCTGCTGCCTTTATGCAGTAGCCTCGTCGGCAGAAAATCGAATACCGTTTGTTTATCTTAATCAGTATTATCCTTTTAGTATTAAAAATGACCATGAAATCAAGCTTTCATCAACGCAAGTCAATTTCGAGCAGTTTAAAGTTAGCAGCGATCAAAAAACTATTTCTGTTGACCTAAGCGCACTCAGAATTTTGCCAGCCGTAGTCAAAGCTTATTTGACGTTAAAAGATCTGACCGGGGTTTCGCTGGGTACCCGCACAGATCTTGTTGCGAAAAAATTGGTTTATAGTTTAGCCAATCGTGATGGTGCAGATGAAATATGCTTAGTACAAAGTTCAAACTTTACGACATTGGAGCTTTGTAAAAAAATATATTCCAAAACTTTGCCAACGTCAGAATTTTTGGCGAAAGTAGTGATTGATGGAACCGAATTTGAAAATTCCGGAGCTGTAGTCCTTAAGGATTCAGCCAAACCAGTTGTGTTTGAGGCAAGTCTTTCTGCCATGAATAAACTTTGGCTAACGACTAGAAAAAGAAAAATTTTTCCACGAAAAGTTACTAAATTGGAAGACCAGGAATTTGTTTCAGTTCAGTTTGTAGATTTAGATCTGGTAAAAAATAATAGTTGGAATGAAAAGATTATGCTCGAGCAAACAGCGTTTAACATTTTGCTGGATCCACTTTTGATTACTGTCCAGGACATTTATTTTAGCAATGAAAATTTGAAATCGGGGTCGCTAAATTATGTTTACTCAGATCCCAAGAAAAATAGAAATTCAATAATTTTTACCAATGAAACAACGGCTGAATTTTTTGGAATTTACACGGGATTGAATGGCTCTGCAGCCGCGATTAAAGCACAATTAAATAGTGAGCTGGGTAAGGGAGTGATGCTATCGCATCAATGGCAGTGGCGCTCCTCGGTGGATCTGTTGGCCAGAGCAACTTTTATTCAGACGGTTATTGCGCTAGATAGCGTGCATGCTGTTTACAATGCAGGACAAAATCTTTTTAGCGTAGCTGCTGGCGGTAAATATCATCTTACTGAAGCTACAAGTATAGCCGCTGAAGTTGAATTAAAAAAAGATTTATATTTTAGAAGGCACGATTTAGCTACTGGAGCGGTCGATGTTATTTCTGGATTGAACAAAGAAGTTAACATTTTGCCGGTGTGGTCTTTTTTTAAAAGTGAAAATTCAACGGCTCGGGTGACTGGAATTTTTTCATACCTCTTGCCAACGTTAGCTGACGGAGATGCCATCACTGCCGGCACAGCGTATGGCACGGAGCTATCTTACTCCTATCGAATCAACTCAAATCAATTTCGATTGCGTGCTGGATATTTAAAAAGACAACAGAATAGTGAAGCATTTAATTTTTCCGAGCAAACTGCTTTGTACGGTTTTGGCTATCAATACCTTTTTTAAAGTTTGATAGACGAGTAGCATTTGCTACATTAAAGTTTTGTAGAAATCTTTCCGATAAGTAATTTATGAAAACATTTTTTTTCGTGGCGTTCATTTCTTTGTTTCTGCAGGGCTGCTCTAACCCTTTTGGACCCAATTCTTTAATTGAGACGATTTCAAATGGCATTGGTAATGTATTTTTTGGAAAGGCATCTTCCTCGTTAGTGGCTGGCGGAGCCCAGAAATTCCAGACAGCGAATAGCTATAACGGTTCAGTTTCTGTTGGAAACTTTATTAATCAAAATCAAACTGTAACTAATGGCGGATACACCGTAAAAACTTCTATAAAAAGCACGCAGTAGACTTTCGTCTACAAAATTTCGGCTGTAAATTATCACTTTGATCCAATGCCAATTCTATTTCTATTTTGATTATACTTAAAGTGTTCCACTTTGATAATTTGCAGGGCTTTTGCCTATGCAGACTATCGAAAAATGCCGAATGAATGCACAATATAAGATGTGGTAACTCTCTGATATTTTGGTATTTTTTAATTAAGAAGAATGCAAGAAATAGCGAAATTTACCCGATAAATAAAATGATGAAACACTGGACGTCACTTCGCATTATTTTACTTTGTTTGATCACGGTTTCGTGTTCGCGCAATCCTTTAGGCGAAGACTTGCAACAGCAAATAGTTAATCTTGGTTTTCATTTAACACAAACATGCACAACTTCATTTAATCAAGACATTCCCTTTACCTGTCCGATTACAACGGATGAAGTTGTCACCAATTTAGTTTGGACTCTAGACCCGGGAACCACTTGCACATGGGCGATAATCAACGCGACGACTGGCATTGTTGCTGGAACACCCAGTGATGATAATGTTGGAATTTGTAATTTAGTAGTGAGTTCAAAAAATAAAACTAGAAAATCGCAAAATTTAATAATTCCAATCACAGTGCAAAATATCGCTCCAGTCTTTCTAGCTCCAATTGCAAATGCAGCGAGTATTCTAGAAGACTCGCCGCTTTCTATTATCCGAACAGATGCTCAAGTGCAGACTTCTGAAGAAGGCTTGGGTACATACCGATTTGACAACGTGACGACGACCGCGCCGGGTTGTTACAGCAATGCTACGGGGCTGTCTGTAGATTCCATAACTGGTGCAGTATCTTTTCAGCCAGGCTTAAATTATTTTGGAACTTGCTATGTTAAAGTATTATTTGACGACGGCAACGGGCAGGCCAATAGCACGGTGACGTCAGAATTTTCCATAACAGTATTACCTGTGAACGATGCTCCGGTAATATCAGCGATCGCTAATCAAACTATTTTAGAAGATGCATCAACTGGAGCTCTAGCTTTTACGATTACTGATGTGGATAGTATTTTAGCGTGTACGGCAGCAAACTTATCAGCCACTTCATCAAATGTTGCGATGC
>JAYUWH010000175.1:0-8353 GCA_043753645.1 Bdellovibrionales bacterium
GAGAAGGTGGGATTTGAACCCACGGTAGCTCTTTTGGAACTACGGGTCTTTAGCAAAGACCTGGTTTCAGCCACTCACCCACTTCTCCGCAACAAAAAATGGTCTATATTAGATTTGGCTAACGCATAAAGTGCCATAGCGTTTTTATAGAATCAAGCAAACGGTTGATGTGAATCCTTGATTTTACAATTTAATTTCGCTAAGACCTTAAGTTCGCAATTATTTGCTATGCACTCGTAGCTCAGCTGGATAGAGTACACGACTACGAATCGTGTGGTCACAGGTTCAAATCCTGTCGAGTGCACCATTTTTAACCTTTCTTAGTATCCTCTAAGTTTAAAACAATTTGCAGCACGTTCTTTTTGCATTGAAATTGCTCGGAATTTGCACGTAAGCTTTTCACATGAATAAAAAACTCGTTTATCGAATCCTATTTTTGGCTTTTTTCCTTGTGTTGGTTGTGGTGGCGATGAATTTCACCGCCTCCGGTGGTTTTAAGGCCGGTATTAATGATGTTTTCTCAGTCGAGACAAAAATAATGAAATGGTGTCCGGACCACCTCGTCGATTTTCAGTGGATAGAAACTAATATAAACCAAAATAAATTGTTTCAATGGTCACAGGCCAAGCCAGCCGAAATTCGTAAAGTTTTCTGCGCCATAGAAATGGAAGCCACTGGCGACGTCAATTTGGCCAAGGTTGTGTTTAAGCCCTTGCTGTTAGCGCAATCCGCCGAAGCTAAGTCTGCCCTGCTGGAGTGGAGCCTTGAGTCGAAAGTGTTCCAAGTGCAAGGAGTGCCGTTTAAATCAACACGACTTTTTCGAGAGCTTGTTGACGAAACTAAGTGATTTCGATAGTTTGGTACTTCGTTCAGATGTAGCTCAGTTGGTAGAGCAAGCGACTGTTAATCGCTTGGTCGCAGGTTCGAGTCCTGCCATCTGAGCCAATTTTTTTACGTCATTGAAGTGCGAAACCTACTGTAAACATTGGCATAAGTTCACGATGCGATACTGAAGTTCCTGATGTAACACCTGCGAAATTTCGCTCGCTGTATGAAAATGATTTGTAGGCCATTAATAAGCCAAGATAAAAACTAGAAGTAAATCGAAATAGTCCGCCTAGATCAATTTCAAAGCCTGAGCCTTTTTGATCGATGACTCCGCCGCCTTGATCGTAAGTGGATGAAAGGTAATAATGGGCAACCATATAGAGATCACGGTCCGAGTAATATCCGCCAGATATTCCATAGGATGTTCTACTTGCCGCAATAGAATCATTTGCCGATTGTGAATAAATTAATCCACCGTAATAAGAGCGAAAAACTTTTCCTAAACGTAAATCTGTATCCGTCGTCTTAGCTTTTATTTTAACACCATTGTCTGAGTAATCTCGATCTAAGTAAATTGTATTTATCGTAAAAATAAAAGTGTTATTTAAGTCTGCTTTAGAATGTAAGCAACTAGCTGAGATTATTAAAAATGAGAATAATGTTTTCATTTAAAAATCCTAACCATTATATTTAATAAACTCAAGCGTCAGAACCCGCGAGGCTATCGACCTTATAATGAGCTTCGCAAGGATTTTTTTACACGATTTAAAGTCCTAATTCGCTATGCACTTCTTGACATATCTCTTGCCACTATGAATCATAATACCTAAATGAAACTTGCGACAGCAGCGAATAAATATTTTGCGACGACCGTGTGGAACAGACTGCCAGCCCCTGCCCAGAAACAGTTGTCTTTGATTTGGTCAAAAATATATCGTTGGAAAATTTCAGCCTGGTTTATCGCACCTTTCTGTCACCGTTATGATTTGGACCAGTTGCAAATGAATCTGTACAAACCGGCGTCAGGTGGCGAGCACTACTTATCATTTCAAGATTTTTTTACGCGTAAATTAAAAAATACATCTTACTATTCAAGAGATGCAGTTATTGCTCCCTGTCAGGGTTTTGTTTGCGAAAACGGACTCGTTTCAGAACTTTCAGAAGTTGTAGTAAAAGGTCGAAAATTCACCATCAAAAACATTTTTGATGATGCAAGCAACAAAATAAAAGACACGTATACCTTTGTAAATATTTTTCTTCACAACCATAATTATCATCGGTTTCATTCGCCTGTAAGCGGAACGATTCAAAGTGTTCGTAATATTTCAGGACATTTAAATTTTTTACGTCCTTGGTTTTATGATAGAAAAAGTGTTTCTGCGCCCTCTTTTGTTAACGAACGTTATGTTTTAGAAATCGTTGACACCAAAAATCGATCTTGGTTTTTATCCTTTGTTGGTGGGATGGGCGTTGGTAATATCAAATTGACTGACGGCCTGGGCATAGGTTCGACTGTTCGATGCGGTGATGAACTTGGGTATTTTTTATTGGGATCAACATGTTGTATTGCCGCCCCTATCGATTTAAAGAAATTTTCGTATCTACAAAAAATTGAAGTTGGCGAAACGCTTTGAACGTCCGATTAAAAAATCTTTCTTTTAAGTTCGCTGAAAAATCTATCTTCACCAACTTCAACTACGAAGCTGGTGAGGGAATTATTACTTTAATTCAAGGTCCCAGCGGCTGTGGCAAAAGCACTCTTCTAAAATTGATAGCAGGCTTGATCAAGCCACAATCGGGCAGCATCGAGTTTTCAGATTCAAAACCAAAAATTGGTTATGTTCATCAAGATCTTCATCTCATTGAACACTGGTCTATTAGCGAAAATTTAAACCTTGTTGACTCGAGTTTAGAAAATCACAACCAATGGTTGCAAAGGTTTGATTTGTCGATGCCACCAACAACATTGGTGCAAGACTTAAGTGGCGGAGAAAAGCAAAGAGTTAGTATGGCGCGGATTATTTTAGCGGATCCTGATTTATTACTTTTGGATGAGCCAACTGCCCACTTGGATGATGGACATACCGAAGATTTATTATCTGCTTTGAAAATTCATTTTAAAAACAAAACAGTCGTGATCGTCAGTCATGATCAGCGCGTAAAATCCTATGCAGATATTTGCGTTAAATGGCAAAAAGGGTTTAGTCATGGGATTTAGGATCTTTATGACTGAACTGCGCAGGACCACCGGCACATGTGCATCTCTTTTTCTGCTTTGTGCACTTTCGGGTTTCGTTCTTGCGAGTTCATTTGATTTATCAAAATATTTAGCAAACCTATTTCAGGATGTAAACCTAGGCGTTGATATGATTCTTTTACCGAAGGGAATTACGCCTGAAACCATGCAAAAGAGTTTAATAAACGGTGAGCCCGAAGCGCTAATGCCCCTAGCACTTTTTGAAACTTTGCAAAAACAAATTTTGGAAGAGATGGGACGTAAGAACTTAGATGCTGTGCCCCTAAGAATTATGGGAATTTTACCGTATCATGCAGCCAGTGGCGCTGTTGAAATCGCGACTATCGGTGATCAAGACATCATTCGGAATTTGAACACTACAATGTGGCAACAATACCCAATGAAAAATTTAAACGATGTGCAAAGTCTTTTAATCCCAAAAGAAAAATATTCTACGGATGAATGGAAAGATAAAACCTTATTTGCTGTTCTAGTTGTCGGAGCAAAAGATGTAATAGCTAGCTTGAAACAGCTAATCGATCGCCGTACAATCGCGCAGGCGTATTACCTGAATCCGAATGAAACAACCACCGCAGCTAAATTAAAAAAACTAAATAGTGGACTTCGATATCTGGCAGGAATTATTTTGCTGTCGGTCATTTTAGGTATGTGGATTTCATTTCAAAAACTGGCAATTCAGCGGAAAATTATTTTTCAGTCTTTACAAGAATTGCAAGTAAATCCAAAAATAAAATATGAACTGTATTTATATCAGGTGCTAGTTTTAGTTTTTGTGCCGATCACCTTGGGCCTTGGGTTTTCATTCCTTGTACTGCCACTAATTAAAAATTTATTCTAAGGGCGAATATTTTTTTGGCTTTGCCGATTCAACCAATCGACTACCACATTAATTTTAGAATAAATTCCAAACTTATTTTTTTTCCCGCAACCTTCGGCCCAACTGCCAATTCCAATTAATGTATAATTTCCCTTTGCCTGCCTAATAAAAAGAGGGCCTCCGCTGTCGCCCTGGCAAGCTCCTTTACCTCCAAGGGGAAAACCGGCACAAATCATTCTGTCCAAAACTTGTCCATTGTAGGCTGCTGCCGAATTGCATGTGTCTTTAGATACAAGTGGTAATTCAACTTTTAAAAGAAGATCTGTCAGGTCATAGGAATCTTCAGAGGTTGTACCCCACCCTGAAGTCCACGCAAATAATTTATCGTTGATTAAAGGTATATCTATTTCACTTTTATTTAGTTCAATCGGCCTATACTTTGAATTTCCGGACAATTGAATAAGCGCATAATCGTAGTCTAAAGTATTAGCATCAAATTGCGGATGAGATATGATCTTTAATGTCGTAAAAACTTCTGCGTCTTGTTTTTCAGATTGATTTAATAAGCCAATCACAATTTTAATGGCTGAAGAGCCTTGCACGCAATGAGCTGCTGTTAGTACCCAATTTTTTTTTATTAGAGCACCGCCACAAAAATGGGTGTCGGACAAAAATTGTAATGAAACCTGAAATGGCAATTCGCCTTTTCGAACTGCAACTCCACCTACAACTAAATTTTCGAAATGGGTATTCGAAAAGCTAGAAACTGAGATCAATAAGCCTACTGCAAGGATATATATTTTTTGGATCATTGAAAATTCTCCTGTGCCCGTTGTGATTCATAATAATTAGAAACCACAAATGGGATTAGATGTATCAATGATAAATCATAAAACGGAAATCCCGATCTTTAGCTAGTCGAGGTTCTTTCCTTATTTGCTGCGGGAAGAAAAACTAGTAAAAGACTTGCGCATAAGAAAGCTCCTGCGGCCCCATAAAAAAAAGTCCATTGCGGGCTGACGTACTCCCATAAAAAGCCTGCCGTACTGCTTGCGGCTATAGTCGCAAGGCCTGTAATTGTACCTAGTACTCCAAGACTGGTTGCTTTTAAGGTCGGTATTTCATTTTCAATTAGATCGATGGCGTAGGCCTTACCTACACCATCTGTCATGGCCATAAAAATTCCGTAAATTGCGAATAATGCCCAAAAATGCCATGGAAAAGTAGCGATAGAAAAACCTGCGTAAACAAAAGCAAAAATAAGCAAACCCAGAACAATAATATTTTTTCGCGAGAAATTATCCGATAATTTGCCAAAATAGGGGCTTAGCAAACTATAAAATAAATTATAAAAACAATACATAAAAATCACCGTGATCATGCCAAGACCTTGCTGTTTTGCTTTCAGCAATAAAAAGACATCACTAGAGTTAACTAAAGAAAATAGACCCCAAGTCATAACAAATTTTTTAAACTTGAAAGGCAAAGATTTCCAGATAAAAAACTGCGGTGCTTTTTTTTCTGCATTCGTTTTGGTGGAGGGGCGTTCTTTAACGATCACTACAAAAAACACAGACAGCAAACCTGGAATAAGGGCCCAATAATAAATAGAGCGCAAATTATCACTGCAGAAATGCAAATACACCACTGCTAACAACGGGCCGATGGCCGCACCCGCCGTATCCATTGCACGGTGCCACCCAAAGGCAGCGCCGCGATGTTCGCCGGCAACGGATTCACTAATCAAAGCATCGCGTGGTGCGCCCCGAATTCCCTTTCCGACGCGGTCTAAGCCACGAGCAAACAAAATGTGGCTAGCAGAAGTGGCAAATCCCATAAGGGGTTTTCCGATAGCTGATAAAAAATAACCACCTAGTATGAATGGTTTTCTTTTTGAAATTTTGTCAGACCAAGAGGCAGAGAAGGTTTTAAGTAAGCTGCCAAGCCCTTCTGCAAAGCCCTCGATAAAGCCAACGGACGTCATGGATGCACCCAAAACTGTAGTTAAAAAAATTGGAGTAATGGGATAAAGCATTTCACTTGCTATATCTGCGAAAAGCGAAACTAGACCCAGCTTCACAACCGTAGGATTTAAAACTTTTTGTTCAGCAAAAGTTTCAGCTTTCATTTTGAACTAATAATTTCTAATTGAATAACCTTTACCCTGACCTTGGCCGTAAAGAACGCCATCAATCATCACGTATCCCGATTCATGTGAACGGGGCTGCGGGCTGCGGTGTACCCAGTGGACAATGGCGCCATCTGGTGAAGCGGGAAAAGAGCCTGCCGTTGCATTGGAAGTAATATAATCTCCGCAAATTTCTGCAGCAGCCCCCGGCTTTAAATTTGGTATGACACCAAAACTGCGGTTAGATATAATTTCGATTTTGTCGGAAGTACCATTTCCAATTTGCATTTCGAAATGTTGATGTCCGCTGTGGTCGGGGTAGGTTTTAATCACACTTCCAACAATATGGGCTCGGGCACGAAATTGATTGGGGGAATTCTTCCGCCAATTGATGACATCACTGTTATTCACCGCCAATTCCTTTTGCTTAGCCATACAACTTGGTGATAATTTGATTTTGCTATCTGCGTTTGTGAAGTTAATATTACCTAAACTATCGCTTAGTATTTGAAGTCTTCTATTTTTAGCAGCGGCATTGAACCAGTCGTGAACTTTTTGTAAAGCTTCAGCTTGCGTCATCACGCCCGCGCGCAATGCAGTACAAATTTGGACCTCTAATTTGTCTTTTTGCGAAGCCTCACTCAGCGGCTGGGGCCACAAATTTTTTATATCATTGGAGCCACCGGCACATAAGGGAAGGTAATGATCGAATTCATAGCCATTCCATTTCGCTTCAGGAATATTTCCATAGTTTTGTGCAATCAATTGTTTTTCGTTATGACCAATATTTCTATTACAGCGGGCCATTTTTGCTGGGTAATCAAACCCCTTAAAATCGACATCTTTTTCAGTACAAATCTTACCCGGAGTTAGCAGTGGATCGGGAAGGTGAACAGCGAACAGTGTTGAAGCTTGGATTAAAAACGCGAATACTAAAAAAGTATTATTGATCTTAATAAGACCCCCCTCAGAAGCTACTAAAAATCGTAGGGTGGAAAGAATCCAAAGCAAAGAGAAAAAAGCAGATATTAGGCTGCGGCATTGGCGAAAGTTTTGCTTAATATTAGGAGAATTAATAGAATATCGTAATTAGGAGCTAAAATGCGTTTCATCTACCATATGTTGATTCTACTATTAGTTAGTGAAACAATTTTTGCTATGCCGGCGCAAATATTGTTTATGCGGCATGGGGAAAAGCCCTTGCAGGGCGATGAATTATCTGAGCAAGGCTGGCAACGGGCCCGCGCACTACCCAGCCTATTTTTGAATCGACCCGAGTTCCAAAAGTATGGTGCCCCGGTAGCGTTGTATGCTATGTCACCAGAAAAAGTAAAAGGCTCAGTACGTGCAATACAAACTTTGAAATATGTATCACAGCTTTTTCATCTTCCTTTAGACACCCGCTTTACCCGTGATCAGGTCGATGAATTAATTAATAACATAAAGTCAGATAAAAATTTTGATGGTAAAATGATTGTGGTTTGTTGGGAGCATAAAGTTTTAGTCCAGATCGCCCAGAAGCTTGGACTTTCTAATAAATATGATTGGAAATCAGAAATATATGACCGCGTTTGGGAACTTAATTTTTCCAATTCAGAAGAGCTATCAAGTTTTGTGAACAGACCTCAGCGGTTGTTGCCAACGGACTCCAAAAACTAAAAGTGTGGAAAGTTAAAAACCAAGTTTATTAAAAACATGACACCACTGTGTTTTGTTTGCATGATAATACTGAGGTTAAAATGGATGAAATCGAAGTTCCTTTAGAGCAAACTCAAGAGCATATTAATCATTCGGCAATGCACGCCGATGCAAAACATCAAAGTATGATGACACGCGCGGCGGTTCTTTCGGCGTTTTTGGCAGTGGCGGCAGCAATCTCAGCCTTATTTTCAGGTCATTATGCTAACGAAGCGATGGTCGAACAAATAAAAGCTTCGGACCAATGGGCTTACTATCAAGCGAAGGGTATTAAATCTAGCATTGTGCAAATGCAGAACGAGGCTAATCCATCAGAAAAGTTTGCTAAAAAAATTGAGACCTATAAAACGGAGCAAGAATCGATAAAAGACAAGGCTGCAGAACTTGAGCAGGAATCACATCACCATTTGAAGTTGCATGAGTCGTTAGCGGCTTCTGTAACTTTGTTTCAAGTGGCGATTGCCTTAACAGCGATTGCTCTTTTAACTCGGCGAAAATATTTTCTGTACGGATCGACAGGGCTTGGGCTTTTGGGTCTAGTTTGGATGATCAAAACATTTTTAACAGGCGTTTAAGCAGGTTTTTTTGATAAGTTTTTAAATGTCGCGCCGCCTTCAGAAAAGTG
>JAYUWH010000176.1:0-2698 GCA_043753645.1 Bdellovibrionales bacterium
AAAACAAAATCAAAAATATTCTGTGGCGATTCGACGGTCTTTGATGCAAGCGACAATGAAAACACGTCTCCCGTTAGCGTTGGTATGCCGGGAACACTACCTGTCGTTAACAAACTAGCTATTGAATATTCTATTAAAACGGGCTTGGCTTTAGGGTGTCAAATTCGGAAAAAATCAGTTTTTTCTAGAAAAAATTATTTTTATCCAGATTCGCCAAAAGGTTATCAAATTTCTCAGTACGATTTGCCGATTTGTGAACATGGCGAAATAAAGTTTTTTGTAGATGGCTACGAAAAAACTGTAAGTATCACCCGTGCGCACATGGAAGAGGATGCAGGCAAATCCACCCATCACGGTGACTTTACGCTTATAAATTACAATCGTGCCGGCATTCCATTATTAGAAATTGTTTCTGGCCCTGATTTGCGAACGCCCCAAGAGGCTGCTGAATACGGTCGTACGATCCGGCAAATTGTTCGGTTTTTGGAAGTTTGTGATGGCAACCTTGAAGAAGGTTCTTTGCGTTGTGATTGCAATGTTTCAGTTCGCAAAATAGGACAAGAAAAATTCGGCACCAAAGTTGAAATAAAAAATATAAACTCATTTCGATTCGTTGAAAAATCAATAGAGTATGAAATTGACCGACAAATTGATGAAATTGAAGCTGGAAAAAAAATTATCCAAGAAACTCGTCTGTATGATCCAGATAAAAATAGAACATTTTCAATGCGGCTGAAAGAAGATGCGCAAGATTACCGATATTTTCCAGATCCGGATTTGTTACCAATTATCGTTTCAGATGAGCAAATTGAAACCATAAAAAAAACTCTTCCTGAGTTGCCGCTTGCGCGTGCCAAACGATTTCATCTTGAGCTTGGTATTCCGAAATCAGATGCATCCGTCTTAACGGATGAAAAAGATTTGGCAGATTATTTTGAAAGCGTAATCAGCGTCAGCAACAATCCGAAAGCGTCAGCAAATTGGGTTATGGGAGAGTTATTACGAGAATTAAATGCGAATAAAATAGCGATCGCAAGCTTGGCATTAAAACCCCATAGTTTAGGGGACTTAATTAAGCTCGTGGATAAAGGAATTATCTCGGGAAAAATTGCAAAAACTGTTTTCCAAGAAATGTGGATATCGGGCAAAGAAGCCGATGTTATTGTTAAAGAAAAAGGCTTATCGCAAGTTAGCGACGTGGCTGTTATTGAAAAAATAATCAATGAAGTATTAGCGGCAAACGCATCACAAGTTGCAGAATATCAAGCCGGCAAAACGAAGGTCTTCGGATTTTTTGTTGGCGCAGTTCAAAAGATTTCGAAAGGACAAGCCAACCCTGATGTCGTCAATGACCTACTGAAAAATAAGTTGGATCAAAAGTAAATGAAGGTGGCGGCAATTGATTTGGGTTCGAATACTTTTTTATGTTTGATCGCTGAAGTATCTAAAGACATAACGAGTACGGGCAATAAATGCACGATTCAAAATGTTTACGCTGATGAAATGCAAATTGTGCGGCTTGGGCAGCAAGTTAACGAAACCAAACGGCTTCACCCCGACGCCTTAACCAGGGCAAGAAACTGTCTTCAGGATTTTAAGAAGATTATTGATTTACATCAGCCTGAAAAAATTTTAGCGATGGCAACATCAGCGGCGCGGGACGCCGAGAATCGAAATGAACTTTTTGAAATTGGTAAAAACCTAAATATTCCCATCGAAATAATTGCAGGGGTAAAAGAGGCTGAAATTACTTATCAGGGATCTCTTGCGGGTCAGACCGAAAATAAAAACAGATTAATTGTTGATATTGGTGGCGGATCAACCGAATTTATTATTGGTGATTTACAAGTTATGACTGCTAGCCAAAGTATTGATATAGGATGTGTGCGGCTGACAGAAAAGTTTATTACAAATCAGCCGACTGAGTCGCAGGAAATGAATAGCGCCGATAACTTTATACTGCAACGCATGGGCACCTTAAAAAATTTTTCGATCCATAAAATTGAAGAAATTATCGCAGTTGCCGGTACCCCGACAAGTTTAGCGGTGGCGCAGATTGGGCACTATGATGCGGCCAGTGTTGAAGGGTATATTTTAACTGCGGACGCTTTGCAGTTGTGGAAAGAAAAGCTACAAATAAGCTCGGCTGAAGAAAAAATAAAATTGGGCCTGCCAAAAGGCCGCGCCGATGTTATGCTAATCGGAGTATTAATTTTACTTCAAACATTGAGGTATTTTAAAAAGTCACAATTAACCGTCTCTACGCGAGGTGTTAGACATGGTATTGCCCTTGAAATGGCCCATCGTTATTTATCTTAGTTTGATGCCACTGCTTTTGCAGGCGGCGCCAGCAGCTGATGCGGCAAACATTAAGTTCGACAAAAAAGTAATCAAGATTGAACACAAAAAAATATCTGTCGAAGTGGCAGAGACAGAGGCGCAGCATGAGCAAGGTTTAATGTTTAGAAAAAAGCTTGGCTCGAGTGAAGGCATGATATTTGTTTTTAAAGATGAACAGACACGAAGCTTTTGGATGAAAAATACAATTATAAATTTAAGCATCGGCTACTTTGATAAAAATAAAAAACTAATCGATATACAAGAAATGCAGGCTACCAATTCTATGCTTGAGCAAAATCTCCCAGCCTACCCAAGTGCCGAACCGGCTATGTATGCTTTGGAAATGAACGAAGGTTGG
>JAYUWH010000177.1:0-8244 GCA_043753645.1 Bdellovibrionales bacterium
CGTATGACACGCAGATCTTGGTGCACGACTAAGAAAATTGAAAATTTGAAGCGGCATTTGGAACTCTACCAAATCTACAATAACGCCTATCTTTAAGACTAGGTTTCTGCAAGATCTCAGTGAAGAAAAAAAATGATAAGTAGTGAGGTTAAGACCCAAGGCTAAGACTGGTTTTAGGTTGTCACTTTGGGCGCAGGTGCATTTGTGTAATGGAGTTTCAGTTTCTTTTATAAAGGTAATAAGCACAGCCACACAAAAGAAATCCCACACCCCAATCTAAAAGCGGACCTGTGGTAAAATAGCTGTAGGTCATTAGTGCGATCCCGTTTAAGATCAGCGGCGTTTGGTGCTGAGATTTGCCATATCGAAAAACAGAGAAGCCAAATAGACTAAATAGAAGGCTTGAGGCGATCGCCGAAACTGAAAAATCCATATCTTAGCATTGGCTAAAATAGATCGCAGAGCAAGGCGTAAAAGGTGGTCTATACTTACATATAACTTACATATTTTACTTGTATTGATTCTAGTGGCAGCTATCATGATTACAGCCAATAACCAGAGTAGGAGTTTTTATGGTTTCAATGCATCAAGTAACTAAGTTGCAAATCGTATCCAACATGAACTCGATCGAAATGTTGAAAAGCTATTACTATTTAGCAGGAGTTGCTGGTGGGCTTCCTAAAAGCGGAATCGTGGAAATCAGTGGAAGTCACTGCATTGAGTGGTTCATCGAGTTTCTGCGTGCTTCGCCGGCCTTGCCTTTCTTCTGGTCCGAGCTTAATCAAAGCGCCTTAGCACTAAGGCGGCTGATTCAAAGTAAGAAGTATGATGTTATTTTGGCTAATAATTTTGTCGATCAGCGTATCATTTCAACTCTACAAATATATGCATTACAAGCAGGTGTATTGTTAATTTTAATCGCAACTGATTCTAACGATCAAGTTAGCTCAAGTCATTTACGCTTACAAATAACCTCAGCATGGTAAAATGTGGTTTGTCAGTTTTTATTGACAAATCTTTATCTTAAAAATGAAGATAGTTTATGAATATATTCCGCAAAAAATACTACATTTACCCCGAATTGCAGCGGCCATTAATTAAATTTATTGTAGCCAGTTTGTCGGTCGTGACTGTTGTTCA
The DNA here is from genome assembly GCA_043753645.1 of Bdellovibrionales bacterium. Lineage (GTDB taxonomy): Bacteria > Bdellovibrionota > Bdellovibrionia > Bdellovibrionales > Bdellovibrionaceae > Pseudobdellovibrio. The sequence goes on from JAYUWH010000177.1 coordinate 1,141, forward strand.
ATGTTTTTTGATATTTTTATCAATGAAATGGCTTGAGTCTAAAACACAAGCCAATATATCGATCGTCGTCGATTACCGTGTGCTAGGACCTTGGAAAAATTTACTTTATTTTTCCATTTTCGTCCCGATGGTAATGAACATACTTTTTGGATTTGGAATTATTTTATTTGTCAGCAATAAATTTGCGGGACCATTATTTCGTCTTGAACGAGAATTAGATTTATTTATCGACAAGAAAAAAACTAAACTGCAAGTTCAGTTCCGCGAAGGGGATTACTTGCATTCGTTGGCGCAAAAAATAAATCAATTACAAAAGTAGAATCATTGAATAGCTGCAGCCAGCTTATTAAATATCTCTGTTTGTGCGCTGATTATAAATTTTTTCGCAAAAAGCCGATGCAGGGCAGTCAGGCCGGGCCCCCGAACATAGCTTACAGAATGTAATTGAACATCAAGGCCAATCTGAGTCGTTGTTAAAATTGTCTCACGAAAATACACCGGAACGTCAAACTGGGCAGTTACTTCAAACCAATCATTGATGCTAAATAATTTTAAGTATTTTGAATCCGTACGATCTACTAAATTTTTATAACAATAGTGAGATTTTCCCAGTAATGGAGCAGCTGTTGTTTCGCAAACTGTATTTTTTCCATCAGAGGTAATGCTAGTTAGGGTCGTGAAAGCACTTTTCTTAAAATCCATGCTGGTTATCATCGCTAAAACTTTTTCAGGCGTTGAGTTTAATAAACATTTAGCAACTTCAATACGAACAAAGCTGGATTCAAATTCTTTAATTGCTGGCTGATCGTTAAACTGAAATTCACTGACGTATAGTACATTTGTTACGTCATGGCAGTTCAATTTATTTTTAGCGTTAAATTCACGTTCGGCATTGATCAGCAGGTTATGAATTAAATTAGGTAAATTTGTAACATAATCAGCAGGAAGCTGTGCAGCTTCCATTTTGAACTGGGCAATTCCTGCTGAAACTCCAACTGGCAATAAAGCATTACTTAATGCTGAAAAAAATAAACATGAGCAAAATATTAGAAATCTCATTTCTCAACTCCGCATCGGTTCGTAAGTTCTAAAGTCTGGCTGATTGCATTTTTAGATATTATTTCGTTTTTTATCAGATTAAAAATTTTTACTTTTTCGCTGATTTTCAACTGGCAGAATCCAGCGGCAGCATAACAAAACGCATGCGTCTTAATTGATTCTTGTTCGATAGTTTGGCATCTATCCGAACTTGCAATTTGTGAAGCCTGGTAATTCTTTTCTTGTAAGCACGTAAAAACTTGTGGCACCCACGATTTCCCTAAAGCCGTGCTCATTTTGGGCAGTAAAGAAAATTTGCTGCTGCTGCAATACTTTAAACCGAAACCCATATTATAACCATCAAGACCGCACGGATTTTTGGATTCTTGACACAAATAAAAATCGCAAGTACCAACTAAAGATCGACAGTCTTGTAATGAGCTAAATAACTGATTCGTCCAAACATCAATGATGCGGGTAGCACGTTTGTCGCCAAGCTCGCGGCGAAGTTGAGTTATTTTTTCTGGACTGTCTGGTTGAAAGAATTCTGCATGAGCAGCAATAAAAAGTTCAGGTGAAGTTTCAGGATAAAAATGTGTGGCTCCATTTTGCAGTTGTTCTAAGGCGAAGCGAATCTGTTGCGGGAACAGATTAAGATTAAAATTCAATTCTATTTTAATATCAGCCGGAATTTCCTTTATAAACTTCGCATCTTCACAATCTCGTAAGTAATGTCCTGTTGCTGTAACATAAGAGTTTAATTCAAAATAAGATATTTTTTTGAATTGCGCTTTTGATATGGAATCCCAATCAAAAAAATAAATTTTTTCGTGCATCGTTGTGCACGTTGGAAATCCGTGCCCATTGAAAGTTGTGCTGGCTAAAACTATTGCAGAATTAAAAATAAAAAGTGCAGTTAGCAATAATTTGGCTAACTTCACAAATCACCCTGCAAGTATGTTTTTGCTTTTACTAAAGCAAGCGTTACCAGAGCAGTGGTATAACTGTCTGAACGCCAAAGGACCGTATTTCTTGCTTGCGCCACTGCGGAAAAGAAAACTTCGCCCTTCCAAAAGACATGGCCCTGATTATTCATTTTTTGTTTTGAAAGCAGAAATTTTATTCCCGCACGGATCTTTTCTTTACTGCGACTTGAAGACTTGTCCGAGTAATTCATAAGTGCATTTAGAGCTAACGCTGTCGATTGCACTAGATCCGTTCGTCCGATACCGGGTTCATTCGCCCATGAGCCGTCAGGGCTTTGCGACGATTCAATAAATTCTAAAGCTTTATTTTTGGAAGGCTCTAAGCAATTAGCACCCGCTTTATAAGCATTTGAAATCGAAAAAAAGACGGCATAGGAGTTGGGATAATAAATTCCGCACAACTTTTGCTTTTCATTTATGATCATTTTATTTAGTAGCGTGCAAGAGTTTTCGTAGCCTTCGCTTTTATTATTTCCTGTTAAAGTCAACACCCGCATGACATTCGCATTGACGACGCAGTCAACGTCGTTAAAACCAAAAGGTATGCGTGCGCCTTCGGTTGGTTTTGCAAATATATTTTTAGGCATATGCTGTTCATCCATAAACCAAGTTAAATAGGCACCGGAATTCTTGATTGACTCGAAACGATTAAAATAATGAGGATTGCGATGCACATCGCGGAATTGTTCAAAAGTTTGCAACACTTCGTCAGGAATCTTAAAAGTATTCTGTTCTTCACCAGCTAAAATTTGCTGAACATAAGCTTTAGCGGTGTAAGCGGCTGCGGTTGAATCCGCATCCGGCGGTAAGTTAGTTAATCCTGCGATAAAATTGGGTAGGTATCCTTTGGCTTTTGGACCACGAACATGAGCACCCTGGTAATTAATCCAGTTGTAATAATTAAACCTATTTCCATCCGCATAGTTTTTTATTGAAGTTAAACCGCTATTTAAAAGTGGAATAATTTGTTTATACTGCGGCTCTAAAAAATAAGTTTCTGCCAATAAATTTATTATTGATGATGTCGCGAAATCAGTAGATTCCTGTGTTGGCTTCGCCCATAATTTTCCGACGCCTAGTAAAGCGGGTAGTAAGTAAGACTTCATCTCAACAGGCCACTCACCTTGCCAATAGATGTCAGTGTCTTTTGCAAATTGGCTTGCTGCCAAAAATTCCATTGATTTATTAATGCTGATATCGACAGTATTTTGGGCCCAAGCGCCAATGCTAAAAAAAGTTAACAATAAAGATAAAATAAATGTTTTTTTCACACTTATAGAGCTTTGCAAACGAATGACTGCTTCTAGTGTAACTGAATCAAGGGGAGTGTCTCAAGATGATATTGAGATGTCACTTTGCTTTACACATGTAAAAAAATTAGGTGCAAGCGAAAGCTGATCAGGATAAAAACTTTGTATCCGAAAAATAAAAAATAAAACTAAAATCTTCGATCATTGGACATCCAAAAAATTCAACAACGAGAATGGCACGATAAAAAATTCGTTTATTTTGAATTAAGGGCTCTTTCAATTTTGTCTAAGCGAGCTTTGATCGCTGCGTTTTCTTGTTTCAATCGAGCGTTTTCTGATTCAAGTTTAGTTGTTTTGGCCTTAATTGAAGCAATGTCACGCGCGCCGTTGCCGCCCAAACCAATTCCAACAGCCACGTTGACACGCTTTAAGCCCGCATCATTAGAAGCAGCCCAGGCCGTGCCCACTGCATTTTTAGCGACCGCAAGGCTAACTTGATCACGAGACACGGTAGAGCCTGTTCCGTCGCCGTTAGCGACGATCAGATCACCTTCATGAACAACGCCACGGACAAGAACTGGTAACTGACCGGCAAAGGCTACAAGGATTGAGTGTTTTGGATCTTTGGTATCGTTACCAACAAAGGCAGCAGTAAACGGTGAAGACACAACTACATAGCCACCTTTGTAAAAAACGATAGAACCCATTTCAGGTTTGATGTCTGATGACCAGTCAACCCACTCAGCAAAGTCAGCGCCGACGTAAAGAACTGAGTTTGCTGCATTGTAAGTCTGGTATCGTTTGCCCCCTACCAACTTTTTAGATTTTTAACTGGCGGGTTATTTGATCTTATTTTTCTCTTTTTCGCGCCATTGCTCAAAGTTTTGCTTTGGAATATGCAGGACTTCAAATTTGAAAATATTATTTTCCTTAAGATCCGAATAGCGAATAATTTGCCAATGCTCAGCGGTGCTTACAAGTTCGGAATAAATCTTGAGTGGTTTAAGATTTTTTGCTACATGCTCGACCCAAAATTGAATTTGCTCGTTTTCTTCGGCCGTTTTTTCAGATTCTATTGCAAATGTCGCTGGACGATCTTTAATTTCAATTTTTTTGCGAAGTCGATCGCGATTCCAGATTAACCCATACTTTTTTGAAACTTCTAAAGTTGCAATTTGAAAATGATTTTTTCTAGCAAACTCTTCGAACTGGTCGGGCTCATTTGTTAAAACCTTCAGATAGCTTGTGGCTTGATCAAAACTTTCCTGATGAAAGCGTTCATCTTTTGAAAACAGATCGTAATAAATCGTTCGATTCACAAGCGTCGGTCGTACAAAAGTTTGCAAATAAGCTTTGTGATCTTTTTTAAACAAATCTTTTATTTTTTGCAAGGCATGAGGGTTACGTGTGTTTTGATTAATCCGAGCTTCTTCTTTCAGTAAAAGATCTTCTGTTATTTCAATGCCATAATTTAGTAAAATCTGTTCATTGACTGCTGCTTTAGTTAATTGAAGTAGACCGAGCTCGCGCTTTTCTTGGGGGTACTCGAGACGGATGAGTTGATCGCGATACTTAATTTGGTTTTGAAAGATAGCAATGGTGCCAATTTGCGCTACTTTTTTATTTTCGAAAAAAAAATAAAAAACGCCAGCTAAACAGATCAACACTAAAATTGAAATTAAAAAGTATTTCTTCATATGTCCTTAAAAACTAGGGTGGCGTATAAAGACCGCCGGAGTTAAATTTGGGGCCTAAATTGCTTCCACCCCATACGATCATTTTTGTACCTGTCCAAACTGACGTTGAGACCACACGTGGCAAGGGAACGCCGGCTTCTACAGAGGTTGGCTGCCAAGTATCCGTAGCTGGGTCATAAAGCGCACCTGTATTGACTGATGCCCCCGCGACGTGGCCACCCCAAATAATCATTTTTGAGCCTGCCCAAACCTCAGTTTGCCAATGATAAAATTGTCTAGCTGGTGGTACGTTCGCACCGGTTGAAGTTGCCACCCAGGTGTCGGCTGTGGGATCGTAGATTGCGCCCGTATTAAGAGCTGCCCCGTCGTTACCGCCCCAGATAATCATCTTTGAGCCTGTCCAAACGGTACTATGCTCATACCGAACGGAGGGAACATTGGTTCCGGTTGAAGTCAGAGTCCAAGTATTCGAAGTGGGATCGTATTGGCCGCCGTCATTTCTAAGACTTGCGCCCATGCCACCCCAAATAACCATTTTTGAACCTGTCCAAACGGCACTAAAACTAGAGCGAGCAGAAGGTGCATTAGCGCCTGTTGATACCGTCGTCCAAGTGTCGGTCGCGGGATCATAGACTCCGCCGTCGCCAAGTGCTCCGATGCCAGATAGGTACCCGCCCCAAATAATCATTTTTGAACCTGTCCAAACAGCTGAGTGACCAAACCTTTTCCCCGCAACATTGGTACCCGTTGAAGTCGGCGTCCAACTGTCTGTTGCTGGATCGTACAGGCCACCTGTATTGGTATTTCCGCCGTCATAGCCGCCCCAAACAATCATTTTTGAACCCGTCCAAACAGCTGAATGATTACTTTGCGCACCAGGAACATTGGCCCCCGTCGACGTCGGAGTCCAAGAGTCAGTCGTTGGATCGTAAAGTCCACCCGTATTGGTGTCGACACCAGTATCTCCACCCCAAATAATCATTTTTGAGCCCGTCCAAACGGCTGAATGACTAGACCTCTTTCCGGGTACATTGGCACCCGTTGAGGTTGGCGTCCAAGTGTCTGTTGCTGGATCGTACAGGCCACCTGTATTGGTATTTCCGCCGCCATAGCCGCCCCAAACAATCATTTTTGAACTCGTCCAAACAGCTGAATGATAACTTTGCGCACCAGGAACATTGGCACCCGTTGAGGTTGGCGTCCAAGAATCTGTCGTTGGATCGTACAGGCCACCCGTATTGGTGTCGACACCAGTATCGCCGCCCCAAATGATCATTTTTGATCCCGTCCAAACGGCTGTGTGTAGTTGTCTGCCAGATGGCGCTGAAATTAAGCTTATTGGGTACCAAGCAGATTGTTTTCTTAGATATGAAAAATTATAAGCTTGCGCGAAAGCATGATTCGTTAAAAAAATTGGGATGATAAAAAATAGAAATCTCATTTTTAAAATGCCACCCACGTAACATAAACATCGGTTCCGTACTTTATAAAACTAAAAATCGTGTGCGAAGTGATGACCACATTTGAAACTCCGCCAGCATAACGAATCGTATCGCCAGAACTGGTAAATGTACACGTGCCAGATGTGTTTTTTAGGACAATACTGTACTGTCCGCCATCGGCCAAATTTTGCAGTGTGATCGCAGCACAGGCCGCCGAGCTGTACTGCGAATTTCCATTGTTAAAATCAAACGTTGTCGCAGCGCCATTATTCACTGTTCCGGCAGAAACAATTTGACCTGCCACAGTCAGTTTGCCAGTGGTCTCGGTGATAATAGAATCCCCCACAGCACTAGATCCAGTGAACTTTGCGATTTTTCCGGTCGTACCAGAAGCAGTGCCGCTAGCTGTTGAAATCATGTTCGCCCAGCCACCATTTTCGTAGGCTTCCATTTTGTTAAGACTTGAGTTGTAACGAATGTCCCCGTTGAGTGGTGTTCCAGGTCGTTGAGCTGTTGTGCCAGCGGGTAAGCGCACAGAATCTGTTTTTAAACCGAGATCAAGTGCTACCAAAGGCCCTGTAGTTCCGATACCGACGTTACCGCCCATGAAGCTTGCTGCGTAACCACTACCAGCTTGCGTAACAGCCAAAGCAGTAGAGGTACTATTTGAGTTGTTCACGAAAGGCCCTGT
>JAYUWH010000178.1:0-8166 GCA_043753645.1 Bdellovibrionales bacterium
TGTCTTAGGGTTTCGACCGGTTTTGGGTTTTCTTTCGGTTTTGCAGAAACTGCCAAAACCGACCAATTTGACTTCTTCACCCTTAGAAACCATCTTTTGAATGATGGCAATTGTGCTATCTAGGCATTTTTCCGCTTGAGCTTTTGTCAGCTTAGCATCGATGGAAATGGCGGAAATAAGTTCGGCTTTATTCATAGTTTGTCAGCTTAAATAATGGCATTTACTTTGTCATGCGATGGCGCAATTCATTAGGACTAATTTGTTAAAACGATTATCCGGCTAGCTAAGTGTCTTATAATGAAACGATTAAACTTTAGTCAAGTCATAGCCGAAAAGTCTAGTATGCAAAAAGTAGATCCATTTTTCATCATGATATTATTTATTTTTTCACTCTTGACTAGCGCATTTTTTGCTTTTGACTTTCATCTTTCTGGGATTGATCTTGAAAAACAAAAGGCAGTAATTCTAGAAAATAAAGTGCGTGAGCTGAAAGTTGCTAACGAAGCTTTGCAACTTCAAATTATAGATACGGCATCTTTCGGGACGCGAAAAACTGCCAGCATCGCGCCCCGGAAAGAAATTTCGTTTGATGACGTCTACAAAAGCCAACTGCAGTTTGCTGTAAATAATAAAAAGGTTGATGAGATTATAAGCCTTTCGCAAAAAATCTTGAACACTTCGGCGGACCAAAGTTTACTTGCCGAAGCCCTTTTTCAGAAGACTGTGGTTTCTTGTAAAATAAAGCAGAAGGAAGCTATTTGTTTTAATGATATCGAAGCTTTGGTAAATCAGTTTCCTGAAAGTAAGCTGGCGGGTGAATCATTAGTTATGCTTATTGAGATTTACAACAAATTAAAGCGCTTTAAAGAAGCTGAATCAGTTATAAAAATCGTAAGAACCGAGTTTCCCAAAGAGCGTGAACTGATTCAACGGCTAACCCAACTTGAAAAGAACCGGCTGTAATATGAAATGGCTGGGAATACTTTTTTTTTCCGTAGCACCTGCCTTGGCAGCTCCGCTAGAAATTCCCGAGAAATGTTTAAGTGAAAAAAAAGCGCCGTGCTTGGTGAAAGCTCAAGATGGCGAAGAAACTATTAAGGTAAACAACCTTCAAGTGCGATTGCTAAAAGATACTTTAGTCCAATGGGATTCACTTGATTCTGTGCTGGCCCTCAGTTTACTAAAGGGATCCGTGCAGATTAGAAATAGTGGTGATCCTGTCACGATTAACAAAATTCCAAGCCAACAGCAGCATTTGCTGATCGCTAAAAAAGATCAGCTTTTAAATTTTCTAGATCTTAAGACATTCATGCTTTCCACTTTTATTTTAGCTCAAGTGCAAAGTAATAGTGTGCTTGCAAAAAGTGTATTTGTGGAAAAAGCAGAACTCTTCGGATTTGTAGTTCCGTTTTTTCAAACTAGTAGTAGTTTCAAAAAATTTATTACTGAAATCGCGCCGCTGTGGAAGCATGAATTTAAAACGCAAACGGTAAGCCAAACTAAAGTCCTGACGCGCGCTATTGCGTCGGCCGAAGTCCGCGATCTGCAGAAACAGCAGGCCGAGACAAGAAATCTGCTGGCACTAAAAAAAGTCCGAGACGAATTTTTTTACAGGACATTCTACCGCTAAGCTAATACGCTAAAAGTATGTTATTCCATCGTCGAGCAAAAATAGTCGCCACCATAGGTCCAGCAACACGCGATCCAGCTAATTTAAAAAAGGCCATACAATCAGGAATGAATGTGGCCCGGCTTAATTTTAGCCACGGTACGCATGAAGAGCATTTGCTTGTTATAAAAAATTTACGCCTTATTTCTGCTGAATTAAAAGCACCTGTAACCATCTTGCAAGATTTACAAGGACCTAAAGTTAGGGTTGGCCTGTTTGAAAATGGGTTCATTACGTTAGTAGCAGGCCAAGTTGTTACTGTAACCATCGACGACGTGCTAGGAAAAGAAGGTTTAATTCCCAGTGATTTTAAAGAGCTATGTATAGCTTGTAAAAAAGGTAATCATATTTTAATCGATGATGGCCTGATCGAAATTGAAGTCGTGTCTGTTGGTAAAACTTCATTAGAAGCGATTGTAATTTATGGTGGAATTTTAAAAAATCGAAAAGGCATGAATTTACCCGGGATCAATTTACCGGTCGAGGCCTTGACCGCTAAAGATAAAATAGATTTAGAATTTGGCTTGGCCAACGGTGTGGATTACATTGCCTTAAGCTTCGTACGCCATGGAAAAGACATTAGACAATTACGGGAAATTATTGAGAAACATCATTCTCCGGCTAAAATTGTGGCCAAAATCGAAATGCTTGAAGCTTTGGATAACTTGGAAGAAATAATTCGTCTTAGTGATGTGGTGATGGTGGCCCGCGGGGATCTGGCGGTTGAGATCGGACAAAGTCGTCTGCCGCGAGAACAAAAAAGAATTATTAAATTATCAAACCAACTTGGAAAAACGGTGATCACGGCCACGCAAATGCTAGATTCTATGGTCGAAAATCCAAGACCTACGCGCGCTGAAATAACAGATGTTGCGAACGCCGTGCTTGATGGCACTGACGCCTTAATGCTTTCGGCAGAATCCGCAAGTGGCAAGTATCCGTTTAAGGCCATTCGAACAATGCATGAAATTATTTTAGAAGTCGAAAAAAGCGAAGAAAATTACTACAAAATAAATTTGGATAATGAATTACTAAGTACTCCGGCGGCTGTTGCCGCAAGTTCGGCGCTGACGGCATTAAAATTAAACGCATCAGCTATAGTGTGCTTAACGACGACGGGCAAAACGGCACAAATTATTTCAAGCTTTCGGCCTAAGGCACAAATCATCGCCATGACAAAGGATCTTGCGGTGTTAAACCGCTTAGAAATAATTTGGGGAATGCAGACCTTGCATTTAAATCCGTATGAATCTTTGCGAGATATATTAAATCAAGTAGAAAAACTTTTGATAGAAAATGGCTTAGCTAAGACGGGTGAACGAATTATTTTAACTTTAGGCCAACCCATTGCTGACCATGGAAAAACCAATGCTATTCATGTGCATGTGCTTGGCGGCGAAGAGTATAAAAAAGAAACCAACGAAAAACTACCACTGCGGTTTGCGCAGTTACAGAAGATCGATTAAAGGGCCTAATAAACGCTTCCTGGCTAAAAATTTCACCTCATAGCACCTGTTCGGCTTCTTATTGGCATTACCGAACACATGTTCGGAAACAAGTTTTGACAAAGCTAATGACTACAGTCTAAATCCATAACGTATGGACATGTACCCAGACGATCACCGCGAGTATTTAAAAACCGAGCTTGTTAAGCGGTTTCAAAGACGACCACACTATTCCCTGCGGGCTTTTGCCAGGGATCTAGAGCTAAGTCCTTCGACCTTGTCTGATTTCTTAAACAATAAATTAAGTCTTTCAGAAGAAAGGATTCAGCTACTTGCAAAAAAAATTGCTCTTGAAAGTAAGCACCAAGACCACTGGTTGGATTTAGTAAGATTAAAATATTCCAAAAAAAGGTCTGATATTCAGTTAGCTAAGATCCGTATCAAGCAGCGACTTGAAAAAAATGGTGGCAAACTATCCATCGCTAGATTTAAAACGTTAACAACGTGGTATTATCTGTGTGTCTATCATTTAATACAAATGCATCCACGCTTTCAAGATATCGACGTCTGTGCAAAATCGCTTGGTATTACTACAGCTGAAGTTCAAAATGCCTTAATGGCCTTAGTTCAAGTCGGAATTTTAAAATTTGATAACAATATTTATCAGCCGCAAGAAGATTTTGTATTAGTAAGTGAAGAAACTCCATCTGAGCATATTCGAAAATATCATGCGCAGTTCTTGTATAAAGCCAATCAGTCCATCGAGGAACAACCCCCGTCACTGCGTGAACTTTCAACCTGCATAATGACAGTGCGAAAAGAAGATATCGAAAAAATTCGTCTTGAAATTCAAAATTTTGCAGACACAGTGGTCGCTAAATACACAGCTGCAGCTGACGTCGATCAATTATATTGTCTAACAACTCAGTTTTTTTCCCTTACAGAAAAGAGTGCTCATGAAAATTAGATTTGTTCTACTACTTTTTATGTCTTCAGTAAGCTTTGCGGGTGGTGGATCCATTGTCCGTAATGGTGGTGGCTTGGGTGAAATGTCTGCGGTGATAATCTTTCAAAAGATGCAGGGATATCTTAATTCTTGCATTCAATCAGCTGCAGCTTGTAGCCTAAGTGAACAAGAAGTCGTTTTAATAAAAAAAGTTTCTACGGCGATGCCCATCGAACTAAAGTCTTTTCAATTACAGTTTTTCTCTGCTTCTGAAGGCCCTGATTTACTCACTGCAAACTTTGTGGGGTCGCCGATCTTAATTCGGTCAGGCGCTTTAGCGAATAGCGTTGGTGTTCCAAATTCATTTTCAGAAATTGGCAGCCTTGTTCTGTTCGGCCTGCTTAAACATCAAGAAGTAGATTCAGTTTCTTTAGCCCAGAAAATTTTCTGGTCGTTAAAAATCGAAACCACCTCATTTTTTGTGGATTCCGAGCAAAACCAAATTCATTGGTTGCGAATTGAAGCCAATTCAAGTGAAGTCTTTGACGAGCTAGTTTTAGAACAAACGGACCATAGTTATGATCTATATCCTCTGATACAGAAATTAAATTTTTGCGAAATTTCACCAAATCTCAAAGTGAGAATTCAGCGTATGACTTTACCCATTCCGATGTCAAAAACTGTTGTGTTGGACGTAAAATGGAACTGTGGAGGCGAGCGTTTAGGTCGTGCTAAAATCAAGATCGAGCTGGTCTTTTCGGAAACGGGCAGTTTTAGCTTGGGCTCTACAAAGGCTAGCGCTTTTGGTGTCATTAAACCTTAGAACTTTTATGGCCTTTTGCTTGCTTTGAAAGAGGTTATGAAAAAAGTAACCGTTATTTTTATTTTCTTATTTTCAATTGTAGCACTTTCAAAATCTCAGGCTGAGACAGATCGCCAGCCACTAATAACTTCAATTTACGGTCGGTTTGCTAGCATCATGGTGCAAGTACTAAGATCTAGCGAAGCATGGACGAATGAAGAAAAAGAAGCTTTATACTATATGCTTGAAGCTTCGAAGTACTACACGACGAAAGAAGGCGCCGGAGCCCCGTTAGTTCCTCATATTCCACTGAACTTTTCGCGAGATCAGTCCCTGTTTCAGGTGATTGAAAATGCGCCGCCCCGGTCAGCCGTGATTGGATCCAACCTTGGTGACCCAATTTATGTTAATTTAAATGTGATTAATCGAACTGAAAGCCTGCTGCGTATTTCCCAAATCGTGCAGCTTTTGATGCATGAGTTTGGCCACTTTGTTCCAAAGAGATTCGCTGACCAAAACTATTTGCAAAGTCGACAAGCTATGATTGATTCCATTGCGGCCAAATTCGGAAAGCGAGTCGAAACTTTAGAAAAACAAATTACGTTAGCTGATGGTTCGATAGTTCGCGCCATGAGCGCCTCAGACATTCTGTTTGGGACTATAAAAACACCGACCCCTACGGTGGATCAATTTATTGCTTTTAATCCATTTTTCTTTTTTATTGAAAAAGATGGAAAAGTTATCGATCAAACGATTCCCTTGTTAGAGCAACTTGAAAGTCGGCACCGTTTCGAAGTCACCAAGGAAGGAGCAAAGGATTACCACCGAATTTATTACTGGAATATTGAATCTTTAGAGCAAATCAAAGAAAATGATATGGCGCGTTCGTGGCTTAAGATGCGCACGACACAAATCGATTTGGTGATGGATGTGAAAAAAGAATCTATAACTACCGATGATTTTAACGATATCCACACTCAGCCGGACAAAACATTTTCGTTGCATGAATTTGTCGTGGGAATCAACAACAGGGATAAAAAAATTGATAGAATTTTAAGTGCGCAGCGCTATCCTTCAATCAAGGTCGATGAACAAACTAAAGCAAAAATTTTTAGCGAAGATCAATTTAATGTCGTCGTTCGAGTCCAATTAGATAGCGCCACTTATCGGGTTGGTGATGAACAGCATATTCGCCTTATCCTACAAAATAAAGATCGAAATCTTGCGGTGCAAGGAACAAAAATATCACAAAATGAATATGAGTTTCGCATCACAAAGCCGACTGTTGATTTCGATTTTTCTATTGAATCCGTTGCAGTTCACGACAGCATGCAGGTGTTTTTTACAGAGGCCCTACGGGTAACGCGAATCAAGCAGGATATTCCTAAAAAAAATATTAAGATCAAAAAAATGGGTATAAATATCGATGGAAAATATCAGCCGTTGAAAGCTGAAATGGATATTCCGACGCAGACAGGTACCATAGAATTTATCGTAGAATCTGATGGGCCAGTGAGGGAAATTGAAATCTACGAATCTAAGTCTTATCGCATTCTTAACAACGAGGCTAACGCCGATTTTATGCGGGCTTCGCTGCGAAGTGATTTGAAGACTCCATCAGTTCGTACTGATTTCCAGGTTCGCACTTTTGATAATGCGACCATGATTCAAGAAAAAATTTCTGATGGCGTGTACCGGGTTTCAATTCCGTATGATTTTAGTTTAAGTCCGTTAAACTTAAATCCAAAAAATGCTTTGGCAGAAGCTATCAAAAGAAATCCATTAGAGGTTTTTCTTAATATTCAAAAATATATGGAAGACGCTTTTAAGCAACCTGTCTCCGGAACAGATCTTGGTGTCCGCGCATTTTATCACCTGCGGCTGACAAATCAGAATTTTGAAGAATTAACGATTTACAAAAATAAACCCTTTTATATTCGATCTGGTGGGCAAAGTCCTTACCGACCAATTCGTCGATCTTGTCACTCCGTTTTTAGATAGCAGACCGAACACAACAGAACACTATATGTCGTCGGGGCTATCGCTTCTTGCGAAGTTTTAAGTTATTTACAAACCTCAACATTTAAAAAGGGGTTTTATGAAAAAATTAATTTGTTCTTTAGTTATAACAACTGCAGTGTTTATTTTCAGTGGCTGTCAAACAGCGCCGTATCAGGCGTACGCTCGAGACGTAAAAAAGAAACCGGGTCAGGGTGGCATTATTGCGTTAAAGCCTGATCATCGTGACGAAGACCAAATGAAAGCAAATCAAATGATGTCGGTAAACTGTGGTGCATCCAATGTTAAAGTTTTAGAAGAGGGTGAAATCGCCGTTGGACAAGAAGTAAAGTCGAATGCGGACACCACCAAATCAGCAGGGACTAGCAGCAGGAAAGTGGGGTCACTATTTGGAATTCCACTTGTGTCCGGTGGGTCAGATCCAAAAGACTCTACCAGTTCATCATCGGTTACAACTTCAATTAAAGAGTGGCAGATCAGCTATGAATGCGAATCTGTCACGAAGCGAAGGTAGTTTTTTAATTAATGAAAATACGTTTTTGAACAAACAAAAGCAATCACACATAAAAGGAGAAAGTTATGAAAATGAATCTTAAATTTGTTAAAGGTATCCAAGCTAAAGTTTTGGTTTTGGCGTGCTTAGCGGTAATTCCACAATTGGCCTTGGCAGTAACGAATCAAGTAGTAAGTTCGGCGGGCCATGACGAACTTAAATTGGTTCCAAGCTTGGGGTATTCTTACTTCAATATTCAAGGTGCCACAGCAGATTATAAAGCAAAAGGTGGAAATTCAGCAGGGATTTTAGTGCAAATGCCAATGACGGATTCTGCCATCGAATTAGAAAGTGGTTTAGAATATTTAGAAACTGGGGCTAAGCAAACATTTGATTTTGGTTTTTTAAGCATTGATGCAGCAACCTTAAGTATTGGCCAACTGGCGGTGCCACTTCGAGCTAAATATATTTTTAATCCAACAGGGGCGGGTACTCATTGGTACGGTCGTGCGGGCCTAACGCCAACGTACGTGATGTCCGCAAAGTCTGATGTTATGGGTCAATCTGCAGATGTCAAATCAGACGTCAATTCATTCGGAGTTTTAACTCAAGCGGGTATTGGTGCTGAATGGAGTAACGATATGATTCCAGGCCGAATCACGATGGATTTAACTTATAGCTATGGATTAACAAAAGTATTTAAGATTGCTGATGGCAAAGCCTCAGGATTTCAGTTGCAAGCGGGATATTCGTTTCATTTATAAAGCCTAGTTAAAGAAATCGGCGGTGGAT